>JAENZW010000014.1 GCA_016841065.1 Actinomycetota bacterium
GATGGGGCGTCTGGAGGGCCTCACGGTGGGCATCGTCGGCGACATCGCACACTCGCGCGTCGCGGGCTCCCTGGTGCGCGCGCTCAAGATCGTGGGCGCGCGGCGGATCGTGATTGCTCCGGCGACGCTCATGCCGGCTCGCCCCGATGTGCTCGGGGCCGAGGTTGCCACATCGCTCGACGAGGTGCTGCACGAACTCGATGTCGCGTACATGTTGCGCATCCAGATGGAGCGTGCCGAAGGAATGCCCTTCCCGTCGCTTCGGGAATACGCGCGCTTCTTCGGCATGAACGGGGCGCGGCTCGACGCTGCGAAACCCGAGATGATCGTGATGCATCCAGGACCGATGAACCGCGGCGTGGAAATCTCGGCGGACGTGGCTGACTCGCCGCGAACGCTCGTGCTCGATCAGGTCAATGCTGGCGTGGCCGTACGGATGGCCGCGATGTATCTGCTGCTGGGAGGTGCCGAGAGTGACGCTGCTGCTTAGGGGTGGGAGGCTCGTCGACCCCCAGTCGGGTCGTGACGGAATCGCCGATCTGCTGGTCAAGGACGCGCGCATCGCCGCGGTGGGCGAGAGCGCTGCCGCTGATGCGCCGAAGAACGCCACCGTCATCGACTGCACGGGCATGATCGTGCTGCCCGGTCTCGTGGACGTGCACACGCACCTGCGCGAGCCCGGCCGCGAGGACGAGGAGACCGTCGCATCCGGTACGCGCGCCGCCGCGCACGGCGGCTTCACTGCCGTCTGCGCGATGCCGAACACGCTGCCGGTCTGCGACACAGGCTCTCACGTGCGCTTTCTCGTGGAGCGTGCCGAAGAGCAGGGCGTCGTTCGCGTATACCCGGTGGGCGCGCTGACCGCGCGCAGCAAGGGCGAGGCGATCGCCGAGATCGGCGACATGGTCGCGGAAGGAGCCGTCGCGTTCTCCGACGACGGCAGCGACATCGCGGATTCGGGCATGATGCGCCGCGTCATGGACTACGCGAGGGGCTTTGGCACGACCGTCATCGCTCACTGCGAGGACGCCGCGCTGGTAGGGAAGGGCGTCGCCAACGAAGGCGTCGTCTCCACCCGCATGGGCCTGCCCGGCTGGCCCGCCGCCGCCGAAGAAGTCATGGTCGCGCGCAACATACGGCTCGCGGAGCTCACCGGCTGCCGGTTGCACCTCGCCCACATCTCGACCGCCGGCAGCGTCGCGCTCGTGCGCGATTCCAAAGCGCGCGGGATCGGGGTCACCGCCGAGGTGACGCCGCACCACCTCTTCCTGACCGAAGACGCGCTCGAGACCTACGACACCAACCGCAAGATGAACCCGCCCCTGCGTACGGCCGAAGACGCTGCCGCGCTTCTGGACGGCCTTCTCGACGGCACGATCGACTGCATCGCGACCGATCATGCGCCACACGCCGCTCACGAGAAGGAGCTCGAATTCGAGGTCGCGCCCTTCGGCACGACGGGGCTTGAGACCGCGCTACCGCTGGTGACGACCCACCTCGTGCACGCGGGCAAGTTCGACTGGGCTGGCGTTGCGCGGGTGCTCTCGATCGCGCCCCGGGCTGCACTCGGCCTGCCGGCAGTCGCGCTAGAGGCAGGCAACATCGCGGACATCACGGTGCTGGACCCGGATGCGAGCATCAGCGTCACGCGCGAGTTCTTCGAGTCGCGCTCGCGCAATTCGGCGTTTCTCGGCAATGAACTCAAGGGTGCGGCCCGTGAGGTCGTCGTGGACGGCAAGCTTGTGCTGAGGGACGGGACGGTGGGTGCGTGAAGGAGCGCGCTCCTGCGCTACTAGCGCTCGAGGACGGCACCGTATTCGAGGGGTGGGCCTGTGGTGCGCCGGGAGAGGCGGACGGCGAGGTCGTATTCAACACCTCGATGACCGGCTACCAGGAGGTTCTCACCGACCCGAGCTACGCAGGGCAGATCGTCACGATGACGATGCCCCACATAGGAAACTACGGCGTCAACGGCGCCGACATGGAGTCGCGCGGCATCTTCGCCCGCGGGTTCGTCGTACGCGAGATGTGCAGCGAGCCGTCGAACTGGCGTTCCGAAGAGTCGTTGCCGGGATTCCTCGCGCGCCACGGCATCGTCGCAATCGAGGGCGTCGACACGCGGCGGCTCACAAAGCACATCCGCGAGGCCGGCGCGATGCGGGCGGTCATCTCGACGGCAGACCTCGATCCGGCATCGCTCGTCGCGAAGGCGAAGGCGTCGCCGGGCCTCGTCGGACGCGATCTCGTGGCTGAAGTGGCCGCGAGCGAGCGCTACAAGTGGGGCACGGCGGGTCCGGAAGGCCGCGTCCCTGTCGACACCGGCGTGCTGCCGGTCCGGCCGAAGTACCGAGTGGTCGCCTTCGACTCGGGCATCAAGTACAACATCCTGCGCCGGCTCGCGGAGGCCGGCTGTGACGTGCTCGTCGTGCCGCCGACCACATCTTCGGCAGACGTTCTCGCCGAGAATCCCGACGGCATCTTCCTTGCCAACGGTCCCGGCGATCCCTCCGCGGTCGAGTACCTCTACGGCACGCTGCGAGAGCTGATTGCCGAGAAGCCCCTCTTCGGCATATGTCTTGGGCATCAGATGTTGTCGCTCGCGGTCGGTGCGGAGACCTACAAGCTCAAGTACGGCCATCGGGGCGGCAATCAGCCGGTGAAGAACCTGCTCACGGGTCGCGTAGAGATAACCAGCCAGAACCACGGCTTCTGCGTCGATTTCGGTTCCATTGGCGGGCTGGTACCCGAGGAGAGCGGGGGGCTCGAGCATGCGGCTGGCGACTTGGGAGCGTGGTCCGCGGCGGGTGTCGCGCCGGTCGTGCGCTCGGCGGAGTTCGGTCGCGTCCAGCTCACGCACGTCAATCTGAACGACATGACCACCGAAGGTATCCGGCTGCTAGACGCACCGGCATTCTCGGTGCAGTACCACCCGGAGGCTGCGCCCGGGCCGCACGATGCGCGCTATCTCTTTGGCGTGTTCACGCGGCTCATGGACGGCGCTGCTGACTACATGAAAGATCCGGTCTGACGTGGGAGGCTCGATGCTTCGAAGCGTGATGGTGCCCGTCGATTTCACGAGCGACTTCCCGTTCGTGGTCAGATTCGCCGAAGGACTCCCTGCGCTGGGCGTCAAACGTGTCGTACTCGGCCACGCGATCGACGCGGCTGGAATGGAAGGACCGGTCATCGCAGCGAAGATGGATCGGGTTCGGGACCAGCTTCGGGGGCTGACCCCGGGCCTTGCCGCGGCAGGTCTGGAGGCCGAGGTGCGGGTAGCCACGGGTGATCCAGCCTCGGAGCTCGTGGCAATGGCCACCGAGGCGCACGTAGACGGTGTCGTGGTTGGCACACACGGCAGAGGCACCCTCTCGAAGTTTCTTGCAGGCTCCGTAGCCGAAGACATCGCGATGCAGTCACCCGTGCCGACGATCTCGGTTCGCTACGGCCTGCTGCGCACGAAGGAGCATCCCGCGGACCTCGCGCAGGGCTTCGGCCGCAGCATGATCGTGCCCATCGACTTCTCGGCATCGTCGCTCCGGGCCCTCGACGCGCTCATCGGGATGCCCGCCAAGTCGGTGGGAACGGTGTTCCTGCTCCACGTGCTCGATTCTTTGCTCTCGTCGACGCAGCGAAAGAAGGCCGAGGACGGCGCCGAGTTCCAGCTGCGCAACATGGCTGCTACTGCTGCGGAGAAGGGGATCACGGCGCGCCCGGTCATTCGCAGCGGCGATCCGAAGCGTGCCGTGCTCCAGGAAGCCAACGAGCGGCGCGCGACGGGCATCGTGGTCGGAAACCGGGGCAGAGGCTCCATAGCCCCGGTCGTCCTTGGCAGCGTGTCGCTGGCCATTCTTCGGCAAGCGTCGTGTCCCGTCATGATCGTACCGTAAGTCCTGCTCAGAGCCACAGCGAAGGAGAGAAGTGCCCCGCCGCGACGACATCAAGAAGATACTGGTCATCGGATCCGGACCGATCATCATCGGTCAGGCATGTGAGTTCGACTACTCAGGCGCGCAGGCGTGCAAGGTGCTGCGCGAGGACGGCTTCGAGGTCGTGCTCGTCAACTCGAATCCGGCGACGATCATGACCGACCCCGGGCTCGCGGACCGGACGTATGTGGAGCCGATCACCGTGGAGTTCGTCACGAAGATCATCGAGAAGGAGCGCCCGGACGCGCTGCTGCCGACACTCGGCGGCCAGACGGGACTCAACTGCGCTGTTGCGCTGGCAGACGCGGGCGTTCTCGATGAGTACGGTGTGGAGCTCATCGGTGCGACGCGCGAGGTCATCAGGAAGGGCGAGGACCGCAAGCTCTTCCGCGAGGCGATGGAGCACATAGGACTCGACGTGCCGAACTCGGGCTACGCCTACACTGTGCGGGAAGCCGAAGACTTGGCTCACGGGCTCGGATTCCCGGTCGTGATCAGGCCGTCGTTCACGATGGGCGGTGCAGGTGGTGGCATCGCGTACAACATCGACGAGCTGCGCGAGATCGTGGCGGGTGGCGTGGCGCTGTCGCCGGTAGGCGAGGTGCTCGTAGAGGAGAGCGTGATCGGCTGGAAAGAGTTCGAGATGGAGGTCATGCGCGACGGGAACGACAACGCCGTCATAGTGTGCTCGATCGAGAACTTCGACGCCATGGGCGTGCACACGGGTGATTCGATCACCGTGGCGCCTGCCCAGACGCTCACCGACCGTGAGTATCAGGTGATGCGTGACGCGTCCATCGACATCCTGCGTGAGATCGGCGTCGAGACCGGCGGCTCAAACGTGCAGTTCGCCATCGACCCGGCGAACGGACGAATGGTCGTCATCGAGATGAACCCACGCGTGTCGCGCTCTTCTGCACTCGCCTCGAAAGCAACGGGCTTCCCGATCGCGAAGTTCGCGGCGAAGCTCGCGGTCGGCTACACGCTCGACGAGATCCCGAACGACATCACCAAGCAGACCCCGGCATGTTTCGAGCCCAGCATCGACTACACCGTCGTGAAGGTGCCCCGCTGGGCGTTCGAGAAGTTCCCGGGTACCGATCCCACGCTGACGACAAAGATGAAGTCCGTCGGCGAGGTCATGGCGATCGGTCGCACCTTCGAAGAGGCGCTGGGCAAGGCGATGCGCTCTCTCGAGAACGGGCGGGCCGGCCTCGGCTCCGACGGCAAGGATCATTTCGACGAGCACAAGTTCGACCGAATGCTCGCGACGCCCCTCGAACAGCGTCCGTACTATATCGCGGAGGCTTTCCGCCGCGGGCGCACGGTAGCCGAGGTACACGACCTCACGCGCATCGATCCGTGGTTCCTGGGGCGTGTTGAGGCGATGATCGCAGCCGAGCGTACCCTCGACGGCCGCACCCTGGCCTCGATCACCGCCGAAGAGATGCGCATGCTCAAGCAGCATGGACTCTCGGACGCTCAGATCGCGCACCTTACAGGTTCGATTGAGGCAGAGGCTCGCGCCGTGAGGCTCGACCTCGGGGTGAGGGCTACGTTCAAGGCGGTAGACACGTGCGCGGCCGAGTTCGCGGCAGGCACGCCGTACTACTACAAGACCTACGAGGAACAAGACGAGGTCGCTCCCAGCGACAAGCCGAAGGCGATGATCCTCGGCGCCGGACCCAACAGGATCGGACAGGGCATCGAGTTCGACTACTGCTGCGTTCACGCTGCGTACGCGCTACACGACATGGGCTACGAGACCATCATGGTCAACTGCAACCCCGAGACGGTTTCGACCGACTACGACACGTCCGACCGCCTCTACTTCGAGCCGCTGACCTTCGAAGACGTCATGGACATCTGCGATGCCGAGAAGCCCGCAGGCGTCGTCGTCACCTTTGGCGGACAGACTCCGCTGAAGCTCGCGCACCCGCTCGAGCAGGCCGGTGTCCCCATCATGGGCACCAGTCCCGAGGCGATCGACCTTGCCGAAGACAGGCGCCGCTTCTCGGACGTGCTCGACCGCCTGGGGATCGCGTATCCGGCTGCCGGCACGGCGTTCACACACGACGAAGCACTCGAGGTTGCTCGTCGCATCGGGTTCCCCCTGCTGGTGCGGCCGAGCTACGTTCTCGGCGGGCGGGGGATGGTCATCGCGTACAACGAGGACTACCTGGAGCGCTACATGCAGGAGGCCACCAGCATCTCGCCTGACCACCCGGTGCTGCTGGACCGCTTCCTGGAGGGTGCTATCGAGGTCGATGTGGACGCCGTATGCGACGGGGAGACCGTGTACGTCGGCGGTGTCATGGAGCACATCGAGGAAGCTGGCATCCATTCGGGCGATTCGGCATGCTGCATACCTCCGTTCTCGCTCGGCGAGGATGTGGTCGAGAGAATCAAGGCCGATGCGCGCGCCCTCGCGTTGGCGCTGGGCGTGTGCGGCCTCATGAACGTGCAGTTCGCGGTCAAGGACCAGACCGTCTACGTGCTTGAGGTCAACCCGCGGGCGTCGCGCACGGTGCCGTACGTGAGCAAGGCGACTGGGGTACCGCTTGCGAAGGTTGCTGCACGCGTGATGGCGGGCGAGAAGCTTGCCGAAATGGGTCTTCCGGCGGAGGGACGCGAGCTAGGCCGTTACTGTGTGAAGGAGGCGGTCATGCCGTTCGGTCGGTTCCCTGGCACCGACAGCGTACTCGGTCCGGAGATGAAGTCGACCGGCGAGGTCATGGGTGTGGGCGTCGATTTCCCGAGTGCGTACGCGAAGTCCCAGCTCGCAATCGACTACTCGTTGCCGACCGAGGGCGCCGCGTTCATTTCTGTGTGCGATCGGGACAAGCGCGCGATCGTGTCTGTCGCGAAACAGCTCCATACGCTGGGCTTTGAAATCCTCTCGACGCGCGGCACGGCTCGCACGTTTCGGGCTGCGGGAATCCCCGTGACAGAGGTGCTCAAGAAGCACGAGGGCAGGCCGAACATCGTCGACAGCCTCGTCAACGGAGACGTCCAGCTCGTCATCAACTCGCCGTTCGGCCAGGAGACGCGCTCGGACGGGTATCACATTCGGACTGCTGCAGTGCAGCATTGCGTTCCGAACATCACCACGGTCTCTGCAGCAAACGCCGTCGTGCAAGCGATCGAGGCCATCAAGGGAGGGCGTCTTGGCGTCACGGCCCTCCAGGACTTCGAGGAGGCCAACGCGTGAGCGATGCTTGCCAGGACATCTCGCAGGGGCATCCGCTTCTCGAGCACGTTGAGGTGCTTGGCAACGAGCGTCTGGCCAAGGGAGTTGGCCTCGTCACGCTCAAGGCTCCGCGCATCGCTGCCGCTGTGGAGCCCGGGCAGTTCGTCCACCTGCGAATCGCCCAGGGGCGCGATTTCATCCTTCGGCGACCCTTCTCGATTCATCGGGCGGAGGGCGATGACGTCGAGATCCTGTATCAGGTTCTCGGGCGCGGTACTCGCGAATTGGCAGGTATGGGCACCGGCACCGCCATGGACGCGGTAGGTCCCCTCGGATGCGGTTGGCGCGTTGCCGACGGCGTGTCGCATGTGCTGCTCGTCTCGGGAGGGCTCGGTGCGGCACCTCTCGGGATGCTCGCGGAGCGCCTCGCGGAACGGGGAGTCGCCGTCACCGTTGCTATGGGAGCACCGACCGACGACAGACTTGTGGCCCGCGAGCTCTTCGAGGGCGTGGCGCGGCGGGTCGAGGTCACGACGGATGACGGCTCGGCGGGAATGCGCGGCTTCGTCACCTTGCTCACGCAGGAGCTGATCGCAGCTGGCGAGTTCGAGCAGATCTGCGCGTGTGGTCCCGAGCCCATGCAGCGAATAGTCGCCGCGCAGGCGGACGCCGCCGGAGTACCCTGTCAGGTCTCCCTCGAACGTCTGATGGCGTGCGGCATCGGTGCGTGCCTGTCGTGTGTGGTTTCGACCCGCGAGGGGCACAAGCGCGCCTGCGTTGACGGCCCCGTCTTCGACGCCCGGGAGGTGGTGTGGGATGCCTCCGAAGTCCCGCCCAAACACTAGGGAGTGCCTGTGACGTTCTCCACGGACATGTCCGTCGCCATCGGCACGTTGTCGCTGCGCAACCCGGTGATCACGGCGAGCGGCACGTTTGCCTCAGGCCGTGAGTTCGCGGACTTCGTCGATCTGTCTCGACTTGGAGCGATCGTCACGAAAGGCGTGTCGCTCGAACCCTGGGAGGGCAACGATAGCCCGCGCATAGCCGAGACCGCGAGTGGAATGTTGAACTCGATCGGCTTGCAGAACCCCGGCGTCGAGGCGTTCATGGAGCGCGATCTGCAGTGGCTGGCCGACAACGCCGCCGACACGCCCGTTCTCGTGAACGTCTCCGGCCACACTGCCGAGGAGTACGCGCGTGTGATCGAGCGGCTTGAGACGGTCGACAACGTTGCCGGCTACGAGGTCAACATCTCTTGCCCCAACGTAGACGAGGGTGGCATGGTCTTCGGCATGCACTGTGCGCCCGCGGCGGACGTCGTTGCGAAGTGCCGTCGGGCCACGGAACGGCCGCTCATCGTGAAGCTCAGTCCGAACGTCACAGACGTCACCGACATCGCGCGCGCCGTCGTTGCCGAGGGAGCCGACGCTGTCTCTCTCATCAACACGCTTCTCGGCATGGCCATCGATGCAACCACCTTTCGGCCGAAACTCGCCAGGGGAGTGGGCGGTCTGTCCGGGCCGGCCATCAAGCCAGTCGCCTTGCGAATGGTGTGGCAGGTCGCGAATGCGGTCGCGGTCCCCGTGATCGGTATGGGGGGCATCATGACCGCCGAAGACGCTGTCGAATTCATGCTGGCAGGCGCAACGGCCGTCGCTGTGGGCACTGCGAGTTTCGTGGATCCCACAGCCGTGATACGCGTCATCGACGGTATGGCCGAGTTCTGCCATGCTCGCGGTATCCGGCGAGCCGCGGACCTCACCGGCGCACTCGTTGCCGAACCGGACGCGTAGGGGGTTGGTACTCGGCGTGGACAGGCATGACCCCAAGACACCTGCCGAGAAGGCCTCTACCCGACAGCGACCGGGGCTTCTGCTGGTTCTATTCGGTGTGATTCTCACCTGTCTGTTCGGAATGCTCGCGGTATGGGCGGGGATCACGTGGCTTTCCAGCGATGATGGTTCTCCAATCTACGCGGTGGCAGGTCCGGACAGCGTGGCCTGGACTGCGGACGGCAGCTGGATCATCGCCGAATACCTCGATGGGGAAGACGTGCCTCGCGTCGTGGCGATCGATGCGGAGACGGGCACCCCGCGAGAACAGGTAGGATACGTGATCGCATCGGTCGAGCCGACGGGCGCGGTCGTGTGGCTCGAGCCGATGGGCGCCGAACGCTGGCGCACCATCAAGGAGTCGGGGCTCCCTTGGCCGGGTGAACTGCCCGTAGACACTCCGCCGACAGGGCTGCTCGCGTGGGACCTCGACGCGGATGCACCCCCGAGTGATTCGGCACCTTCTCGCTGGGAACCCACATCGGGCGGGGGAGAGTGGGATGTGTACTACGAGGTCGATGTCCTGAGAGGTCGCTTCCCCTCCAAGCTGCTCTTCATGAACAACACCCATCGCGATGAGGGGCACAAAGCGCAGCTACCGGACGGGTTCGGGACCTTTCGGCCAGTGGGCTTCTCACCCTCGGGATCCTACGTCGCGATCGAGGAGCTGACGTGGATCGAGAGCATAGACGACGGGGGTGAGCTCGCCTACGATGCGGTCAATCCGCCGGCCCGGAGGGTTCTGGTAATCGAGCCTGCGACCGGCGAGATCGTCGACGAGGCGCTGATAGATGCTCCGGCCCGGACGACGGTCGAGTGGCTCGGCTACCGTGACGCGCTGGTCTGGTTCGAGGTCGAGCCTCCGACTGATGCGGTCGACTGCAAGCTGTGCGGACTCGTCTTCGAACCGGGTTCCGACCCCGCACCGCTTGCGCAGGCGCTCGGATGGCCGGGCGATTCACAGGCGCTGTCTGCCGACGGGCTCTTCCGACCGGACTCGACGGGTGTCACCGGCGTTGTGTGGAGCGGACTCGTGGACGAGATCTGGCGGATCGAGGCCGACGGTCCGATCCTGCGGGGAAAGACCGATCGGGCCAACGACATCGACGTGCACCCGCGTGCTGGCATTGTCACCCTGCGCGAAGAAGCCCGGGATGGGGGTTTCGGGCCCGTGGTTGCGCTGCTCGACACTCCCGACGGGGAAGAGCGCGAGGTCTGGTCAGGCCCGACACGCACTCACCCCAGCCCCCGAGACTGAGCGGAGTCCCGATGCGAGACGCCTTCATCGTCGCACTCGACACCGACGCGCATACCGCTCTCGGCCTGGCGCGAGCGCTGTCGGGACACGTCACCTGGCTAAAGGTAGGCATGACACTCCACTATGCCGAAGGCCCCGAGATTGTCAGACGCCTGACCGATATGGGATTCCGTGTGTTCGTCGACTTGAAGCTGCACGATATCCCGCACCAGGTCGAGGGAGCGGCACGCGAGGTGACGCGAAGTGGAGCTGCGATGTTCACCGTGCATGCATCGGGCGGTGAGGCCATGATGGAGGCGGCCGTGCGCGGTGCGTGTGAGGCATCGCGTGAGTGCGGCGCTGACACCCCCGACGTGCTTGCCGTGACCGTTCTTACGAGCATGGACGCTTCGGCGCTCCAGGCAACAGGTGTAGACCGCGGGCCGGCCACACATGTGGAGCTCCTGGGCCGCCTCGCCCGCAGAGCGGGAGTCCAGGGAGTGGTGTGTTCTCCGCAGGAGGCCGCCGCGATGCGTGCTCTGTTCGGTCCGGACGGGCTTGTCGTCACACCTGGCGTGCGTCCGCGAGGTGCGGAGGCAGGCGACCAGGCACGGACCGCGACCCCGAAGGAAGCGCTCGCGTTTGGCGCGTCCCATATCGTGATCGGAAGACCGGTGACCGGCGCCGCGGACCCCGTGGCGGCCGTCGAGAAGATACTTGCGGAGGAGTAGCACCCATGGGAATGGCCGAATCGGAAGTGCTCGAAGCCCTGGAACGAAGCGGCGCTCTTCTGCGCGGTCACTTCGTGCTGACGTCCGGTCGGCATTCCGAGGGCTACGTGCAGTGCGCCCGCGTTCTGGAAGACCCCGGCCTCACCACGTGCCTCGCTCAGACAGTCGCCGAGACGCTGGCGTCGACCGACATAGACCTGGTGGCAGCGCCTGCCGTCGGTGGCATCATCATCGGCTTCGCCGTTGCACAGGCACTAGGCGTGAAGTTCATCTTCAGCGAACGCGAGAGCGGCACAATGTGCTTTCGCAGGTCGTTCGTGGTGCCGAAGGGCGCGCGCGTTCTTGTGGTGGAAGACGTGGTCACGACGGGTGGATCCGTCGCCGAAGTGATCGATCTCGTGCGTGATTCCGGCGGGGAGATTGCCGGCGTTGCGTCGATCATCGACCGTGGGGGAGAGAAGGCCTTCAGCGAGCCGCTCACCGCTCTCGTGAAGCTCGAGGTCGAGTCCTGGGAGCCCTCGGAGTGCCGGCTGTGCGCGTCCGGAGAACCCGTTACTTCGCCGGGGAGCAGACGTCTCTCCATGTAGGGCTTGGCATCTTCGCAGGTCAGGCGTAATATCACAACGGAAGTCGGGTTGTCATCGTGTATCGGTTGTGCCTACAATCGTGTCGCGTGGGGCAAGCTCCGGCTAGGCGAGGACGAGGAGGAACCATGGCACTTCCCAACCTTTCGGATGCCGATCGACAGGCCGCCCTGAAGAAGGCAGCAGAGGCGCGTCAGAAGAGGGCCGAGCTTAGGGCCAAGATCAAGAGCGGTGACACGTCGTTCAAGCAGGTCATGGCGAAGAGCGCCGATCCTATTGTCGCTCGGATGAAGGTATCCACCTTGCTCGAGAGTCTTCCCGGCTATGGCAAAGCAAAGGCCGCGAAGATCATGGAGGAGCTCGAGATCTCCGGGAGCCGTCGCGTGCAGGGCCTCGGTGCCCGACAGCGTGAAGCGCTCATGGATCGCCTCGGCTAGACCAAGCTGGAAGCTCCACGATTTGATCGTAGTATGTCGCGCAGCCACGGCCGCGCTGGCACGCTGTTCATAGTGTCCGGTCCCTCTGGGGCCGGAAAGGGGACCCTGGTCAAGGCTGTAGCCGACAGGGTCCCTGATGTCTGGGTTTCGGTCTCGGCCACCACGCGGGCGCCTCGTCCCGGCGAGGTCGAGGGCACTCACTACGTGTTCCTGTCTTCGGCACAGTTCGATTGGCTGATTGCCGAAGACGGTCTGTTGGAGTGGGCCGAGGTCCACGGCAACCGGTACGGGACGCCGCGCGAGCCCGTGGAGAGAATGCTTGCGGAGGGTCGTCCGGTGATTCTCGAGATCGATCCGCAGGGTGCGATGCAGGTCAAAGAGAAGGCGCCGGAATCGCTGTTGGTGTTCATCACGGCGCCGTCTTTCGAGGAACTGCGTCGCCGGATCGAGGGTCGTGGTGCGGAGACCGCGGAGCAGATACAGCGGCGTTTGCAGACGGCCGAGGGCGAGATGCTGTTTGCGGGTACCTATGACTTTGTGGTAATCAATGATGACGTTTGTCGGGCAACCGATGAACTGCAAGGAATCATCGAGCGCGTGTCCGCGCGCGACACCGAGGATACGAAGGACTGAGCACTACTATGGTCATCCAGCCTGAGATAGACCTGCTTCTCTCGAAGGTCGACTCCAAGTACACCCTGTGCATTCTCTCCGCCAAGCGGGCCCGCCAGATCAACGACATGATCCACGGCGTTCGTGACCAGGCGCTGCTTTCGATGTCCGCGTCCCAGATCGCATCGCTGACGAGCACCAAGCCGCTGACCCTCGCGATGGAGGAAGTCGCGGCAGGCGATGTCTCCTACGAGCGGGCGGCTGACAGCTTCAAGTAGCGGAGCGCGCCATGTTCGAGCGCGCAGCCCTGATCCACTATCACGAGATCGGCCTCAAAGGTCGCAATCGCGGCACCTTCGAGCGTCGGCTGGCCGCCAATATCTCGTCGGTCGTCGGTCAGATCACCGGCGCTCACGTCGAGCACATCTCGAGCCGTCTTCTCGTGCGTGCCGAAGACCCGTCGCGAATCCACGAGCTGTGTGAACGCATCGCGATGCTGCCAGGCGTGAGCTACGTCGGTGCCGCGTGGGTCACTTCCCGGCTTCAGCACGACATGGATAGAGCAGCCCTGCTGGCGATCGAAGAGGCTGGTGAGTTCGGGAGTTTCGCCGTGGAAGCGCGACGCTCGAACACGGATCACACGATGTCGAGCATGGAGATGAACCGCCACATCGGCCAGGTCATCGTCGACGCGACGCACAAGCGGGTTGATCTCGACACGCCGGATGTTCTCTGTCGCGTTGAGGTGGTTCAGGGTGAGGTGTACACGTACACTGCGCGCCATGATGGGATAGGCGGTCTGCCCGTCGGAACGGCGGGCACGGTGGTCTCGTTGCTCTCTGCGGGTATCGATTCCCCTGTGGCGACCTGGCGTGCAATGAAGCGCGGCGCGGTCGTCGTCGCCGTGCACTTCTCCGGTCGACCACACACCAGCGACCTCTCCGAGCGCTTCGCAGCCGAGATATGCGCGTCGCTCGAACGCTACGGCGGTCTGGCGAGGCTCTACGTGGTGCCCTTCGGCGATCTTCAGAAGGAGATATCGCTTCTGGCACCCCCTGGACTGCGCGTGTTGCTGTACAGGCGGCTGATGGTCAGGGTCGCGGAAGCGATCGCCGGAATCGAAGGCGGGATGGCCCTCGTGACGGGTGAAAGCCTTGGGCAGGTCGCTTCGCAGACGCTTGAGAACATCGTTGCGGTGGATCAGGCGGCGACGATGCCCGTGCTCAGGCCGCTCATAGGGCTCGACAAGCTCGAGATCATTACCGAAGCACGCAGGATCGGAACGTACGAGATTTCCATCCAGGAGCACGCGGACTGCTGCACGCTGTTCATGCCGAAGCGGCCGGCGACGCACGCGACCGTCGATGAGGTGCTCGAGGGCGAGCGCGATCTCGATCTCGAGCGTATGGTCGCTGATGCGCTCGCAGGAGCGACCTGGCGTGACTATGCGTGCCCGGCGTATCGACCGCCGGGCCGGAAGCGCACCTCCGCGAGCAAGCGGAGATCCGAAGGATGAAGGTTCGCCGAGTTCTCTCACGGCTGGGAGGGGATGTTCCCCGGCTCGACGGTGAGGTTGCCCTGGCGACGGTCGTCAGCACGACGGTCCTAGTCCTCACCGACTATCACACGTTCGCCGCAACGACCGCGGGTCACGTCGTCACGTACGCGGGCATCCCGCTGCTCATAATCCTGCTCCTGCGACGTGATCCGCGGGACTACGGCGTGAGGCTCGGTGACTGGCGTGCGGGTCTTGCGCTCGTGGCAGTCGGCATCGCGGTGACGGCGCCGGTCGTGTGGTTCCTCGGCACCCGGAACGCGTCAATGCACGGGTACTATGCCGGGAACCTCGGAGGTAGTGCCGCAGCTCTGGTAGGTCGCGACTTCTTCGAACTCGCTGCCTGGGAGTTCTTCTTCCGCGGGTGGCTGCTCTCCGTCTACGTACGACGTTTCGGTGCCGACGGAATCTGGCTGCAGGCGGTACCGTTCGCGTTCGCACATCTCGGCAAGCCCGAGATAGAGACGCTGTCGACCATCTTCGGCGGATTCGCATTCGGATGGGTGGCGTGGCGAACACGCTCGTTCCTCTATCCGGCGCTCATCCACTGGTTCCTCGCGTCGTTCGTCGTGCTCGTTGCGTCGGGGGTGTTCGGCTGATGCGCATTCTCGCTCTCGAGCCCTACTACGGCGGATCCCACCGTGCCGTTCTCGACGGCCTCGTGGAACATACGGAAGCCGAGTGGACGCTCCTCACGCTCCCGGCGCGCAAGTGGAAGTGGAGGATGCGGGGCGCGGCGATCACCATGGCCGAAGAAGTACGCCGCATGCACGCCGAAGGCGCCCGGTTCGACCTCGTCTTCGCGAGTACCTTCGTGAATCTCGCAGAGTTCTTCGGCATGGCGGGGGACGCCGTTGCGGGTACGCCAAGCATCGTCTACTTCCACGAGAATCAGCTCGTCTACCCGAACCAACACATCGCCGAATGGGACTTCCAGTTCCCGCTCACGAACATCACGTCGGCACTTGCGGCGTCGGCGTGCCTGTTCAACACCGACTGGACACTGCGGACGTTCCTCGATGAGATCCCGCCCTTCATCAAGGCCTTCCCCGACCACCAGCCGAAGTGCCTGGCCGAGCGAATCGCGGCCAAGTCCGCAGTGATCCCCCCGCCGTTCGACCCCGCTCCATTCGACGCCGTCGAGCCAACGCGAGGAGCGCGGGTACGCATCGTCTGGCCCCACCGCTGGGAACATGACAAGGACCCCGAGACGTTCTTCCGCGTCGTCACGCTCTTGGCCGACGAAGATCTCGACTTCGAGGTCGCGATTGCCGGTCAGGCGTTCGCGGAGCGACCGGACGTCTTCGGACGTGCCGAAGAGGCGCTGGGCGACCGACTCGTGCACATTGGCGAACCGGAGGGGAGGGGAGAGTACGCGGAGCTCCTGGCGAGCAGCGACATCGCCGTATCGACGGCGGTCAACGAGTTCTTCGGCCTAGCGATGATCGAGGCGGCGTACGCGGGGTGCTACCCGCTAGTTCCGGATCGACTCGCGTACCAGGACGTCTATCCCGCAGAGTTCCGATACTCGAGTGAGGACTCACTCCACGCGCGTCTGCGCTCTCTGATTCTCGACCGGCCTGCTCCCGGTGCTGCGCGAAAGCTAGCGGTTGCCTACACGTTCGAGCGGCTCATTCCACGCTACGAGACCGCGTTCAGAGCCGTTGTCGCCGGAGAGCTGCCGTCGATCGACTCCTCGGCCCAACAGGGGTCGACTGAGTCCTGAAAGCCTCACCGAATCTACCCTAGGAACTTGTCACGCAAGGTAGCTTGCAATGCAAGGAACCTTGCGCTACCATGCAGCTGTGACACGCGAACAGGACATATGGGTATCCCAGATTCGCAAGGGTCTCGTGGAGGTCGCGATTCTCGGACTGCTGTCGAACGGTGAGATGTACGGTTCTGAGATCGTCACCGTGCTCAGTCAGCACCCGGAACTCGCGATCAGCGGGGGCACGGTCTACCCGCTCTTGTCGCGACTGAAGAAGGCGGGCCTGATCGCAGCGGTATGGAGGGAGTCTCCGGTCGGGCCTCCCCGGAAGTACTACACCCTCACGGACGAAGGTGAGACCGAGTTCGCAAGCATGTCAGACGCGTGGCGCGGCGTCGCGCGAGCGGTCGACGCGGTTATCTCAGGAGGAACGACGGATGCCCGTACGTGACTTGGATCAGCTTCAGCCTGAGGCTCGAGCCGAGGTCGAGGACTACCTCGAAAGAGTGCGCGCCGGCTTCTGCGCCATCCCGATGGAGCTCGCCGAGGAATCGCTCGATGATGCGTTGACGCACTTCCTGGATGCCCTCGATGAAGCGAGCACTGCGGCCGACGTTGCCCGGGTTGCCAGGGAGATCGGCGAGCCCGATGAATTCGCCGCCGCTCTCTGCGAGGCGATCTCGCGGCCGGTGGTCCCGGGCTCCGATGCGAAGTCGATAGACGACGGTGGCCCCGGCTCGGGCCGCGTCCTCGGCATACCGTGGGACGTCCGAGTCCCGACGGCCGATCGCGTTCAGAGGCGCTGGTGGAGCCCGACCGATCCCAGGGTGTTCATGCCCCGCGCATGGGGCGTCGGCTGGGACATCAACTTCGGCGCTCTTGCGGTGAAACTGAGGCTCATTCGGCCCGACGACGAGAACGAGCCGTTCGCATCCGTTCCGGAGGCCGGACTGCTTGCCGCTGTGGCCGTGCCGCTTCTCTTCACAGCTCTCATCGCGGGATTGTGGCTCATCTACAGGGGTCAGCTTCCCGATGAGCTCCCTACTCACTGGGGAATCAGCGGTCGGCCTGATCGCTTCGGCTCGGCGTCCGCATCGTTCTGGTTCGTCTTCGCGATGAGCGGGATCCCGGCAGCTTGGGCGCTTTGGACGACGATCGCTCGACGGTCGCCCGTGGCGCGCGTGCTCACGAGCGCACTGGCCGCGATGCTTGCCTCGATCGCATTCTGCATCTTCGCGAGCGCCGTCCTGTGGGGACTTGGGCACGAAGTCACTTGGCTCGCCCCCGTGTCGGTGGTTGCGGGGATAGTCGTGCCTTTCGCGATGCTGGTGGTTCTGGCGCGAGTCAACCGACGAGCCGAGTGGACCGAAGAGTTGGGACCGCGTAGCACGCGGAGCTGAACGAATTCGCCGGTCGGGGATCTCCACACGGATTCTGGTCGCGCACGCCCCGATCGGCGGATGAGACGAGAGAATGGAGAGGGACGTGGAAGCGCTTCGCAATCTATCGCCAACGATGCAGGTAGCTCTAGGTGTGTTGCTGGTTGTGCAGCTTCTTCTAATGGCGCTTGGACTGCGCGATCTCCTTCGAAGATCGACCGGGGAGCTGGTCGGCGGCATGAAATGGCCGTGGGCCCTGCTCATTGTCGTGGGCAATACGATCGGTCCGATCATCTACTTCGCCGTGGCGCGCAAGCCTCTGCCTTTTGACACCGCGGCGGGGGACACCAGCACGGGAAGCGTGACCGATAGGGCTCAAGCGGCTGCGGAGTTGCTCTACGGCGCCAGCGACTCCGAGGCGGACGGCGCGGGCGGTCCCCGATGACGAGCGCGACTCCCGCCATTGAGGTGAGCGGTCTCACCAAGGTCTACGGAGACGTTCGGGCCGTCGATGGAATCGACCTCGATGTGCCGACGGGATCCGTCTTCGGCTTCCTCGGTCCGAATGGCGCCGGCAAGACGACGACTCTGCGAATCATCACAGGTCTGGCGCATGCCAGCGCCGGAGAGGTACGCATTCTCGGCAGGAGTATCACCGACCCCGAGACGAGTCGGTCCATCGGCTTTCTGCCGGACGTTCCCGGGTTCTACCCGTGGATGACTGCCGAAGAGTTCCTCCGGTTCTCCGGCGGCCTCTTCGGCATTGCCGGCAGTACGCTCGAGAAGCGGGTCAAAGGGCTGCTGGATCTTGCGGGGCTGTCGGGCGTGAAGACCCGCGTCGGCGGCTACTCGCGGGGTATGAAGCAGCGTCTGGGAGTGGCACAGGCGCTCATAAACGCGCCCGAGGTCCTTCTGCTCGATGAACCGACGAGCGCGTTGGATCCGCTCGGTCGCAAGGAAGTCCTGGACATGCTCGTGGAGCTGAGGGGTCGGACGACGGTGTTCTTCTCCACGCACATACTTGCCGATGTCGAGCGGGTGTGTGATCGCGTGGCGATTCTCAACCACGGCACGGTCGTCACGCAGGCAGGCGTGGACGAACTACGGTCGAGGTACAGCGCCCACAGACTGGTCATTCAGGTGGACAGAGACCAGGATGCGCTTGCGGACGACTTGCGTAGACAGGAATGGTCGAGCGGGGTCGAGCGGAATAGCGACGGGGGAATGGCAGTGACTGTGACCGACCTGGAGGCGGCGCAGCACGGGATTCCCGCATTGGTGGCTGCGCGCGGACTCGCTCTGCGGCGTCTAGAGAGCGGTGAGATCGGACTAGAAGAGGTATTCGTGGATCTGGTGGGGGGTGAGCGCCGATGAGGGGGTTCACCCAGTTTCTCCGCAAGGAACTGACAGAGACGTTTCGCACGTGGCGCATCTGGGTCCTTCCCGGGTTGCTGTTGTTCTTTGCTCTCACCAGTCCGGTGATCGCCAAGATGACGCCGCAGCTTCTTGAGTCCGTGGCCAGCGGACAGGAAGGACTGCAGATCACGATTCCCGAGCCCACGTATCTCGATTCATATTCGCAGTGGGTCAAGAATCTGCAGCAGCTCGTCGCAATCGCGCTGTTGCTCACGACTGGAGGGATCATTGCCGGCGAGCGCTCGAGCGGAACCGCGGTTCTGGTTCTGACGAAACCAGTCTCGAGGTCAGCATTCGTTATCGCGAAGTACCTGTCGCATGCGTTGTTGGTGATTGTCTCGACATTGGTCGGAGCGTTCGCATGCTGGGGAACGACGTATGCCGTCTTTGGTGAAGCGCCGGTGTCGCGGATCGTGGAGCCCACGGCCGCATGGCTCGCGTTCGCGCTCGTCCTGATTGCGGTGATGACGGCGTTCTCGGCCGGAATGAAGTCACTTGCTGCGGGAGGCGCGGGAATCGGCGCGTTCTTCGCCATCTCGATTCTGTCGCTGTGGGGGCCGGCGCTGCGGTACTCACCCGCAGGATTGGCTGGCGCCCCCAGCTCGCTTCTGATGGGGGAGAATCCGGCTCTGGTTTGGCCGCTACTCACCGGCGCGCTGGCAGTGATTGCGCTCGTTGGAGCCGCCGTTCTCATCTTCCGGCGCATCGAGCTGTAGGCGCGAAAGGGTGCGACTGTACCCACTGTGGGTACAGTCGCACCCATAATTGCCGACGCATTCCGGGAGACCCCTGCCACGGGGTGCCGGATGCGGCCCAGGACTCTAGCAGCCCGCAACGCCCTTCGCGACGCCGTCGAGCTCGATGTGGTCCGCCTCGATCGCGCTGACGGCCTCGAAGACTTCCTTGATTCGGGCGCTGGTCGCTCGCTGCGACACTTCGGCGTAGAACCGTGATGCGCGCTGTTCGCGACCGATGGAGTCGTCGATGTTCGCGCACCAATCGTCGGATGCATCCGCCGGATCGAGCAGGTCGGCGGGTTTCGCGGTCCCGGCAAGCTTGCAGAATACGGAGGCATGTTCTGCCTCGATCTTGGCGAGCCGCTTGTATGCCGAGGCAAGCTTCATGTTGTCCCGGTGCTGGGCCATCGCCATGTAGAAGCGGGCGTTGCCCCTCTCAAGTTCGATCGCCTGCATAACGTCGTTGCGTTCGACCTCCGTGAGATCCACGACGTTGATGTCTTCCGGGTAGCCGGTCGTGTCCACGAAGTACTCGGCATGCGCTCCACAGAACGGACAGTGGCTTGGACACTCCGACCCCAGGTAGGTCTCACCACAGATGCGGCAACGGTACATCTTCATTCGCGCTCTCCTTCTTCTCGGCTTCTACGTGGCTTCGAGAAGCGCCACAATCGCTTCTCCAAAGGCGTCTGCGGCTTCGGGGCCGTTGGCGGTGACGATTCGACCATCCACTTCCACGGGGTTTCCGGTGTAGACGGCCCCGTGTTCCTTGAGGTCGCTCTCCTGGCTCGGGAAGGACGTGACCGTTTTGCCCGCGAGCAGTCCGGCGTGGGCCAAGGTCGAAGGCGCGATGCAGATCGCCGCCACAACATCGCCGGATTCCGCCATCGCGCGGGCGACACGATGCGCGTAGTGGTCATCGAAGAACACTCTGGCACCGGCTCCGCCGATGAACGCGACCGCGTCGAACTTGGAAGTGTCTACGTCCAGCATTGCCTCTTCGGCACGGGCCATCATGCCGAAGCGGCCGCGACACGGTCCGGGCGCCACGCTTGCGGTCACGACGTCGTAGCCGTGCCTCTCGAAGACTTCCTTGGGACGAGCGTACTCCTCGTCTCGGAATTGGCTCGGCGCGATGACCATCAGCACAGCGGGCATGGAACACCTCCGGTCGGCAGATACTCTCGGTCAATATACCCGACCGCGGCAGCAGCCTGTCCGGACTCACTCGCTTGGATGTTCGATGCAGTTGCGGTAGGGTGTACACAGATTTGTACACACGCGGCCACGAGCACGCGATGCTCGCTCGCCGAGCCAGACTGACGACGATCTCAAGCGGAAGCACGGACCTGAAGCGGTCCGCGGGAAGGGAAGCGATGGAAGCCACAACGGAGCCCCGTACTCTGTCCGACGGAATTACAGCGAAGATCAATGCGTTCGTCGAGCGACGCGACGGGTTGAAGGCGGCGAATCGCTACTTCTACCTGCAGCCTATCGCCGGTCAGACCAACCATCGCGTTCCCATGGCAGACGGGCGTGACATGGTCATGCTCGCCTCATACAGCTATCTCGGTCTTATCGGACATCCGCGAATCGACGCGGCTGCGCACGAGGCCATCGAGACCTATGGGACGGGTGCCGGGGGCGTCCGGCTCCTCACCGGGACGATGGATTTGCACGAGCGGCTCGAGCGGCGCCTGGCCGAGTTCAGTCATCGTGAGGACGCATGCGTGTATTCGAGCGGCTACGTCACCAATATCGCGATCATCACGGGCCTCATGGGCCCCGGTGATCTCGTCGTGATGGACAAGCTCGATCACGCCTCGATCGTAGACGGGTGTCTGTTGTCGGGTTCGAAGTGGAAGACGTACCGCCACAACGACATGGACCATCTCGAGAAGATCCTGTCGGACGCCGAGAATGAGTACAACACCATTCTCGTCGTTGCGGATTCCGTATTCTCCATGGACGGCGACGTGATGGACCTGCCGAGAGTTCGCGAGCTCTGCGATCGGTATGGTGCCCGGCTGATGGTCGATGAGGCGCACTCCATCGGCTCCCTTGGCGCGACGGGCCACGGTATCGAAGAGCACTTCGACATGATCGGCTCGATCGACCTGAAGATGGGCACGCTGTCGAAGTCCATTCCCAGCGTCGGTGGCTATCTGGCTGCCAGGCACGACATCGTCGACTACCAGCGACACATGTCCAGGCCGTTCATCTTCTCGGCCGCTCTTCCTCCCGCGCAGACCGCTGCGGCGATCGCCGCTCTTGACGTCATCGAGGAAGAACCCTGGCGGGTCAAGCAGCTGCACGACGTAACCGCGCGATATTCAGAGGGTCTGAAGGCGCAAGGTTGGGACACGATGAGGTCCACGACGTGCGTCGTTCCGGTCATGGTCGGAGACGAGGCCAAGACGATGGATCTGACACGGATGCTTTTCGATCGAGGCATCTTCGTGTGTCCGATCGTGCACCCGGCGGTACCGCGCGGTACGGACCGGCTGCGAACGTGTCTGATGGCGACGCACACGACCGAAGACATCGATCAGGTCCTGGATGCGTTCTCCGTGGCAGGGAAGGCGCTAGGCCTCATCTAGCGCACACGGGACGTCACCGGCTCAAACACCGTCGAACACCGCGATTCCGCTATACTGACGTGCAGGGCGCTCGCACAAGCTGGGCGCGCAAAGAGGGGGTCACGCGAGGGGAGGCGATGTGACGACGTCAGCAGTCGAGCTTGTCTCCGACCCCGTGTTGTTGTCAGCGGAACCTCCCCGTTTCGCGCGAGTCGCGCGACGTGTCGGCTGGGCTCTGCTGCCCGTCTTCATGCTCGTCTTCTGGATCGGTGCCGGATCTGACATACCGATTCGCATTCGATTCATCTTCCAGCGCATCGCCTACATGCTTCCGATCATCCTCACCGTCGTGTTCACGGTCGCCGCGGCGAGGCGCTCAGTGGGACCGGAGCGCAGGTTCTGGGCGCTGCTCGCGGTCGCGAATGGCGCGCTCGTCGCCTGCGATATCACGTACGTGACCTGGGTCGCGGGTTTCGACCCGTCGGGACCCGCGCGCATCGCGTTCCCGTTTCAGCCGCTGCATGGAATTGCCGCAGTGGCCTTCCTTGGCGTTCTCGCCTCGATGACGCGGTTCTCAGTAGCGACGACGACCGCGAAGATTCGGTACGGCACCGACGTCGTTGTGCTCGCACTTGTCGTGTACGCGTTGGGCCTCGAACTGTACGCACGACCTGTGATGGAACCGGCCGGCGGGACGCTCGGTGATGTCCTGATCGGAGCCGGATACGTTGCAGTAGCGGTGTTGATGCTTGTGGGCGCGGCGTTGAATGTCTTCGGCCTCAAGATGCTGAAGTGGCGGTCATGGGAGCGGCTGGTGATGCTCGCCCTGGCCGTCTACGTTGCCGGGGTCTTCCTCTGGCCGTCGTGGTTCTCGACCGCCGAAGTGATCCAGCTCAACGCGACTCGCGGTGTCCTCGATTTCGTGCAGCTGACGGGTCACTACGTGCTGATGATGGCGGCGGTGTACAGGCTTACCGAACGCGAGGAATGGTTCGTTCGCCCGCTGCCTCCCTTCCGCCTGACGCGACGTCGCTGGCTTGCGGCGCTTTTTCCTGCAGCGAGTCTCGCGGCTATCGCGGTAGTACTCGTTGCCGCATACGTGAGACGTGCAGATACTGAGTGGCTCTACATCTATGGAGTGATCGGGGGGCTTATCGTTGCTGCGTCCATCACCCGAAGCACGCTCACGGCGCTCGAACACTCCTCGCTCTTCCACCGAGCGATCACAGACCCACTGACGGGTCTCTACAACCATCGCTACTTCCACGATCGTCTTGCCGAAGAGGTGGAGTCGGCTCTTCGCCTCGGCGAGGACCTGTCGGTGGTCGTCATGGACATCGATGACTTCGGCCATATCAACGCGCTACACGGACACTCCGAAGGTGATCGCTTCCTTGCCATGCTGGCGGAGCGGATGTGCGCTGCCGTGAGCGAGGACTGCGTGGTTGCGCGCATCGGCGGTGACGAGTTCGCCGCCATTCTGCCACAGACCGGTGTTCTGGACGCCGCCGTGTTCTCGCAACGTCTCGTCGACATGATCGAGATCGAGGGGGGCGTGCGGCGTGGACCGGCCTCAGCGTCGGCAGGTGTCGCATCGTTGCCCGAACATGCGACGAGTGCCAGCGATCTGTTCCGCCTCGCGGATTGCGCCATGCTGTGGGCGAAGGAGCGCGGCAAGAATCAGGTCGTTGTCTTCGAAACCGGGCGTGTGCCGGATCTGACCTCCCGGGAGCGCATCGAGTCGCTCGAACGACAGTCCCGGCTGTCGTCAGTTCGCGCACTCGCCGCAGCGGTCGACGCGCGTGATCCGGCGACGCGGTTCCACTCTCAGAACGTCGCAGTGCTCGCGATACGTCTCGGACAGAAGCTAGGCCTCGATTCCGAGCACGTGCGCTTCATCGGGCAGGCCGCGCTCATGCACGACGTCGGCAAGATCGCGGTTCCCGACAGCGTGCTCGGCAAGCCCGGTCCGCTGACTCTGGAAGAGCGGCAGAAGGTGCAGGAACACCCGATTCTCGGCGAACGCGTGCTGGCGGCGACCGAGCTTCGGCAGATACTGCCGTGGGTGCGCTCGCACCACGAGTGGTGGGATGGATCCGGGTATCCTGACGGCTTGAGAGGGGAAAGCATCCCGCTCGAAGCACGGGTACTCTCTCTGTGCGACGCATACGACGCGATGATTTCGGACCGGCCGTACCGGAATGCGCTTTCCCATGCGGCAGCGGTGCAGGAGATCGATCTGCACATGGGCACTCAGTTCGATTCGTATCTTGCAGACCTCTTCATCACGATGGTGTCCGAGGAATCTGCGGAGGCGCGATTCGACGAGTTGAGGACACTCTTCGACTTCCCGGGCGGAGGACAGGCGGTCGCTACCTGAAGTCCTCGATCAGGTCTGAGATGTCACGGGGCTTCTCGGCGTGCTTCCAGAGCGGCTCGCCGTACGCCGTCACGCCGTCCTCGTACGTCGGCACGGCCTCCTCGCGGTAGTAGACGCCGATCGGCACGCGGCATTCGTCTGGCTTGCACGTGAGTTCGTGGAACGCCGTCATGGAGAGATCGAACGCCTTCGTGCGATCGCCGGAATCCCAGCCACTCTCCTCCAGCTTGTAGACGCGGTCGCGGAACCACTTGAACGAGTTGATCTTGTTCCAGGTGACGCAGGGCTGATAGACGTCGACAACGGCGAAGCCGGGGTGCTGAATCGCCTGCACGTAGAGGTCGGTGAGGTGCGCGATGTCTCCCGCGAAGCCTCGGGCGACGAATGTGGCTCCTTCAGCCAGCGCGAGCCCGATGGGGTTCACCGGCTCCTCCAGAACGCCCTTGGGGGTCGATACGCTGCGCATGAGGTGGTCGGACGTGGGCGAGGCCTGACCTGTGGTCAGCCCGTAGATCTGGTTGTCGTGGGCGAGGTAGGTCATGTCGAGGTTGCGTCGGACCGAATGCACGAAGTGGCCGAGGCCGAGCCCGTAGCCGTCACCGTCACCGGCCTCGACGATCACCTTGAGGTCGGGGCGCGAGAGGCGGAGCGCCGTTGCGACAGGTAGCGATCTGCCGTGCAACGCGTGGAAGCCGGCCGTGCGGGTGAAGTCCGCTCCGTTGCCGTGGCAACCGATGCCCCACACGATCGAGTACTCGTTCGTCTCCAGTCCGAGCTGCGAGAGCGCGCGCTTCAGCGCCTCCCACATACCGAAGTTGCCGCATCCGGGACACCACGTGGGCTTGTTCGGGGTCACGTAGTCCTTGACCTCGGGCATCTCACAGCACCTCCTTCACGAACGCGTAGACCTGCTCGGGTGAGATCGGCCGACCGTCGTGTCGTCGGAGCCGGCGGTCCGGTTCCATGAGGCACTCCTGGCGGATGAGACCCTCGAGCTGCCCGGTGAAGTTGCCCTCGATCACGAGGGAACGCTTGGCCGAGGTGAGGAATGCGGCGACTTCTTCGGCAGGGAAGGGCCAGACGGTGACGATCTGCATCATGTTGACGGCGATTCCGTCGGCTTCGAGCCACGCCATGGCTTCGCGCACGGGCATCTTCGAGGAGCCGAAGAGCACGATCGACACGTCGGCGTCGTCGGGGCCGAAGCGTTGCGGCGGCGGCACGAGCGTGCGCGCGAAGTCGAGCTTGCGCATGCGCTTCTCGTTCTGCGCGATGCGCACGTCGGCGTCCTCTCCCTGCGCGCCGTAGCCGAATTCGTCGTGCTCGTATGAGTTGACGACCTGTTCGGCGCCTGTGACGCCGGGGAGCGCTCGTGGCGAGATACCGGAGTCGGTGACGCGGTAGCGCAGGTAGTCGCTGACCTCGCCATCGGTGATGAGCTCCCCGCGATCGATACTCACGCGGCTCGTGTCGAAAGGCAGTACCGACTGGCGGTGATCCGATAGGTATGAATCGCCGAGGATGATCACCGGCGTCTGGAGGATGTCTGCAAGGTTGAACGCCTGCCACGTGAGGTGGAACGCGTCGTCGCGGTCGCCCGGCGCGAGTATCACGCGCGGGAACTCGCCCTGGGCAGCGTGGATTGCGAAGCGCAGGTCGGACTGCTCGGTCCAGGTGGGCATGCCGGTCGCCGGTCCGGGGCGGGTGAACAGCCCGACGACGACGGCGCTCTCGCTGACGCCGGCGAGTCCGAACGCTTCGGTCATGA
>JAENZW010000015.1:0-24322 GCA_016841065.1 Actinomycetota bacterium
AGGACTTCTGGTTGTCGTCGGAGCGTACGTTCCTCACGCCGCGGAGGTCGTGTTCCTCGACGTTGGCCAGGGCGATGCAGTGCTCGTGCGAGATGGCACGCAGGCGATTATGGTCGACTGCGGTCCCGATGGTGCGACCCTGCGTGCCGCTCTGTCACGTGTTGGCGTGAGGAAGCTGGACGCGGTCATCCTCACTCACGATCACGCAGATCACACCGGCGGAGCTAGCGGCCTTCGAGGTGCCGTCAGCGTGTCGACGGTGTTCCTCGGCGGAACATACGGCGAGACGGATGTGAGCGCGCTGTTTCCCCGCGCAGATGTGCGTTCTCTCTCGGCAGGGAACTCACTGGCCGTTGGCGATCTCGAAGTGACCGTGCTGTGGCCTGATACGGCGCCGAGTGCCTCTGTGGGGCTGACGGACGAGAACTCGAGAAGTCTCGTGCTCCTCGTACGCGGGTCGGGTGTCTCCGTGCTTCTGACTGGCGACGCCGAAGAGCCGGTGTGGCAGACGCTAGGTGGGGAGGGACGTTTGCCAGACTGCGACGTACTGAAGGTGCCGCACCATGGCAGCGAGGCTGCGGTTGGCCGCGAGAGCCTGACCGATATGTCGCCAAGACTGGCGGTGGTGTCCGTCGGCAGTGACAACGAGTTCGGGCACCCGTCGCCGTCGATGTTGGGCGCACTCTCCAAGGCGGGGATTCGCACTCTGCGGACGGACACCATGGGCGACATCAGTATCCGCTTGAAGCGTGGTGCGCTGAGCGTGAAGTGGTCGCATCATGGCGAAGGCACGGTGGCGTGTGAGACAATCCACGGCGTTCACGGTCGATTCGCGACCCTTCCGAGCCGAAGGAAACGAGCAGCGTCGTCATGGCTACGAGCGATCTCTCCGACCTCAAGCCTGTCTATCTCATTCACGGCGCCGACGAGTATCTTCTCGACAAGGCGGTCGATCGACTTGCGTCCCGGCTCGCCGAGGTCGCCGACCTTGACTACAACCTGACTCTGCTCGGTGGGGACAGAACGTCGGGCGATGAGATAGTCGTCGCAGCCAACCAGCTCCCGTTCATGTCGGACCGACGTCTCGTTATCGTCAGGGATGTCGACAGGCTGGCGGCGGACGAGCTCGCGATCGTGGTCGACTATGCCACGAACCCCAATCCCGCAACCACGCTCGTCTTGGTTGCGCTGAAGATTGCGCGCAACACGCGCATCTACAAGGCTGTGGATGCGCTGGGCGGAGTCGCTGAATACAAGGCGCCGGCCAAACGGGACTACCCGAAGACAGTCGTCGAGATGTTCGCCGATCACGGCAAACGGGCCGGGCTCGATGCGGCGGAGGCCCTCGTGCAGGCCGTGGGCTATGACTTGAGACGGCTGTCGACCGAGGTCGGCAAGGTCGTGGCCTACACCGGCGAGCAGACGACGCTATCGCGCGCCGAGGTCGAGCAGGTCATGTTCACGACGGCCCCGACGTCTGTGTGGGACTTCCTTGATGCGCTGGGAACGCGCGACAGGAAGGGTGCGATGCGACTTCTTTCCGGACTCTTGGCGGAGGGTGAGACGGCCCATGCAGTCCTGCCTCGCGCTGTCGCTCGGGTCAGGGAGCTGATCTCCGTGCGTGCCCTCATCGACCGCGGTGAGGGGAGCGTCGCCTCGGTCTCGCGGGTTCTCGGCCGTCCGGACTGGCAGGTGCGCAACCTGCCCAAACAGGCGGCGAGATTCACGGATCGCGAGTTGAGAGTGGCGCTTCAGTCTGCTGCCGCTGCGGATGCGGAAATGAAGACGAGCCGGGATCCCCGGCTCGCTCTTGAACGTTGGGTTATGTCGGTCTGTCGCTAGCTACCGGTACCTCCGGTGCGCTTCATGATTCCCGACTTGCGGTTGGCGGCCTGGTTCTTGTGAATGACGCCCTTGCTGGCAGCCCTGTCGAGCAGGCGTGCGGCGTCTCCGGCGGCCTGCTTCGCAGCGTCCGCGTCACCAGAGTCGACTGCTGCATCAACTTTCTTGATTGCAGTCTTGAGCTCCGACCTGACGGCCTTGTTGCGCATGTGCGCCTTCTCGTTCGTGATCACGCGCTTCTTCTGGCTCTTGATGTTGGCCACGTTCTGTCGTTCCTTCCATCTCAGTGGTGCCCGTCGCAGTGGGGTGCAGACGAACCCGCAAAGGATAGCATACGGCGGTCGTGTGGGAAACCCGCGCGAGGAAGCACGCGTCGGACACTCGAAGGGACCGACGCGACGCCCGGTTGTCGCTGATCTCGCCGATCATGATGACTCCAGCCGTCGCACACGGTCGTTGACCCTGGTATCCTTACCCCTTGCCATGACGGACCCAGCACTCATACGCAACTTCTCCATCATTGCGCACATCGATCACGGCAAGTCCACGCTGGCAGATCGGGTGCTCGAGCTGACGCATACCGTCGACGGGCGTGACATGAAGGAGCAGGTGCTCGACTCGATGGACATCGAGCGCGAGCGGGGTATCACCATCAAAGCACAGGCAGTTCGCGTGATGTTCGATGCCGAAGATGGCCAGACGTACCAGCTCAACCTGATCGACACTCCCGGGCATGTCGATTTCACCTACGAGGTCTCCCGGTCGCTGCAAGCCTGCGAGGGTGCACTTCTCGTGGTAGATGCCGGTCAAGGCGTCGAGGCCCAAACCGTGGCAAACGCGCAGCTCGCGATGAACGCGAACCTAGAGGTCATCCCGCTCATCAACAAGATTGATCTGCCCCAGGCGGACGTGGAGCGAGTTAAGCACGAAATCGAAGAAGCCCTCGCCATCCCTGCAGACGAGGCCATTCTGACGTCGGGCAAGACGGGCGAGGGGGTTCGAGAGGCGCTGGAGTCGGTCGTGAAGCGAGTGCCTGCACCGCAGGGGGATCCGGACGCCCCTCTTTCGGCACTGATATTTGACTCGTACTTCGACGCGTACCGGGGTGTGGTCGCGCTCATTCGCGTCATCGACGGGCGAATCGCCAAGGACTTGAAGATCAAGATGATGGCGACGGGCGTCGTGACCGACGTTGAGGAAGTGGGCGTTCGCCGTCCGGCCAACAAGCCGGTTCCGGAGCTCGGAGTCGGAGAGGTCGGATACCTCATTACCGGTCTGAAGGATCCTGCGCTGGTTCGCGTCGGCGACACGGTGACCCTCGCGAAGCACGGAACGGAGGCACCTCTTCCCGGCTATCGCGAGGTCAAGCCGATGGTCTTCACGGGCGTGTTTCCCATCGACGGCGACCAGTATCCCGACCTCCGCGACGCTCTCGACAAGCTGCGCCTGAATGACGCTGCACTGATCTATGAGCCAGAGAGCAGCCACGCGCTCGGTTTCGGATATCGCGTCGGCTTCTTGGGTCTCTTGCACATGGAAGTCATCAAGGAGCGTCTCGAGCGCGAGTTCGGACTCGATCTCCTGGCGACGGCCCCTTCGGTCGAGTATCACGTCTACAAGGCCAACGGGGAGTCAGTCGTCGTGCACTCGCCGCAGGACATGCCGGAACCCGGGACGATCGAGCGCATTGAAGAGCCGTATCTGAGGGCGACGATTCTGGTGCCACCCGACCACGTCGGTGCCGTCATGGAGCTGGCGGAGGGCAGACGCGCGACTTTCAAAGATATGCAGTACCTCTCGAAGACCACCGTCGAAATGCACTACGAGATCCCGCTCGGCGAGCTGATCATGGACTTCTTCGATCAGTTGAAGAGCAGAACGCGCGGATACGCGTCTCTTGACTACGAGTACATCGGCTACAGAGCGAGCGCACTCGTGAAGCTCGACATCCTGCTTGCGGGCAAGGTCGTGGACGCGCTGTCGTTCATCGTGCACAAGGACAAGGCGTACCCGCGTGGTCGGGTTCTCACCGAGAAGTTGCGCGCAATCATCCCGCGACAGTTCTTCGAAGTCCCCATCCAGGCGGCCGTTGGAAGCCGGATTGTGGCGCGCGAAACCGTGAAGGCCAAACGCAAGGATGTCCTCGCCAAGTGCTACGGTGGTGACATCACCCGCAAGCGCAAGCTCCTCGAGAAACAGAAGGCAGGGAAGAAGCGAATGAAGGCCGTCGGCAACGTAGAAGTGCCGCAAGAGGCGTTCATGGCGATTCTCAAAGTCGATGAGTAGCATCGAAGACATCGCCGGTTTGCTCGAGCCCGCCTTCCCGGCGCATCTGTACGTGCACGTGCCCTTCTGCCGAATGAAGTGCTCGTACTGTGACTTCTACTCCGTGCCGATCGGGAACAAGGACCAGATCGACGTCGTCCTGAGGGGGATCGACGCCGAGCTCCGGCAGTGGGGCGCTCTGCGCCTGCCGGGTGTCGTTGAGACCCTCTACGTCGGGGGCGGCACTCCGACCGTCATCGGCCCCGGTGCCCTGCAGGTGGTCGACTCAGTGCGGAACGGTATGCCGCTGAGAGCCGGCGCAGACATCACCGTTGAGGCGAACCCCGACTCCGTGACAGGCGAACTCATGTACGTGTTCGCAATGGGCGGGGTGACTCGCGTGAGTCTTGGCGTTCAGTCCTTCGACGAGAAGGTCATCGGCGTCCTCGGCCGTGTCCACACACCCGAAGAGGCGGTGTCCGCCGCAGAGACGATCGTCGCAGCCGGAATGGACCTGTCGGTGGATCTCATGTGCGGAATCCCTGGCCAGTCGCTTGAATCCTGGCGCGAGACCTTGGACGCGGCCATTGGGACTGGCGCCGCGCACGTGTCCGTCTACCCTCTGACGCTGGAAGAGGGGACTCCTCTGGAAGTGGCCGTTTCGACAGGCCTCGTGGAACCCGTCGATCCCGACGCGGCAGCAGACATGATGATGCTTGCCGAAGACGTCCTCGCGGCGGCGGGCATTGAGCGGTATGAGGTGGCAAACTACGCGCGGCCGGGCCACGAGTCGCTGCACAACCTGGCGTACTGGACCGGGGACCACTACATCGGGATCGGTCCCGCCGCCCACGGCATGGTCGATGCGGCCACGGCAAGATCCGCCGGCCTTGCGGAAGCGCTTGCCGAAGACACAGTTCGGGTGCGCTTCGGGAATGCGCCAGATATCGATGAGTGGCTATTCGGCGGCAGGCGCACCGTCGAACAACTTACTGCGGCTGAAGCCATGCGTGAGGACGTCATGCTTGGTCTGAGGCTCGTTCGTGGTGTCGACGCAACCGCAGTCGCGGCAGCTGGCCTAGACGCCACGCTCGAAGACTTGGCCCGCCTGGAGCTTGTCGAGAGGGTCGGCGAGGGTGGACCGCACGCGAGGTGGCGGACCACGGCGAAGGGCTGGTTGCTCGGGAACGAAGTCTTCGGCAGGGTTTGGTCACCGGACGAGTGATACCTATGTTGACCTGCACTTTCTTGACACACACCTCTTGTGTCACTACCATGCGCTTAGCACTCGCGGTTTCCGACTGCCAGGAGTGGTGGCATGCTCAATGATCGTCGTCGTCTGGTTCTCCAGGCGCTTGTGGAGGAGTACATAGCCAGCGGACAACCTGTGGGCTCGAAGAACCTCGTCGAGCGTCATGGACTCGGCTGTAGTTCTGCGACCGTACGCAACGAGCTGGCCGCTCTCGAGGAGACGGGCTACGTCTTCCAACCGCATGTGTCCGCAGGCCGGATTCCTACCGACATCGGCTACCGGGAGTTCGTCGACGATCTTCTCCACGAAGCGAAGTCACTGCCCGGACTCGATGCCGAAGAGATGCGACGTCGGTACACGGCGCTCGCAGGCGAGATCGACGATCTCATGCGTCAGACCTCCGTGATGCTGTCGAATCTCACGCACTACGTCGCCGTGGTGCTCGCACCGACTGTGAGCCTGGCTCGAATCCGTCGCATCGACCTGGTCAGCATGGGCGTATCTCGTGTTCTGGTCGTTCTGATCACCGAGGGTGGTCAAGTGGTTAATCGCCACGTTGAGCTGACCGAAGATCTCGTGTCAGAACGCCTGCAGGAGGTTGAGCACGCGCTCAATGCGTCTTTGGCAGGCAAACGTGCCTCAGAGGTACGCTCCCTTCTGGATGCACTGGATCCAGAGCGTCCGGGTGACAGCGTGGTCGCGGAGCTGATGACCGCACTGCTCGCTTGTCTGGAGGAGGCAGACCGGGATCGGCTCTACCACGTTGGGGTCCCAGACCTGCTAGCCTTGCCTGAGTTCGCTGAGACCCAGCGTGTACGACCTCTCCTCGGCCTTCTTGAGGATGGGCTGGCGATGCTTGAGACGCTTTCGGATGCCATGCAGGCGACCGGACTCACTGTGCGGATCGGGAGCGAGAACAGTCGAAGCGAACTCGGTCAGATGAGTCTCGTTGCGACACGGTACGAGACGGCATCTTCGGACGGCATCGTGGGTGTCATCGGGCCGACGAGAATGGACTACACGCGTACGATAACCGCCGTGCGATGCGCGGCGGAGGGACTGGAAGACGTGCTCGGCTAGGCAAAGACGCCGCCGGCCAAAGAGGGGAAAGTGACGTGTCGCCAAGCACCAAGGACTACTATGCCGTACTCGACGTCCCACGCGACGCGAGCGAGGCGGACATCAAGAAAGCGTTTCGGCGCAAGGCCCGAGAGACCCACCCCGATGTGAACGCGGCGCCAGACGCGGAGGAGCAGTTCAAGGCAATCAACGAGGCCTATGACGTGCTCTCAGATCCGCAGCGCCGCGAAACCTACGATCGCTACGGCACCGAGGATCCGCGATCGTACGGGCCTGACATCGGTGACGTGTTCGCTGGTTTCGGAATGGAAGACCTCTTCTCGATGTTCTTCGGAGGCATGGGAAGCAGCCGGCGCGCCAGTAGCGAGGGTCGCGACGTAGGCGCGAGGGTGACCATAACTCTCGAAGAGGCTTTCGCTGGCGTCACCAAGGAGATCGTGTTGAATCGGCTTGTGCCGTGCGACGAGTGCAACGCGACGGGCTCGACGAGCGCCAGCGGCGTCAATCGGTGCGCCGCGTGCGGTGGAAGTGGACAGAGGCAGGCTGCACGCAAGACCTTCCTCGGCACGATGATGACGTCTGCTCCGTGCGAGGAGTGCGGCGGCAGCGGTGCCGTGGTCAGCGACCCGTGTCCCGAGTGCTCGGGGCAGGGACGCGTGCCGGATCGCGAACACATCGAGATCGAGATACCGGCGGGCATCGAGGACGGCATGCAGGTGCGGATGCCAGCCAAGGGCGAGGCCGGCGTACGCGGAGCGCGGGCCGGCGATCTGCTGGTGACGGTCAACGTCGCGCAACACGAGTACATACATCGTCAAGGGAACGATCTTCACTGCAGGGCGGTCGTGACCATATCGCAGGCCGCTCTTGGAGCCGAGCTGGACGTGTGCGGGATCGAGGGCGACAACGAAGTGTCCGTCCCTGCCGGAACCCAGCACGGGGATACAGTGCGCCTTCGAGGCAAGGGAATGTCGCGTCTTCGCAACGGGGGTCGTGGCGACCTAATCGTGCACCTCGCCGTAGAGGTGCCGAAGAAGCTCGACAAGCGACAGAAGGCGCTGCTAGAGGAACTCGGTGCCACTTTCGGCGATCCCGAGCGCCGGTCGAAGCTACAGAAGCTTCGCGACTGGCTCGTCGGCTGACGGTGGTCACGCCGTGACGGCGCACAGGTTCTTCCTGACAGACGGGACTGTCGGTTCGACCGACATGGGTCCTTTTGCGCTGCCACTCGATGAGGCCGACCTGCACCACGCTATCCATGTCTTGAGAGTTCGTCCGGGCGAGGAATTGGTGGTCGTTGAGCACGGCGGCGACATCTGCCGGGTGCGCGTGGAGCGCGTGGAGTCCGACGCTTTGTTCGTGTCGGAGGTCGATCGCAGTACCGCGCCGGCGGAGCCGCATGTGACGCTTGTCCAGGGCCTGGCCAAGGGCGACAAGATGGACTTTGTCGTTGAGAAGGCAGTCGAAGCCGGTGTCGAGCGAATCTTCCCAGCGGCCTTCGAGCGCTCCGTCGTCAAACTGGATGCCGACAGGACTGCGAGTCGGCTGGAGCGCTGGCAGCGGGTTGCCTCAGCGGCAGCGAAACAGTCGGGACGTTCGCGCGTGCCGCACGTGGGCCCGCTTCTCGACTTCTCTGGCGTTGTGGAGGCGGTGTCTTCGGCAGATGTTGCGTTGGTTGCCTGGGAGGAAGAGGCGAGCGCGGCACCGGGTATCGGCACGGCGCTCCGCGATGCCGGAGCCACTCAGGATTCTGTCATCGTCGTGATCGTCGGCCCCGAGGGGGGCATCACCCACGAAGAGGCGTCTCGTCTGATCGCGGCCGGGGCGGTGGTAGTGTCGCTCGGGGCAAACATGATTCGGACGGAGACTGCCGGTATCCTTTCTGTCGCCTTGTGCGTTTACGAATCAGGCGGGCTCGGAGGCCGGTCTCGTGGCTGAGTCGTTCGCCAGCTCCTCCACCTGGACCGGCCATGTCCGGCCTCCGACCGCTGGAAGGCCCGCCGTTGCCATACGGACCCTCGGCTGCAAAGTCAACCAGGTGGAATCCGAGGACATCGCTGCAGGCCTTGTTGGTCGCGGATTCCGAATCTCAGAACTCGAAGACGCCGACGTGGTAGTCGTCAACACCTGTACCGTGACGGCAGAATCAGACCGCAAGGCACGCAAGCTCGTACGCCACGTGCATGCGCTCTCCTCAAACCCGATTGTGGTCGTGACAGGTTGTATGGCGACTCTCGCCGGCGAGTTGCTCGATTCCCTCGGTGAGAGAGTGATCGTGGAGTCCGACAAGTCCATGGTTGCCTCCCGCGTCGCGGGGCTACTTTCCCTTCCGGACGAGGCGGGTGACCCCAGCCTGCGTGCGGGATTAGAGTTCCGGACAAGGGCGCTCGTGAAGGTGGAGGACGGCTGCGATGCGCATTGCACCTACTGCATCGTGCCTCAGGCCCGTGGCAATCCGAGGTCGGTCCCGTTGGAGGATGTCGTTCGCCAAGTGGAGGCATTCGTCGCGGAAGGTGCAGGCGAGATCGTTCTCACTGGCATCAACATCGGGCGGTATGCGAACGGGCCCGCACGCCTTCCGGAGCTTCTGCGCGCCGTCGGCGGTACGGGAATCGCACGCATTCGGCTCTCGAGTATCGAACCCGAGCATCTGACCGAGTCGCTCTTGGCGGCGATCACGGAGACCCCGGCGTTCTGCGAGCACCTGCACGTGCCGATGCAGTCGGGGTCGAACGATGTTCTTCGGCGAATGTCACGCAGCTACACGGTTGAGGAGTACGAGGCCCACATCTCCGCGGCGCGCGAGGCGCTACCCGGCGTGTGTGTGTCGACCGACGTGATCGCGGGATTCCCCGGGGAGTCAGACGAGCATGCCGAAGAAACCCTTGCCGCCTGCAAACGGATAGGTTTCGGCAAGATGCACGTGTTCAGATACTCGCGACGGGCCGGTACGGTCGCCGCCGGCCTGCCCGAACAGCTGGCTCCCGACATAGTGGGCGATCGGGCACGCGCGCTCCGCGAGATTGGCGCGAGTCTCGTGTCCGATTGGATCGACTCGCGAATAGGAATGGAGACTGAGCTGCTCGTCGAAACAGAAGAGCGCGCTGCCGGTGTCGAGGGTGTGCGACTGATAGCCGGCATGACCCGCGACTACATCAAGGCCGAGGCAGTCTCGGGACCGGGTCACAAGGTGGGTCAGACAGTCCGGCTGCAACTTGTGGGGCGGAGGGGCGCGGTGGCCCTTGGTCGGCTCTCGACAGACGGGTCGGCGTGCTCTGCGTGCTAGAATCTATCGGGTACGAATACCTGCTCAGGCCGCACGAAGGCATTCGAGTGCGGGGCCTTCGAGGCGTAGAACGTAGAGGTGCACATATGGTGGAACCGACTCAGATTCGGCTCGTCATTCCGCCCGAGCTGGACATGATCGATCTTCTCGGCCAAGGTGACGCTCATCTGAGGCTGATAGAGGACCAGTTCGAGTCAGATGTCCAGGTCAGGGGCAATCAGATAACCATCTCCGGGCAGCCGGGGGAGAGTCAGACCATCTCGCTGCTCTTCACCGAGCTCATCGCACTCATTGAGGGCGGGGAACAGTTGTCGGCCGAGCAGATCGAGCGATCTATCGACATGCTCAGGCACGGAGAATGTGGGACTAGCGCGCTTCGGTCGGACGTCATCCTGACCCACAAGGGCAAACCGATAGGACCTAAGACTGCCGGGCAGAAGCGGTACGTGGACGCGATCCGCGGGAACACGGTCACGTTCGGCATCGGACCCGCCGGCACGGGGAAGACTTACCTCGCCATGGCGATGGCGGTCGAGGCACTCAAACGCCGAGAGGTCGGGCGGGTGATTCTCACGCGCCCCGCTGTCGAGGCGGGCGAGTCGCTCGGGTACCTGCCGGGCACCCTGTACGAGAAGGTCGACCCGTATCTTCGGCCGCTGTATGACGCGCTGTACGACATGATGGACATGGAGAAGGCGCAACAGCTGATGGACCGCGGAGTCATCGAGGTGGCTCCGCTCGCCTTCATGCGGGGGCGGACTCTCAACGACAGTTTCGTGATCCTCGATGAGGCCCAGAACACCAGTCCTGAGCAGATGAAGATGTTCCTCACGCGACTGGGTTTCGGCAGCAAGGTCGTCATCACGGGCGATGTCACACAGATCGACCTGCCGAAAGGGTCTTCCGGACTGCAGCAGGTACGGACGATCCTGCACGATGTGACCGATCTGGTGTTTGTGGAACTCGGTTCACGCGATGTCGTTCGGCACAAGTTGGTGCAACGCATCGTGCAGGCGTACCACGCATATGAGGAGGCGAAGGCGTCCGCCGCCGATGCCTAGTCTCCGAAACAGCCTGAAGCGTTTCATGCCCAAGAGAGGGCCGCTCGCGACTCCGGTCGGCAGGCGCGTGATTCTCGGTATCTTGGTGCTCGTTCTCGCGGCCATTCCGATCGTGGTTCAGACACCTCCCATCGGCTTGACCGAGGGAGCACCTGCGCCTAGGACGTACCGCGCGAACCGCACCGTGCAATACGTCGATGAGGACGCCACGCAAGCGGCGCGTGATGTCGCGGCAGACTCAGTCAACCCCGTATACGTGTTTGATCCCAACGCGAGCTCTGAAGGACGCCAGGATGTGGCGCTGTTCTTCGACGCTGCGTTGGCGACACAGATCGAGCGGGGAGTGGCCACGACCGAGACCGTGCGCAGCCTTCAGGACCAGTTCGGGGACTTCGATGCTGCCTTGATAGAGTCGGTCGCAGCCCTGCCGCAGGAGCAGATCCGAGACGCTCGGCGCTCGGCCGAACAACTGATCACAACCGTCCTCGAACGACGATTCACTGCTGATGAGATGCCTGACGCCGTGTCGCAGATGCGGGGGAGTGCGCAGAACCTGCCCTACGATGGTGTAGTCAGAGATCTCGTCGCGGACGTAGTCGAGGGCTCGATGAGGCCGACCCTAGTGCTGGATGATGCAGCGACCGAAGCGGCGCGCAGTGCCGCGGCAGACAATGTCGATCCGATCGCCATCGTCAAGCAGTCCGGTGAGAACATCGTCCAGAAGGGCGAGATTGTCACCAATGAGCACCTCGAGATCATCAGGCGCCTCGGTCTTCTTGAGCAAGTCGGTTCGGCGCTCTCCATGGCAGCCCTGGTAGCGCTTTGCGCTCTGGCCGTCGCAGCCGCTGCAGCATATCTGTGGCGCTACGACTCGGAGGTCTGGGAGGACACGCGGATTCTCCTGATTGTCGCGTCGCTCTTCCTGGGCATGCTGTGGGTGACCCGCTTGAGCCTGTGGTTCTGGCCCGAGGTATCACCCTACCTACTGCCGACGCCATTAGCGGCGATGTTTGCGACGCTGCTGATCAGCGCTCGCGAAGGCTTGCTGGTGGCCGTGCTCACGACCATCGGTGGGATGCTCTTGGGCTTGTCCGGTGGTGCGAACATCGTCGCAATGCTCACGTGGAGCATCATTGCCGTGGTGGCCACCTCCTTCATGACCGAGCGTCGTCAGCTCTTCTACGTGGGTGTGTTCCTACTGGCCTCGGGAGCGGTGACGGGTTTCGTTGCGACGTTGGCCTCGGGTGCGACGAGCGAGGCGCTCACGGCGGCTGGCTGGGGTGCCCTCGGCGGCATGCTCGCCGCTGTTCTGGGTTGGGGGCTCCTGCCGTTTCTTGAGCACCTCTTCGACGTGACCACAGACGTGCGACTCCTCGAACTCGGGAACCCGGCCAATCCACTACTGCGTCGACTGATGGTTGAGGCCCCGGGGACGTACAGCCACTCCGTGATGACCGGAAACCTTGCCGAGGCAGCGGCGGAGGCCATTGGAGCGAATCGCCTACTCGCCCGCGTCGGTGCCTACTATCACGACGTGGGCAAGATGCGCCGGGCGGGATTCTTCGTGGAGAATCAGGGTGGCGGCGAGAATCCCCACGACAACACGTCGCCGACCCTCTCGGCGCTCATCATCACAGCGCATGTCCGTGAGGGCGTGGAGCTCGCCGAGAAGCACAGGCTTCCTCGCGAAATCATCGACATCATCCAACAGCACCACGGCACGTCACTCGTGAGCTACTTCTTCAACAAGGCGTCCGAGGGTGATGGTCCCGTCTACGAGGCGGACTTCCGATACGACGGGCAGAAGCCACAATCGCGGGAGGCCGCGCTCGTGATGCTCGCTGACTCTTCGGAGGCGGCCGTGCGTGCGATCAAGAAGCCCAGTCAAGCTCGCATCGAGGCCGGTGTCCGAAGAATCGTGGACGCGAAGGTCGCAGATGGGCAGCTGGACGATGCTGATCTCACCCTGGCGGATATCGAGCGGATCATAAAGACGTATGCGAAGATGCTCGCGAGCGTGTATCACCCGCGCATCGAGTATCCGGATGCCGTGCCGAGGAGGTCCGAGCATGCACGTCCGCATCACGAGTCACCGCGATCCTGAGCCTCTCGACCTCGCAGCGTTCACGCGCCTGGCGCAGTTCGTTCTCGATCGTGAAGACGTTCCGGAGCTAACGGAGCTGTCCGTGGCCGTCGTCGAGCTTGATGAGATGGCGTCGTTGAACGTCAAGTATCGGGGAGTCGAAGGACCGACCGACGTTCTTTCCTTCGGGTGCGATGATCCTTGCCCCGTTGAGAGCGACGAGCCGATCACGTTGGGAGACGTCGTGGTCGCGCCCGATGTGGCGGAGTCGCAGGCGGAGGAGTACGGACATACCGTAGAGGAGGAGCTGAATCTGCTTCTAGTACACGGAATACTCCATCTGCTCGGATACGCTCACGACTCGGACGAGGACGCGACCGTCATGCAGGAACGGGAGCGCGCTCTTCTCGAGTCGTACGCCGAAGAGATCTGAGCGGGCACGTGGGACGCACCCGATGAGAAGCAGATCGCTCCTGTGGAGCTTCAACTACGCCATTGCAGGCATCGTCTATGCGCTTCGAACTCAGCGCAACATGCGACTGCACGTCGTCGCAGCCGGGGCTGTCTTGACGGGGGCTCTCGTTCTCAACGTGACGCGATACGAGATGATCCTGCTGCTGTTCGCGATCTCCTTTGTACTTGTGGTGGAACTTGCGAACACGGCCATAGAAGCGACTGTTGACATCGCCGTGGACTTCTTCAATCCGATGGCGAAGATTGCCAAGGATGTTGCCGCCGGTGCCGTGCTGATTGCGGCAATGAATGCTCTTGCAGTCGGCTACCTGGTGTTTTTCGATCGCCTCACTCGCGTGACGACCGACGGTCTGCACATGGTGCGGCAATCGTCGCCTCACCTGACGGTCATCGCGTTGTCCTTGACGGGGCTTGCGGTGCTCGTCGTGAAGGCCGCGAATCGCGAGGGATCGTTTCTGAGAGGCGGGTGGCCGTCGGGCCACACCGCACTCGCCGTCGCCGCTGCGACCGCTATCGGATATGCTTCAAACAGCGCGAAGCTTGCGGTTCTCGCGCTCTTCATCGCAGCCCTCGTCGCCCAGAGTCGGGTCGAAACAGATACGCACACGATTCCGCAGGTGGTCTTCGGCGGGTTGTTGGGGTTCCTCATCACGACGGCGCTGTTTCAGCTATTCTTCGCATGACACCTGACGAGAGCTGGGGAGCATTCCCTTGGGTCTGAGCATCATCGCAGTCACTGTCATCGTCTCATTGACGGTGTTGGCGGCTATCATGGCCGCCGAAGACGCTGCCGCAGAGCTCGTTTCGCCCGGACGGGTCTTGCGACTCGTCGAGGCGGAACGCGCGGGCGCCACCTCGCTCGATAGTCTGACCGGTCAGGCCTACCGTTTCCGGGCGGCCGGGGCCCTGGTGACCGCACTGGCCTACGGGACCGCAGGTGTGCTGGGTACCTGGGTCGCATGGAATCTCATCGGCGAGCGGGGACAGTGGCTTGCAGCCGGAAGCGGGGTTCTCGTCGCGGTCGCCGCAGTCTTCAGCTTCGGCCAGGCTCTGCCGCGGACCATCGGAGTGCAGAATCCCGAGCGCGTAGCGCTGGCGTTCGCACCGGTCGCGTACCGGATCACGCGGATCGCGTATCCGATCGCCAGAGCGCTCGGAGCGCCGTGGAGTTGGGGCATGCGCCTGATTCTCGGTCCGGATGCTGCGCGGTCGGGATGGATCTCCGAGGGTGAACATCGGAGCGCTTCAACGACGGATGAGGAGATGGCCCGGGAAGAGACCGAGGAGGCTCTTCTGGAAGCGGTGTCTGAGTTCACCGAGAAGGTCGTGCGCGAGGTGATGGTTCCGAGGACGGATATGACGTGCCTGTCCTCGAACGCAACCGCGCGAGAGGCAATAGAGACGATCGAGAGCGCCGGCTACTCGCGCCTGCCTGTGTTCACCGAGACGCTCGATGATATTGTTGGTGTCCTGTACGCCAAGGATCTGCTGGCTGTCATCTTGCGAGACCCGAGTGTCGTTCCCGCCAGCCTCGCCCGCCCGGCCTATTTTGTGCCTGAGACGAAGCCCGTTCAGGAGCTACTCATCGAGATGCAGTCAAGAACGCACATTGCCATTGTCGCGGACGAGTACGGAGGCACAGCAGGACTGGTCACCATCGAAGATCTTCTGGAAGAGATCGTTGGCGAGATCTTCGACGAGTACGATAGAGCCGTACCTATGGTGGTCCCGCTCGGAGCCGATAGGTTCCGCGTCGACGCTCGCTTGCCGGTGGATGACCTGAATGAGAGGTTCGGGACCGCGATCGAACTCGAGGCCGACACGGTTGGCGGTGTGGTCACCGAGGTTGCAGGACGCATTCCGGACGTTGGCGACGCTATTGAGATTGAGGGCCTCAGGCTCATCGTGGAAGAGCTGGAAGGAACCCGTTTGCGGCAACTCGTGGTCGAACCCGCGGCCTCGAGCGAAGAGAAGGAGGGGGCGCATGCATGACCTGACGCAACCGGATCTTGCACTGCTCGCATTCGCTCGCGAGATTCAAGAGAAAGCATACGCGCCATACTCGGGCTTCAGGGTTGGGGCGGCAGTATACGCGAATGGTGAGATATTCCAGTGCGTCAACGTGGAGAACGCGGCCTACGGTTCGACGCTGTGCGCCGAAAGGGGCGCAGTGATGGCTGCAGTTGCGGCCGGTTGTCGCGACATCGACGCTGTCGCAGTGGTCGGTGACTCAGAGTCCCCGACGACGCCATGCGGCGCGTGCAGGCAGGTGCTTGCGGAGTTCAATCCAGCCATGCGCGTGATCATGGGTGGACGTACTGACGAGGTCATCGTCATGAGCCTGGAGGCACTCCTCCCCGACGCCTTCGTGCGCGGGTATCTAGACCAAGACGACCAGAAGTAGCCCCTCCGATCATACGGATTCCCATGACTCAGGTACGCAGTGGCTTCGTCGTACTCATCGGCAGGCCCAACACCGGAAAGTCCACTCTTCTCAACGCCGTAGTGGGCTCGAAGATTGCAATCACATCGGACACACCTCAGACCACAAGACATCGGTTGCGGGCCGTGCTTGACCGAGAGGATGCCCAGGTGATCCTCGTGGATACGCCTGGACTCCACAAACCACATGACGCCCTCGGTGAAGAGCTCAACCGATCCGCCTTGATGGCCTTGAACGATGTTGACGTCGCGTGCATGGTGGTGGACGCCAGTCAGCCGGTCGGCAAGGGCGACGAATGGGTCGCGCGACACATGGCGGCGTCTTCGGCACGCAAGGTTCTGGTTTTGACGAAGATCGACCTGGTCGGACAGGATGAGGCTGAACGCCAGATCATTCGAGCGAAACGTCTCGTCGAGTTCGACGACGTGATCGCCCTCTCTGCGGTTTCCGGCTTCAACGTCGATGGCTTCGTTGCCGGGATGATCGAGCTGCTGCCCGAGGGTCCGCGCTACTTCCCGAGGGACATGGAGACCGACCAGCCTGTCGAGGTGATGATCGCGGAGTTCGTGCGCGAGAAGGTGCTGCGCTCCACCTACGATGAGGTCCCACACTCGGTGGGTGTTGTCATCGACGACCTGGCCTACGACGAAGAGCGCGATCTCACTAGCATATACGCGGTCGTGTTCGTGGAACGGGACTCCCAGAAGGGCATAATCGTTGGCAAGGGTGGCGAGAAGATCAAGCACATCGGGACCGAGGCGCGGAAGGATCTCGAGCGCTTGCTCGGCGGGCATGTGTTCCTCGATCTTGTCGTCAAGGTGAAGCGTCATTGGAGGCGCGACGCTTCCCAGATTCGCAGGTTTGGCTACGGCGAAGGGTTGTGAGACCGATGGATGCCCAGACGCTCGCTGCGAGCATCGACCAGACGCTACTCAAGCCTACGGTCGGATTCACCGAGGGCGCGCGGTGGATCGAGACGAATCGCGATCTGGGATTCGCGGCACTGTGCGTCTCGCCGTTCCTCGTGCCGATTGCGTCCCAGCACCTCGCCGGTACTCGTAGCGCGGTCTGTTCCGTGTGTGGATTCCCGCTCGGCTACGCGAACACCGAGACCAAGGCCGAAGAGGCAGCCACGCTCGTCTCGCTCGGGTGCGAGGAAGTGGACATGGTTCTGCACGTTGGCGCGCTCATCGAAGGCGAGCTCGACTTCGTGCGTGATGACATCGCCGCAGTCGTGCGGGCGGTCCAGGAGCAGTCTGAAGGTGGCGCGCTCGTCAAGGTGATCCTGGAGACCGGCTATCTGGAGGAAGAACAGATCACCCGTGCATGCACGCTTGCGGTGGAAGCCGGCGCCCAGTTCGTGAAGACGTCAACCGGCTTCGGTCCTCGAGGTGCGTCGACTCGCGATGTGGAGTTGATGCGCGCGGCGGTCGGCCAGGATGTCGGTGTGAAGGCAGCAGGCGGCATCCGCGATCTCGAGACTGCTGTGGAGATGCTTGCCGCCGGTGCGAACCGGCTCGGGACTTCCTCGGGCGCAGAGATCGTCGACGCCTTCAAGACAAAGTCCGTCTAGGGCTTCCGATGCCGTCGTATCAGGCAACCTCGCTCGTGCTTCGGAAGACCAAGCTCGGCGAGACGGATGCGATACTGACTCTCCTTGCTGAAGACGGCCATCAGATACGGGCCGTCGCCAAGGGCGTGCGCAAGCCTGGATCGCGGTTCGGCGGCCGGCTCGAACCGTTCAACGCCGTGGATCTTCTCCTGCACACCGGCCGTTCTCTCGACGTGATTACCGAGGCAGAGACTGTGCGCGCTCATTCTGCGTTGCGCGAGGACTTCGACCGGTCTTCGGCAGCCTCCGTCGTCGTTGACGTACTGGACAAGATCTCTCTCGAGGGCCAGACCGAAGACAGACTTTTCGGTCTCGGAGATGCGACACTGACGGCTCTTGAGGAAGCAGAAGTCGATCGGCTACCTCAGCTGGTATGCGCCTTCCTCGTAAAGGCAATGGCCATGCACGGGTACCGCCCGGAGCTCGAGTCGTGTGCATCGTGTGCGGCGAGCGCGGAGGGCGGGCGGTCCTTCTCGCTGAATGCGGGCGGCATCGTGTGTCCCGACTGCGATGGTGGCGAGTCGGCTGTCGCGTTCAGCGAAGCCGGGCGGTCTCTCCTGCTGCGTCTACTTGGCGCCAGAATGGGCGAGGTTGCGGCGCACGAGGAAGACGCGGCTACCGTGGGGGACACACTTCGACTCCTCCGGGGCTTCGTGGCATATCACGTGCCTGCCCGGATGAAGGCTCTCGACATGTACGTTGCGGCCATCGGGTAGAGAAGTGGGCGTGTGGCCGTCGCTGCCGCTCTCCGGTCCGCCCTCGTGGTGTAAGATATTCGGCACGCTCGGCTCGACCGAGACGCATGTACCCAGACCAGGGGAGACACACTCGCGATGGCCGACACGTTCCAGGACATCATCCTCGCACTTTCGCGCTACTGGGCGGATCAGGGATGCGTCGTTCTCCAGCCCTACGATATGGAGGTCGGCGCGGGTACGTTCCATCCTGCGACGACGCTGAGGACTCTCGATCCGACGCCTTGGCGCACCGCGTATGTGCAGCCGTCCAGACGTCCGACAGACGGCCGGTACGGCGAGAATCCGAACCGACTGCAGCACTACTACCAGTACCAGGTCATTCTGATGCCGAGCCCCGACAACGTGCTCGATCTCTACTTCGACTCGTTGCGGGCCATTGGGATCGAGCCGAAGGAGCACGATGTCCGGCTCGTCGAAGACGATTGGGAGTCACCGACCCTCGGTGCCTGGGGATTGGGCTGGGAGGTCTGGCTCAACGGTATGGAGGTCACGCAGTTCACGTACTTCCAGCAGGTCGGAGGATTCGACTGCAAGTCGGTGCCGGCCGAGATCACGTACGGTCTCGAGCGACTCGCGATGTACATCCAGGGCGTGGACAGCGTCTACGACATCGTGTGGGCTATCGGACCCGACGGTATGAGGTTCACCTACGGGGACGTGTTCCTGGAGAACGAGCGCCAGTACTCGAAACACAACTTCGAGTTGGCTGACATAGAGATGCTCTACCGGCTCTTCGACACGTACGAAGCGGAGTGCGCGCGGCTCCTAGAGGGCGGCGTCGTCCTTCCCGCGTACGACTACGTTCTCAAGTGTTCGCACGCGTTCAACCTTCTGGATGCACGCGGCGCTATCGCTGTTGCCGAGCGTGTGAGCTTCATCGGGCGCGTACGGACGATAGCCAAGGCGTGCTGCGAAGCATACGTGGCGCAGTTGCATGAGGATTCGGGCGAAGTGGAGTCTGCCGGAGAACCTGCGCCAGACGCGGTCGCGGGCCTTGAGGCGGGTGGTGCCTCGTGAGCCGAACCTTGCTGTTCGAGATAGGAGTCGAGGAGATCCCGTCAGCTCCGCTCTACGACGCGATCGCTCAACTCAAGCGCCGAACCGAAGAAGCGCTGCGTGACGCGCGTCTTGAATACGGGACCGTCGAGTCGTTTGGTGCCCCGCGGCGGCTGGTCGTGCGCGTGACCGACCTGACCGAGCGTCAGGAGGATCGCACGCTCCGCGTCAAGGGACCCGCCATCAAGGCAGCCTTCGACGTCGACGGGAATCCCACAAAGGCCGCTGAAGGATTCGCGCGCGGCAAAGGGCTCACGCCGGCCGATCTGGTGCGCGTGGAAGATGAGTCCGGCGCCTACGTATATGCCGTCATAGACGAGAAGGGCCGGGACGCAAAAGAGGTACTACCGACCCTGCTCGCCCAGCTCGCAAGCGGCATCGATTGGCCGAAGTCGATGCGCTGGGGTCTGGGTGAGACCCGCTTCTCGCGCCCGGTGCGTTGGCTGCTCGCCCTCTTCGGCGAAGATGTCGTTTCCGTTGAGTTCGCCGGCCTGACTGCCGGTCGGGAGACGTACGGACATCGCTTCCTGTCACCAGATGCCGTCTCTCTGCCTGAGGCCGACGACTATCCGACCGCGGCGAAGCGAGGCATGTTCCTCTACGACCACCAGGAGCGGACTGCACTCGTACGCGAGGGCATCGAACAGGCTGCCACGTCGGCGGGAGGGACAGCCGTCGTTCCCGAGAAGACGTTCGCCGAGGTCGTCAACCTCGTAGAGTGGCCCACAGTGGGTGTGGGCAGGTTCGACGCTGAGTTTCTGGACGTGCCGCGCGAGGTGATCGAAACCGCGATGACCAAGCATCAGCGCTACTTCCCGGTGGAGGGGCCCGACGGGCTTCTGACGAACGCGTTCATCGTGGCGCAGAACGGCGATCCGGCTCGGACTCAACCGATTCTCGCGGGTCACGAGCGGGTGATCCGGGCTCGTCTCGCGGATGCCGCCTTCTTCTACCGCGAGGATCTGCAGCGTCGGCTGGAAGAGTACGTGGGCGATCTGGAGGGCATCGTCTTCCAGGAGAAGCTTGGCACGCTCGCGGCGAAGGTAGCGCGCGTCGAGGCGCTTGCCGGCAAACTCGCCGACATCGCGGAGATCGGTCCCGACCAGCGCGCCGAGGCTATGCGCGCAGCACACCTGTGCAAGTGCGACCTCGTCTCTCACGTGGTGATCGAGTTCCCCGCACTTCAGGGTGTCATGGGGCGCTACTATGCGCTCGCGTCCGACGAGGGCGACGCGGTCGCAACTGCGATCGTGGAGCACTACCAGCCCCGTTTTGCTGGAGACGCCCTCCCGTCAACCACTGCAGGACGTATCGTGTCTATCGCCGACAAGCTCGACACCATGGCGGGCATCTTCGGCATAGGCATGCCACCGACGGGTTCGGCGGACCCGTACGCGCTGCGGCGCTCGGCGATCGGCGTCCTTGCGATGATCCTCGATGGCGTGAAGCTGACCCTCGACGAGGCTATCGGAGCGGCGCTCGCGGGATATGACGGCGTCATCCCCGGTCTGTCTCCGAACGAGATCGGCCCTGATATCCGCTCGTTCTTCAACGGCCGTCTCGAGGTCATGCTGCGTGACCAGGGCTACCCGTACGACATCGTGGATGCCGTGATGGCGAAGGCGTCGGATGATCCCGCCGACACGATGAGACGCGTCCGCGCGCTCTCGGCATTCCGCGACACGGCCGGGGGCGCCGACCTTGCGACCGCTTTCAAGCGCGCGACGAACCTCGGTCAGCCCGACCTGGGTACCACCGCTGACCCGTTGGTTTTCTCCCAGGACGAAGAGCGCGAACTGCACGCGGCGTTCGAGGCCGCGGAGAGCGATGCCCTGCGGCTTATGGTTGCTCACGACTACGACGGCGCACTTGCGGCTCTTGCGGGCCTTCGCGCACCGATAGACGCATTCTTCGACGAAGTCCTCGTAATGGCCGAAGAGACCGTGCTGCGGGAAAACCGTCTTCGGCTACTGAATCGGCTGGTGAGTCTGTTCGCCGACTTCGCCGACTTCGAGAAGCTCGAGGGGTGAGCGGTGCCGACCGGGGGTCCGATCTCGATCCATGTGATCTCTGACTCGTTGGGTGAGACAGGGGAGCTGGTGGCTCGTGCCGCCGAGGCGCAGTTCGAGCCTGACCGTTTCCGCATCGAACGTCTTCCGAAAGTCACGACACCGGAGCAGCTACGCGAGACGGTGAAGTCACACTGCGGGCGCTACTGCCTGTTCTTCTACACGCTCGTCAACCGCGACCTGTGCGACGAGATGGAGAAGCTCTGCGCCGAGGGCATCAACGGCGTGGACCTGCTCAGCCCCGCCGTCGACACATTGTCCCATGTGACCGGCTATCAACCCACGGGCGTTGCCGGGGCGATGCGACGCACCGACCAGGAGTACTTCGACCGCATCGAGGCGATGGAGTACGCGGTCAAGCACGACGACGGCCGCAATGCAGAGGGGCTCATCGACGCGGACATCGTTCTGGTCGGCGTCTCGCGGACGAGTAAGACGCCTCTGGCGATGTACCTAGCGTTCAAAGGGTGGCGTGTCGCGAACGTGCCGCTCGCGCCGCGCGTGACGCCTCCGACCGAGCTGTTCGGGGTCGACCCGAAGAGGGTGTTCGGCCTGGTCACGAACGCGGAGATTCTCATGGAGATCCGCACGGAGCGGATGCGCGAGCTGGGCGGTTACGTTCCCGGCTATGCGGACCACGAGGCGGTCGAGCGGGAGCTCGAAGAGGCGCGCGCGCTCATGCGGCGCCTGGGCTGCCTGGTCGTCAACACCGGTAACCGTGCTGTCGAAGAGGCGGCGCAGGAGATAATCCGGCACGTGCAGGGAGCGTACGTCACCAGGGACTGATGTGACGTCCCTGCGCACGCGCACGGACGGATACTGCGATAGAATGCTTTGCACCGGGCACCGGACAAAGTGAGGGAGAGGGACTTGTCTGACGTCAAGCGCGTGTACGCTTTCGGTGGAGGGCGCACCGAGGGCAACAAGGATATGAAGTTCATTCTTGGTGGCAAGGGCGCGAACCTCGCCGAGATGGCCAACATGGGCTTGCCCGTGCCACCCGGCTTCACGATTTCATGCCAGGCATGCATGGAGTACTACAACTCGGAACCTCCGGCGTTCCCCGACGGCCTTGCCGAGGAGATCGCAGAGTACGTCACGGAGCTCGAGAGCAAGATGGGCAAGACGCTCGGTGCTCCAGGCGATCCGCTGTTGGTCTCAGTCCGTTCGGGGTCAGCCTTCTCGATGCCGGGCATGATGGATACCGTGCTCAACCTTGGCCTCAACGATGTCTCGGTCCAGGGAGTTATCGAGCAGACGGGCAACGAACGATTCGCGTGGGACTCCTACCGCCGTTTCATTCAGATGTTCAGCAAGGTGGTCCTCGACGTCGAGGGTGACCGCTTCGAGAACGCCATCACCAAGATGAAGCTGGACCGCGGTGTGGAGAGCGACACCGATCTGTCAGCCGAAGACATGCGCACGATGGTCGCGGCATTCAAGACGATTGTCGCCGAGGACGTATCTGCTGCGGAATATCCCGAGCTTGCCGAGGGCGGGAAAGTCGTCTTCCCGCAAGATGCTTCCAAGCAGTTGCGTCTGGCCATAGAGGCCGTGTTCAGAAGCTGGAACAACCGCCGCGCGATCGACTACCGCAAGATGGAGAAGATTCCGGATGATCTCGGGACTGCGGTCAATGTGCAGTCGATGGTCTTCGGCAACAAGGGCGAGACGAGCGCGACGGGTGTGGCATTCACGCGCAATCCTGCCGACGGGACGAACGAGTACTACGGCGACTTCCTCAAGAATGCGCAGGGAGAGGATGTCGTGGCGGGAATCCGCGTGACCGAGCCGCTCGCTGATCTTCCCAAGACCCTCCCCGAGGCGGGTGCACAGCTGTGGGAGGTCTTCGAGACACTCGAGAAGGCCTACCGCGACATGTGCGACATCGAGTTCACCATCGAGCAGGGCACGCTGTGGATGCTGCAGACCCGCGTGGGCAAGCGTACGGCGCGAGCGGCACTGAAGGTGGCCGTGGACATGGTGGAGGAGGGCCTCATCTCTCGTGAAGAGGCCGTCATGCGCATCGATCCGGCACAGCTCGACCAGCTCCTGCACCCGCAGTTCGATGCCACGGCCAATTACGACGTGCTAGCGAAGGGTTTGAATGCGAGTCCGGGTGCGGCCGTCGGCGAGGTCGTGTTCACCGCCGATGCTGCCGAAGAGGCCGCGGCCGAGGGCCGCAAGGTCATTCTCGTGCGTTGGGAGACTACCCCCGATGACTTGCACGGCATGATTGCCGCGCAGGGCATTCTGACCTCGCATGGCGGCAAGACTTCGCACGCGGCCGTCGTTGCCCGCGGCATGGGCAAGCCGTGCGTGTGCGGTGCCGAGAAGCTGAGAATCGACGCTGTGAAGAAGCAGGCGATAGTCAGCGGCACCGACATGGTTCTCTCGGAGGGTGACATCATCTCGATCGACGGCACCACGGGCATCGTCGTGCTTGGCGCCGTGTCTCTCGTCGAGCCTGAGGTCTCGGGTGATTTCGACACGATCCTGGGGTGGGCCGACGAGTATCGCACGATGGGTGTGCGAGCGAACGCGGATACGCCTGACGATGCAGCGCTGGGGCGGAAGTTCGGTGCCGCGGGCATCGGCCTCTGTCGCACGGAGCACATGTTCCTGGGCGAGCGCAAAGACATCATCCAGCGGTTCGTTCTCGCAGACGACGATTCGACCCGCGATGCTGCACTGGCGGAGCTGCTGGACGCACAGGTCGGCGACTACCTCGGCATCTTCGAGGCGATGGACGGTCTACCGGTGACGGTTCGCCTGTTGGATCCTCCGCTGCACGAGTTCCTGGACTCGCCACGCGAACTCGAGGTCGAGATCGTGAAGGCGGAGTGCAGCGGCATCGATCCGTCCGAGCTTGCCGGGAAGCGCAGGCTCCTTGCACACATCGACGCAATGGCCGAGATGAATCCGATGCTCGGTCTGCGCGGGTGTCGGCTGGGCATCATGTTCCCCGAGCTGTACGCGATGCAGGTTCGCGCAATCACGCTCGCGGCGTGTCAGCTCAAGCAGGCAGGCAAGGATCCGCG
>JAENZW010000015.1:24422-26023 GCA_016841065.1 Actinomycetota bacterium
TACCTTGAGCGCAAGGTCATGGCGCGCAACCCGTTCGAAACGATCGATGAAGGCGTCGCCAAGTTGGTCGCCATGGGATGCGACGGAGGGCGCGTCGCGAACCCTGGCATCAAGTTAGGCGTCTGCGGCGAGCATGGCGGCGATCCGGAGAGCGTCAGGGTCTTCCACGGCATCGGGCTGCACTACGTGTCGTGCTCGCCGTACAGGCTCCCTCTGGCGCGACTGGCAGCCGCCCAGGCCGCTCTCGCCGAGAAGGCGGGGGCTTCCGACAACAGGTAGGCATACGTGTGAGGGGGGTGGGCGTGGCTCGCTCGACGAGGCTGTTCCAACGCGCGGGTTCTCCATTGATTCAGGGGAACTCGCGACTTCACCGGCCCTATGCGCCGTCAGTGGTGATTGGCTTCGTCGTCAGCGTTCTCGTCCCGATCGTCTACGTGTTCGTCTCGAGAGTCTGGGTCGGAGAGGCCGCGAGCGACGCTTTGTCGGCTGTGTTCTCCGAGTGGGGAAGCCGCGCCCCTGGACTGCTGATCGGCGCCGCTGTCGGGTCCGCGGTCGGCGCCAGTGTCGGCCGTGCGTGGGGAGCGCGTCGCACCTGGATCACGGCGAGCGTGTTCGGGTTGGCTGCCTCTGTTGCCGGCGCGTTCGTCTACGCGACGCTCGCTGGATAGGAGCTGGTACCTGCGTGACACGGGCGATAATCATGACGCGAGAGCGCTACGAAGCGGAGGAGCACGTACGCCTGTCAAGACGTGCGGCGTTCGCGGACCGGTCCCGCGGCAGGGTCAAGCCGATTGAAGATGATCCGTACCGCACCGCCTACCAGCGCGACCGTGATCGGATCCTCCACTGCAAGGCGTTTCGCCGACTGTCGCACAAGACGCAGGTGTTCCTGGCGCCTGAGGGTGATCACTACCGCACGCGACTTACACATACTCTCGAGGTGGCGCAGATTGCCCGCTCGATAGCGCGCGCACTGAGGCTCAACGAGGATCTGACCGAAGCGATCGCACTGGCGCACGATCTCGGCCACACTCCGTTCGGGCACATCGGCGAGGATGCCTTGAGCGACGCCTTGAAAGAGACGTCGAAGAAGTACCCGAAGGCGCCCCCGGTCTTCAAGCACAACCTCCAATCGCTTCGGATCGTCGAGAAACTCGAGTACGAAGGCAAAGGGCTCAATCTTGTCTGGGAGGTCCGCGACGGCATCCGGTGTCACACCGGCAGACGCAAGCCCACGACGCTCGAGGGCCAGATAGTCGCGATTGCGGACCGCATCGCATACATCAACCACGACATCGACGACGCCATTCGCGCCAACGTTCTCACGGAGGAGGAACTGCCGACACCGCCCACAGACGTTCTCGGCCACAACCACGCCGCTCGCATCACGACGATGGTTCGCGACATGGTCTCGCAGTCCCGCGGCAAGGATCGTATCCAGATGAGTCGGGACGTCGAGAAGGCGATGATGGACCTGCGGTCGTTCCTCTTCGACCGGGTGTACTTCTCGAGCAAGGCGAAGGCCGAAGAGCCGAAGGCCTACCGGGTCGTCCAGATGCTGTTCCGCTACTACATGGAGAACGCCGACGCGCTTCCCGAGG
>JAENZW010000205.1 GCA_016841065.1 Actinomycetota bacterium
CGACCGGGGTCGGGCCCGGGAACGGAGGTCTCGACAACGTTGATCGACACGCCCGATGGGCTGGCGAGCTCGTTGAGCGCCGAGGCCAGACCGCCGCGCGTTGGGTCGCGGAAGCAGCGCACGTCGGGAGCTGCTGCGAGCACGGCCGCCACGAGGTGGTTGAGCGGTGCCGCGTCCGTCTCGATGTCGGTCTCGAAGGACAGGCCCTCGCGGGTGGAGATGACCGCGATGCCATGGTCGCCGAGCGTCCCGGACAGGACTACCTTGTCGCCCGGCTTGCAGAACGCCGCCGAGAGCGACACGCCTTCAGGAATCACGCCCACGCCGGCCGTGTTGATGTAGGCGCCGTCGCCGTGGCCCTTCTCGACCACCTTGGTGTCGCCGGTGACGATGTGAACGCCGGCTTCGGCCGCAGAGTCGCGCATCGATTCGAGGATCCGCCGAAGATCGGCGATCGGAAAGCCCTCCTCGAGGATGAACCCGACCGACAGATAAAGTGGCTTGGCGCCGGCCGTAGCCACGTCGTTGACGGTCCCGCACACCGCAAGACGTCCGATGTCGCCTCCCGGGAAGAACAGCGGATTGACGACGTACGTGTCGGTCGAGAACGCGAGCCGCCCGGGCGGGAGTTCGAGAGATGCGGCGTCGTCGACACCGGTCAGGATGTCTTCGGCGAAATCATGGACGAACACGCTGTCGATGAGCTCGCGCATCATGGTGCCCCCGCTACCGTGCGCGAGAAGGATACGATCCTGTTGCATGCGGTCCCCTCCAGGATGAGTGCGGACTGGACGTGCCGGAATCAGCTCGTCAGGACTTGCCGTAGTCGGTGTAGCGATAGTAGGCGGCGCAGGAGCCTTCGGAAGACACCATGCACGGACCGACGGGATGCTCCGGGGTGCACCCGCGGGCGAACAGTCTGCATTCGAAGGGCAGTGTCACGCCGCGCAGGACCTCGCCGCACTGGCAGCCTTTGATCTCCTTGGGCTCCGGTGGCGAGACGGGAACGCGCTTCAGCGCGTCGTAGTGCGCATACTTCTCGCGGATGGCGAGCCCCGTGCCCGGGATGACCCCGATGCCACGCCACTCCGCGTCGCACGGCTCGAAGACCTCTTCCATCTTCGCCACTGCCGCCGGGTTCCCGTTGGGGGGCACCGCGCGGGTGTATGCCGTCTCAACTTCCGCGCGTCCTTCGGCGACCTGCTTGACGAGCATGTACACGCCCTGGAGCACGTCGACCGGCTCGAAGCCGGTGATGACGCTCGGGACGTGGTACTCGTCGGCGAGGAAGCGGTAGGGCTCCAGACCGATGATGGTCGACACGTGGCCGGGGAGGATGAAGCCGCCGACGGCGACGTCCGGGTCATCCACGAGCGCGCGCAAAGCGTCGGGCACGGTCTTGTGTGCCGAATACACAGAGAAGTTCTCGATGCCGCGCCGGGCAGCCTGTTGGATGGCCGAGGCGATCACGGGAACCGTGGTCTCGAAGCCGACGCCGATGAACACGACTTGCGAGTCCGGGTTCTTCTCGGCGATATCGATGGCATCGAGCGGGGAGTAGACGATGCGGATGTCGCGCCCGTCGGCCTTTTCGTTGGACAGCGATGAGTAGGAGCCGGGCACCTTCATCATGTCGCCGAAGGTTGTGACGATGACGCCGGGCTGCTTCCCGAACTCGATCGCTGTGTCGATGTCGGCGTTGCTGGTCACGCAGACCGGGCAGCCGGGTCCCGAAAGCAAGGTTACCGTGTCGGGCATGACGTCGCGGAGGCCGTGCTTGGCGATGGCGACGGTATGAGTCCCGCAGACCTCCATCAGCTTCACCGGTGTGGTCGCAGTGCGGCGGATGGCTTCGATGAGGGTTCTGGCGATATCCGGGTCCCGAAACCCATTCAGATCCATGCCTATGCTCCGTCGGGCTCGACTGCGTCGAGCTCGAGACCGGCGAAGTCGATCTCCTTGAAGATCTCGAGCGTCTCTTTCGCGTACTCCTCGTCGACGATCTGGATCGCGAAGCCAGCGTGCACGAGTACGTAGTCGTCGACCTGTGCCTCAGGCACCAGATCGAGGCTCACGTGGCGCGTAACGCCCATGATGTCCACCTCGGCCATGCTGAATTCGCCGAGCGACTTCACCTGTGCAGGTATTGCTAGACACATAGAGTGACTACCTCCCTATATGACGAGGCACGTACAGCGTCTATACCTCATGTCTGTTTGCCCACGCAACAATGGACTGGCCGAACGACACAGCTCCGTCGTTGACCGGCAGGTTGGCGTGGGTGAGCGGTTCCAGGCCAGCCCGGGCGAGTCCCTCGACCGCCCCGCCGAAGACGACACGGTTCATGAACACGCCGCCAGCAAGTGCTGCACGTCTCGTGCCAGCACGCTGAGCGGCTATTTTCCCAACTTCGACTATACCGTGGACCACGGCCGTGTGAAAGCGCGCGGCAATCGCTCCGGGGGTCGCATTGCGGGCGACATCGTCGAGCACGGCGTCGAGAACGGGGCGGGGATCGAGTACGAGCGCCCCACCTACGTCTTCGATGCCGAATGCGTAGGTTCCGTTCTCATGGGGGTCGACAACGGCCTCGAGTTCGATGGCCGCCTGGCCTTCGTAGAGCGCGTCGTCGCGGACTCCGCAGACCGCGGCGACGGTGTCGAACAGCCTGCCGACCGACGAGGTCAAGGGCGTGTTGATGCCCTGGTCGACCATCTGCAGGAGCAGGCGCTCCTCGCCCTCCGCGAGCCGGGATCGAAGCGGTTCGGCTCCGGGGTGTTCCAGGAGTCCGAGGGCATGCA
>JAENZW010000206.1 GCA_016841065.1 Actinomycetota bacterium
CCCAGACTGCGTCCTCGGGGATGCGAGCGCCGCGTGCATATGCGCCCGCGTCCATCGCGCCGCGCCCGGCAGGTTTGACCTGCGTCAGAGCGACAGCTCCGTCCGCGAAGCCGACGGCGATGCCTGACTTGCCCGCCACGACGCGGCCGGGTTCGAGGGCGATGTCGGAGCGTTCCGCGGACATGACCTCGAGGTTCGCGCCCGCCATGCTGAGTCTGGAGCGAGCGCTCGGCGTGGACGCCCGGATGCGTCGCAGTGCGGCGTCCGTGGTGAGATCCGGGCTGAGGGCAACGTCGGCAGCTGTGATCTTTGGCGCATAGGTGGCCAGGCTATCGTCCTGAATCGTCCAGTCGACAGCGCCTCGCTGAAGCTCGTCGAGGGTCGCCACCAGCGCTTCTGCACCGGCGACGGCCAAGGCGCCCGTGATAGTGACAACGTCCTTGTTGTCGACGTCGATCCGGTACGGATGCGTGTACGGGCCGGTGTCCAGCCCTTCTTCCATCTGCATGATCGCGACGCCGGTCTCTTCGGCACCATCGAGTATCGCGCGGTGAACGGGAGCTGCCCCCCGGTAGCGGGGCAGAAGCGAGGCGTGGACGTTCAGGCAACCGTGCGTGGGAATCGCGAGCACTTCGGGCGGCAGGATTATCCCGAAGGCGGCAACGCAGATGACCTCGGGTGCGAGATCCGCCAGAGCCTGCTGAGCGACGGAATCGCGCAAGGTGTTCGGCTGTAGCACGGTCAGGCCGAGGTCCTGCGCCGCGACCTTAACGGGCGAGGGGACGAGATCGCGTCCTCTGCCGCGCGGTCGATCGGGTTGCGTGTAGACGGCCACAACGTCATGAGACGCGGCAACAGCGCGCAGCGACGGAACGGCAAAGTCTGGCGTGCCCATGAACACGACGCGCAATGGAATCCCCCTCAAGATCCGGCTATCGGGCAGCCGACATGATCTCCTGGTATCGCCGCAGTGCGGCTTTGCGCTCCTCTTCGGTAGCCCGATCGATAATGAGAACGCCGTCGATATGATCGATCTCGTGCTGCAAAGCCCGTGCGTGCAGGCCTTCGGCCTCGATGCGGACGGGATTGCCTTTGATGTCGACAGCCTCACATGTCACCGCCAGGTGACGTTCGATCGGAATCGATATACCGGGGAACGAGAGACAGCCCTCATCATCGAGCGCGGTATCTTCCGATCTCGAGATGATTCGTGGATTGCACAGGGCGACGAGCTTCTCGTCCTCGAGATCGTAGACGATGACTCGCTTCATCACGCCGATTTGCGGTGCTGCCAGACCGACACCGGGCGCGTCATACATGGCACGGGCCATGGTCTTGACGAGCTCAAGCAGGGTGTCGTCAGTCGTCGGGTCGACGTCTTGGGCACCCACCTTCAGCGCGGGGTTCGGGTATTCGAGGATCTCCATCGTGCTCCTGTCGTGCCGTGCGTGCGTTCGGTAGGTGCGAGTAGCAAGAAGCGGGCCGCTCCATACGCATTGTAGCGCGGACAATCGCTCAGAGAAGGTCGACTGGATCGACGTCGATTGTGACCGTGACGTCGGCATCGGTCGTGTGCATGGGGATGCATGATGCGAGCACCACTGCGACAGCGGTATCCGGTGGCGTCTTGACGAGGACATGCCACCGCCATCGCCTCTTCACCCGGGACACGCAGGAACGACTCGGACCCATGATCGTCCACCCGTCCGGGGCGGCGTCGCGTGCGGCAGCGGCCACTTCCGAAGCGACTTCCTTCGCACGCGCGTCAGACTCCGAGGAGATCTCGATGTCGACCAGCCGGGAGTACGGCGGGTACGACAGTTCGCGTCGCTCGATGATCTCCGACCTGTAGAAGGCATCCGCATCGTGGGCCGCGGCGCACGTGATGGCAGTGTGTGTGGGCCAGTAGGTCTGGACGACTACGATGCCCGGCTCAATCCCGCGGCCCGCGCGACCGGCGACCTGAGTCACGAGCTGGAACGTCCGTTCGGCGGAGCGGAAGTCCGGCAGGTGCAGCGCGGTGTCGGCATTCAGCACGCCGACGAGGCGCACGTCCGGGTAGTCGAGTCCCTTGGCCACCATCTGCGTGCCAAGGAGAATGCCGCTCTTGAGCGCCTCGAACTCCATGAGTCTGCGCTCGTGTCCGCCTTTCCCCTTCGTCGTGTCTGCATCCATGCGCACGACCGGGAGACCCGGGAACGCCTGGGCAAGTTCCGCCTCTACCCGTTGCGTTCCGGCACCGAACACGCGCAGGTAGGGGCTGTTGCACGACGGGCACGTCGCGGGGACCGGATGGTTGGCCCCGCAGTGGTGACAGGTGAGTCTTCGGCCGGTCTCGTGGTAGGTGAGCGAGACGGAGCAGCTGTCGCAGGAAGGAACGAAGCCACACTCGCGGCACAGAAGGAACGGCGCGTAGCCACGCCGGTTGAGGAGGAGGACGCCCTTGCCCGCGTCCGCATCGAGTCGTGTCAGCTCTTCCAGCAGCGGGCGCGAGAACATCGACCGGTGACCGGCGTTGAACTCGGCGGCCATGTTCACGATGCGGACCTCGGGGAGGGTGGCCCCGCTCACGCGCTCTGCGAGAACGGCGCGGGTCCACTCCCCCGACTCGCAGCGATGTCGCGTCTCGATGTCCGGAGTCGCGCTACCGAGGACGAGCACCGCGCCGGTCGAGGACGCCAGTCGCTTCGCGACCGCTCGGGCGTGGTAGCGGGGGGCGGAGCCCTGCTTGTAGCTCGAATCGTGCTCCTCGTCGATGACGATCACGCGCACGTCCGGGACCGGCGCGAAGAGCGC
>JAENZW010000207.1 GCA_016841065.1 Actinomycetota bacterium
GAGACGCCGTTCGCGGGCGTGTTGACGACGAGCCGGCGCTTCTCGCTCACCCGGGTCGCCCTTCTCGCGCCGTGCTGGGCATGCAGCCTAGCCCTCGTAGTGCGACTCGAACCAGTCGATGGTCTGCCGAAGACCGTCGGCAAGCGACATCGACGCCCGGAATCCGAAGCGCTCTTCGGCACGGCGCGTGTCGAGGCAGCGCCGCGGCTGACCGTCGGGCTGCGAACTGTCCCACACGATCTCGCCCTCGTAGCCGACAAGCTCGACGATCTTCTCGGCAAGGTCGCGGATCGAGATCTCGGAACCCGCGCCCAGGTTCACCGGGTCGCCGCCATCGTAGCTCTCGGTTGCCAGCACGATCCCTTCGGCGGCATCGGCCACGTAGAGGAACTCCCGGCTCGCGTTTCCCGTGCCCCACAGCGTGATGCTCGGCTCATCGCGCCGCTTCGCATCCACGCACTTGCGGATAATCGATGGGATCACATGGCCCGTGAGCAGGTCGAAGTTGTCGCGCGGCCCGTAGAGGTTGACCGGGAGCAGGTAGATGCCGTTCATGCCGTACTGCTGCCGGTACGCCTGGAGTTGGACCAGCATCGCCTTCTTGGCGATCCCGTACGGCGCGTTGGTCTCCTCCGGGTAGCCGTTCCACAGGTCCTCTTCGGAGAACGGCACCGGCGTGAACTTCGGGTAGGCGCACACCGTGCCGAGACAGACGAACTTCTCGACGCCGGCGAGGCGCGAGAGCTCGATGAGCTCGATGCCCATGACTGCGTTCTCGTAGAAGAACCGGCCCGGCTCGGCGCGGTTGGCCCCGATGCCGCCAACCACGGCAGCGAGGTGGATGACAATCTCCGGCCGCGAGATTTCGAGAACGCGCTCGATGTTGTCCTCGTGGACCAGATCGTACTCGGCGCTGCGCGGAACGAAGACGTCGGTGCACCCGCGCGCCTCGAGGCGCTCGAGCACGAACGAGCCGAGAAAGCCGGAGCCGCCGGTGAGAAGGATGCGCTTTTGCGAGAGATCGATGCTCATGTCGTTTCGGTCCTTTCGGCACGCTTTCGCGTGGCCGTCAGCGTTCTCGGTGCCAGTCGTCTTCGATGCGCACGATATCGTCGTCAAGTAGATACTCCCCGACTTGCACCTCGATGACCTTCAGCGGCACCTTGCCGCAGTTCTCTATCCGATGAACGGCGCCGATCGGTATGAACGCGCTCTCGTTGACGTGGACCTCGATGTGCTCATCGTCGCGCGTAACGAGCGCGGTCCCCGACACCACGATCCAGTGCTCCGAGCGGTGACGGTGCCGCTGCAGGCTCGGCTTCTGGCCGGGATCGATCTCGAGCAGCTTGATCTGGAAGCCGGGGCCTTTGAGCAGGCTCGTCCACGATCCCCATGGCCGAAGAGACACCTTCGGTTGCACGACCTCTTCCGCATCGATGGCCTTCAGCGCTTCCACGACGAGCCGGACGTCCTGAGCCCGTTCCTTCGGGAGCACCAGGGTCGCGTCGGCGGTATCGACGACCAGCAGGTTCTCGATCCCGAGCGTCGCGACGAGGCGATCGGTCGAGTAGACGATGGAGTCGCGGCTATCGATATCGACGCCGCGTCCCACACGCACGGTACCCAGATCGTCGGGATCGGCGATCGTCTCGAGCGCCAGGAGCGAGCCTACGTCGCTCCACTTGAGGCCGGCCGGGATCACCGCGACCCTGTTCGAGCGCTCCATGACCGCGTGATCGATCGATATGCTCTCGAGATCGCCGAAGCGCTGCCGGGCCACATCGGCGTCGAAACCGTCTGTCCCCTGGACGCCGGCGATCCACCGAGACGTCTCGGCGATTGGAGCGGTGGCCGCGTCGGCCTCGAGCTCTTCGAGCAGGCGCGCCGCGCGCATCACGAAGATACCAGCGTTCCAGTAGTACTCGCCGGACGCCAGAAACTCCTCGGCGTGAGCCGTGTCGGGTTTCTCGACGAACCGCGCTGCCTGCCGGGGATGCGCGTCCCGGACCGCAAACTCCTCGAGAGCCGGGCCGCCCTGGATGTAGCCGTAACCGGTGTCGGGACGGGTCGGCGCGATGCCAATCGTCACGAGGTAGTCGGCCTCGGCGAGTTTGACGGCACTCTCGAGGCAGTCCCGCCACAGATCTCCGGTCTCAAGCAGGTGGTCGGATGGGAGCACTATCATGACCGCGCCGGGATCGACGAGTTCGAGTGTCGCAGCCGCGAACGCGATTGCCGGCGCCGTGTTCTTGGGCATCGGTTCCTGGAGGTAGCGGACGCCTTGCAGGCTGCGGTCCGCGTGCGACGAAAGGTGGTTCCTCAGCTCGTCGAAGAGGCGTTCGTTCGTGACGATGTAGACCGCTTCGACCACGCTGTCCACGCGATGCACGGCCTGCGCGATGAGCGACTCCGTGCCGAAGACAGTGAGCATCTGCTTAGGAGAGAGTTCGCGGGAGAGGGGCCAGAACCGCTGACCGCTCCCACCTGCGAGAACAACACCATAGACAGAATCAGTACGCATGGTGTGACGAACTCCTTGTTCGCAGCGTTGAAACGCCGCGGGGCGGCGAAACGGGGCTCATTGAGTCTACCGTATGCGACCCGCGAGCACCTAGCGCCGGGAGCCCGCGTGCGCCTCGATGGCGCGCTCGACAACCGCTTGACGCTGACGTGCGCGCGCGGCCCACGAGTAGCGCTCCTCGACGGCGGCCCGTCCGCGCGCACCCATCGCCGCAGCGGCAGCGGGGTCTTCGGCAAGCGTGGAAGCGGCCTTCGCGACGGCGAGCGGGTC
>JAENZW010000208.1 GCA_016841065.1 Actinomycetota bacterium
GTCCGAGATCTGTGCGATGAGAAAACTGCCGTCTCTCGCTTCATGAGTCATCGGCTGGGCTCCCCTAGTAATCGTTCGTGTAGGGCTTCGGATCTTCGTACGGCGGCGCACCGCCGTGGCAGTTGATGCTGCACATCGAGAAGTCTCCCCATGTGCCCCCGGTGGGCTCGTGCACGTAGCTCGAAGCCGTGATCATGTGGGGTGTGTTGGCGCCATGCTCGTCATGGCATTCGAGACAATACGCGCCCCAGGCGATGAAGTGGCGGTGATACACGCGACTCGCGTAGCCCGCGGGCTTCGAGAACACTGGGAAGTTGCCGTCAGCGGTGTTGTATGTGGCTGGATCGTGGCAGACGAGGCAAAGCGCGTTCTGCCCCCCGCCGAATTCCATCGTGCTGGTCGAGGCCTTCGCCTGCAGTATGTTCGGGTAGACGCTGCCGTGCGGTCCCTTCGGCCCGGACGCGTCATCGTTGCCGTGGCAATCCGTGCAGGTCATCCTTGGACTCGAGATGCCGTAGTCGGCGTCGTCGCCCGCAGTCGGATTCCACGGCGTTCCCAGCGTGAACGCGGAATCCCAGATGCCGAGATTCTGGCCACGGAACACGATTGGGTGCGTCGCCGCGTTGAGTCGGTTGAAGTCGAGGGCCTTGTCGGATCCCGTGTAGCCAGTGGTGTACGACGAGTGACACCTGAAGCACAGCTCGTACTCCTCCGCCACCTCGTCGACCTCGTAGTAGTCAGGCGGAACACCAGCCGCCGTGTAGTTCACCATGACTCCACGAACGCCCCCGAGCACACCGGCCAAGTTGCTGTTGCCCATCGTGTGCGTGCCGCTCTCAGTGAGATGTGGTGCATGGCAGTCGGCGCACTCCGCGTGCCGGTTCCCGGCTCCCACGTCACCGATGGCCTCGTCCACCGAGTGCCGTCCCGAGTACATGCCGACGGGGTGCGAGCCGCTCGTCGGAACGGGGGGCACACCGAGATTCTCGAGCCAGAACGCCTTCCTCCCCACCGCAGAAAGGCTTCCGCCGAAGGCGATGTCCTGATCGCCATCGCCATCGAAGTCCGCCGAATCGATGTCGGTGAACCCGCCGTAGTCTGCGTCGGGAGCCAGGTGTGCATAGGCACTGTCCCACGAGTCCGCCTCGCCGTCCGCATTCGCGTACTGGTAGATCGTCCTGCCGAGAGTCGCCAGCACGTCCAGATCGAGGTCTCCATCGATGTCTGCAAGCGCGAGGTTCACGTTGGCGAGTGTCCAGTACTTCGGCAGCTGCCAGTTCGACCACGTCGTGCCGTTCCCCGAAGTGTTCTCGCCGAAGCGAATCGAGTCCGCCCACCCCGTGACGACCATGTCATTGTCGTCGTCACCGTCCATATCGCCGACCTCGATGTCGTAGATCTCGCCAGCCGAAATGCTGTTGTTGGAGGCAAGTGCCCAAGAAGTCGCCTGATCCACATTCCGGTAGACGCTCACGCGCCCGGAATCGTTCCCTACCAGGATGTCGGGTGAGTCGTCGCCCGTCATGTCGCCGACGGCCACGCGGTAGGTGTAGTAGAAACCGCTCGTGAACACCTCCACATCGGTCCAAGCTGTGCCGTCGCCGGCGGTGTTCTCGTGCCATCGCGTGTCCAGCGTCCACCATCCGGAAGCCACGTCGAGATCGCCGTCGTGATCGAAATCGCCGAAGGCCGCCGAGACGTAGCCGTCGAAGTAGGCCGCATTCTGCGACTTGACGCTGCGCTGGGTCCAAGCTGAGCCGTCGCCCACTGTGTTTACGTAGACGTCCACGTAGCCATTCCGAGGAGTGCCCGACGTCCCCATACAGCCGATGAGCAAGTCCGCGTCGCCATCGCCTTCGAGGTCTCCGACATCCAGCGACCTGATCGCGCTGCCGGCAGGAGCCGTCCCGATCAGCACGGTCGACCACGCGGAACCGTCGCCCACCGTGTTCTCGTGCCAGCGGACGGTCCTGTCCGCCCATGCGGTCACGATGTCTGGATCCCCATCGTTGTCGATATCGCCCACCTTCGTGCAGACGATCCCGCTAACCGTCGCGTCTGTCCACACGTCATCGCGCTGCCAAGAGATCGGGTTCGGCAGCGTCTTGGCGATCTCGTTCTTGATGTTCGGGTTCTCCATGCCGAAGGCGACCTGATGGCAGTTGTTGCATGGCGGACTCACACCTCCGCCGTGGCAGATGTAGCAGTTCTGTTCTTCGACCACCTTGAGCAATGACGGAATCCCGGGCTTGCCGTGCGGGTCGTGGCAGTCCTTGCACCCTGTCGGCCCGTGGATCGCGGCCGCGAAGGCGGTCTTGCCTGGGTACGTTCGCACAGAGCTCTCGTGGCACGCATAGCACGCCGAGTTGTCGCGGTTGAATGTCGTGTCCGTGGTGGTTGCGGCCTTGCCGTTGATCTGTGTGCGGACGAGACCCGTGTTCGTCGCCCCGTGCCCGGTGTGACATGCACCGCATGCCCCCGCAACAGCTGTAGTCGGTATTGCGGCGTGCGCCGTGCCCGCCATGACGGTCTTCTTGTCGCCTCCGCTATTCGTCCAGTAGCCGGGGATCGCGCGGTCGATCCGCGCATTCTTCTTCGTGCCGTGGCAGGCCCAGCTGAACTCCTTGCCGCCGTAGACCGCCCCGCCCGTGACCGCATCGTAGACGCGTAGAAGATCTGCCGAAGAGGCCGGGTCGCGGTGTGGGGCGTGACAGTCGGTGCACGCGAGCTTGTCGGGCTCTACCGGATGCCTCGACTGCGTAGCCGGGCCGAACACCC
>JAENZW010000209.1 GCA_016841065.1 Actinomycetota bacterium
CGACGAGCACCTGCTCGTGCACATCTACGACAGCAACCACCCCGGGCGGGATGATGTCACGCTCGACGTCACGTGGGCGGGCGAGGAGCCGGTCGTCGAGCGGGTCGGCGACGCCGTCGTCACCGAATGGCGCGGGCTGTTCGTGGAGCGGTATTCGGCGAGATTGCCAGAGGCGTAGTATGGGGTAGATCCGACAGATACCGGGGAGGGGTCTGTCATGTATGAGAACGTGCCTCAGCCGTTCGATTTCGCGAAGCTCTGGCGTCGATTTGCCCGACTCACCGTGGCGGACACCTGTGCGTGGATCGTCGCGGCAGCGTTCTGGCTGACGCTGAGCAGCCCGGATCCCGACGCGGGTGGTGTGGCGACGGCCGTCGGCTTCGCGCCTCTGATCGCATCCGGAGTCCTGCTGCTCTTCCACGTGCTGTGGATCGTCGTCTCGCAGCGCGTGCACAAGCGGCTCAGGGAGCGCGGTCTGACCGCGACTCCCGGCGGCAACATCCTGCTCGCGTCGGTAGCCCTCGCAGTCGTGGCCCCGTTCGTGGCGGTGCCCTACGCCCTGTGGGCTTTCAAGAACGACGCCGCAGGCATGCCCGTGCCGGTCGCCGCCGCCTGCGGCAACGTGTGGCAACCGTTGCCCGTCATGCCCGAAGCCCCGCGCGCGTCGCTCACCAGCCCGCTCCTCATCGCGGGAGTCATCACCGCTGTAGTGGCCGGTGCCGCCGGCTTCGGCGGAATCGCCCTCGTGGCGTACGCCGCAGACACCTACACCGCTCGCGACGCAGCCGACGCCGCCATCGACGATCTCTCAAGCGACCTGGCGGGCGTTGGCGGTGCCGTGACATCGGAAGACTCCGAGGGCCAGGCCCTCGTGAAGGATGCCACCGAGAAACTGCGCGAGGCCGAAGACCTCTTCGACGAGGCCTCGTTCTTCTCGGCAGACGAATATGACGAGGCCACTGAGCTGGCCCAAGACGGAAGCAAGCTCGTCGCGGACCTCTCCGGTTTTGCCGATGCCCGGAACGCAGCCTCCACGCGCATCGATGACGCTCAGGCGGCGCTCGACAAGGCCGAGCTCGCCGCGGAACCGAAGTCCACCGAGGCCAAGCAGTATGCCGACGCGAAGGCGGCATACGAGGCGGCGGTCGCTGCGTTCGGCAACGGAACGTACGCGGACAAGGATGGCATGGCACAGGCCGAAGACGACGCGAACACGGCGCTCACGGCGGCCAATCAGATCAACACTCGCGTCGAGAACATGCTTGCGGACGCGAGGTCCGCCGGGAACGACTGGGCCTGCTATATGGCCTACCTCAAGCTGTGCGAGACCTACCCGCGCACCGCCGAGGCGAAGGAGGCTCTGACTTCGGCAGAGAGCGTTGCGCCGAAGGCAGTGAAGGCCTACTACGACGGGCTGAAGGAAGTCCTGGACCACAACGCCGCATGGGCGAAGGACCCGATGACCTTCCAGCACGATGGCTGGGTAGAGCTGCCGAAGATGACCGACGACCAGACCCTCAAGGACATCAAGGCATGCAAGACAGCGTTGACCGACGCGAAGATGGCGAAGGACCTGTGCAAGCTGAATTCGGCGCTGTACGAGGCCGCGTGGGCTGGCAACCAGTTCCGGAAGATCATCAAGCGGCTCGAGGATGAGGCCACGACGTCGGGCAACAGCGTCACCTACTACTACGACAACGCGATGCAGCGTCAGATGAACGACCTGTGCTCCAAGATGCGGACGAACCTCAACACGGCGAAGGACACGATGAAGGCGTTGTAGACGGCGGGCGCCTACTCGACGTCGTACACGAACAGTCCGAGTCCCTGTACGACCGCGTAGAGGTGCGACTCGTCGGACTCCAGGTGCGTGACGCCGCCGATCTCGAAGAGAGTCTCGACGTCGCGAACCGAAGTGAGTGTGTCGCTCGCGTCCATGATGTCTACTCGTCCGAACCCGCTGCCGACCTCGGGAGCGTTCTGCAGTGGCCAGTACGTGTAGTACAGCCGGTCGCCCATCGGTTGCACGTCGGCGGTGAGCCCGGTGACCCCCCATGAGACCGTCGGCACCGGGTTCGACGGATTGCTCGCGTCGAACGCCATGAGACCCGCGCTGCCCACTGACGCGTACAAGGTCCCGCCCTCGAGTTCGATGTCCGCAACCCAGTCTCCGCCCGAATACACGCCCAGCGGTTCGGGGTTGGCCGGGTCTGCGAGGTCGAAGAAGCGCAGTCCCTCCGACCCGGTCGCGAGTGCGAGGATCTCGCCGGAGAAGATCGTGTCGATGAAGGCCGCATGGCACGTGATCGCGGTGTTCCCGTCGGTCTCCCAGGTCCACAGGTGCGCGGGGTTACCGGGATCGCTGATGTCGACGATCTCTGCCTTCTGCCAGGTGCACAGGGCGAGGTAGTCGCCGTGTGCCTCGAGGCTCTCGATGGTGCCGCCCATGTTCTCCTCGAGAGCCTCGGACCGGTACTGTGCGACCGGCTTCGGCGACGCGGGATCGGAGACGTCGAGCACGTGGACGATGCGTTCGTTCCCCGTCAGGGCCGCCACGCTGTCGGAGTCCCCCTGGCCGACGAAAGCGTAGTCGCCGGCGACATCCACGGCCGCTGCGTCGGGCACCGGATACCGCGCGATCTCCTCGGGGTTCGACGGGTCGCCCACATCGACCACGATGAGCCCGTTCTCGCCGCACCCGAAGTACAGGACGCCGTCGTCAATCGCCATCCCTTGCGCGTCCGACGGCAGCGCC
>JAENZW010000016.1 GCA_016841065.1 Actinomycetota bacterium
CCGGGGGCGCCGGGCGACCCCGGCGGCGCATTGCCGCCGAAGTACTGCCCGTACTGGTCGTACTGCGAGCGCTTCTCGGTGTCCGAGAGCACCTCGTAGGCCCCGTTGATCTCCTTGAAGCGCTCCTCTGACCCGCCCGCATCAGGATGATGCTTGCGAGCGAGTCGGCGAAACGCCTTCTTGATCTCGTCGCTCGAAGCATCCTTCTTGACGCCAAGAATGTCGTAGTAGTTCTTGGTGCTGGCCATCTTCGAGGCTCCTGGTCATCTCTATGACTCCCGAGCAGGACCACCCGTCGAGACCACGACCATGGCGGCACGCACGATGCGCTCGCCCATCTCGTAGCCCTTCTGGAAGACGTCGACCACGGTACCTTCCGGAACCTCGGTATCCTCTCGCTGCCCTACCGCCTCGTGCTTGAGGGCATCGAACGCCTGGCCGAACGGATCGACCGGCGTCACACCCTCTTTGGCGAATACGTCGAGAATCTGGCTGAGGACCATCTCCACCCCGGTGAGCAGCTCCGACGAGCGACCGTCCACCATGGCGTGGTCGATCGCGCGCTCGAGGTTGTCCACTGCCGGGATCAGGTCGAACACGACTCGTTCGCCCGCCCTCTTGCGGCTGTCTTCGACCTCGCGTGAGGTGCGTTTCCGGTAGTTCTCGAACTCGGCCTGAACGCGTTGGGCCACATCGCGCATGGCAGCCGCTTCCTCGCGTGCAGCTTCGAGTTCGCTTTCCAGAACGTCGCCGCGAAACTCGTATTCCGCTCCGAGGTCGGTTTGCAGTTCCGGGTCTGTGTCGGGGCCGACGCCCGGAGTGGTCCGGGCGTCGTCCCTTTCACGACGGTTGGCCATTGCTATTCATCTCCGTCGACTACTTCGTAGTCAGCATCGACGACCTCTTCTTCGGCACCGGAGGTCTCTGTTTCGCCTTCGTCTGCCGAAGACGCCTGGACATCCTGGTAGGCAACCTCGCCGAGCTTCAGCGAGACCTGCGAAAGCGTCTCGACGGCGGACTTGATCGCGTCGGTGTCATCACCTTCAAGAGCCTTCTTGGCCTCATCGACCGCTGCCTGGACCTCATCCTTGACGTCGGCAGGCACCTTCTCGCCTAGGTCACTCAGCACCTTCTCCGTCTGGTAGACGAGGCTGTCAGCGTTGTTGCGCGCTTCCGCGGCCTCCTTGCGCTTCAAATCCTCGTCGGCATGCGACTCCGCGTCGGTAACCATGCGATCGACCTCTTCATCGGAGAGGGCAGTGGTTCCCGTGATGGTGATCTTCTGTTCCTGACCGGTCCCGAGGTCCTTGGCCGAGACGTTCACAATGCCGTTGGCATCGATGTCGAATGTCACCTCAACTTGAGGAATGCCTCTTGGCGCCGGTGGGATGTTCATCAGGTGGAACTTGCCGAGGGTCTTGTTGTCGCTTGCCATCTCGCGCTCACCCTGGAGCACGTGGATTTCGACAGACGTCTGACCGTCGGCGGCCGTCGTGAAAGTCTCGCTCTTGCGGGTAGGGATGGTCGTATTGCGATCGATGAGCTTGGTCATCACCGAGCCGAGAGTCTCGACACCCAGCGAAAGCGGCGTCACGTCGAGGAGGAGGATGTCCTTGACCTCGCCGGCCAGCACGCCGCCCTGGATGGCCGCTCCCACGGCAACGACCTCGTCCGGATTGACTCCCTTGTGCGGGTCCTTGCCGGTGATGCCCTTGACCATCTCAACGACCGCAGGCATGCGGGTCGAACCACCCACGAGAATCACGTGATCGATGTCCCCGGCCTTGATGCCGGCGTCCTTGATCGATCGCTCGACCGGAGTCTTGCAGCGGTCCAGCAGATCGCTTGTGACTTTCTGGAAATCCGCGCGTGTGAGCGCGTAGTCGAGATGCTTGGGACCCGACGCGTCTGCGGTCACGAACGGCAGGTTGATCTGCGTCGTCTGCGTGGTGGAGAGCTCCATCTTGGCCTTCTCGGCTGCATCCTTGAGGCGCTGGAGCGCCATCTTGTCGACCCGAAGGTCAATGCCCGTGTCGGCCTTGAACTTGTCCGCCAGCCAGTCGATGACCCGCTGATCCCAATCGTCGCCGCCGAGATGGTTGTCACCGGAGGTCGACTTGACCTCGAAGACGCCTTCGCCGAGCTCGAGAACGGACACGTCGAACGTGCCACCGCCGAGGTCGAAAACGAGAATCGTCTGACTCTCGTGTCCCTTGTCGAGGCCGTATGCGAGCGCTGCGGCCGTCGGTTCGTTGATGATTCGCTTGACGTCAAGACCCGCGATCTTGCCGGCATCCTTGGTCGCCTGGCGCTGCATGTCGTTGAAGTATGCCGGGACGGTAATGACCGCTTCGGTGACCTTCTCACCCAGGTAGGCCTCAGCGTCGGCCTTCATCTTCTGGAGAATCATCGCGGAGATCTCCTCGGGCGTGTAGTGCTTGCCCTCGATCTCAACAACCGCGCGACCGTCCTTGCCCTTCTCGACGACAAACGCTACGGTCTTGCGCTCCGACTCGGTCTCTTCGAACTTGCGACCGATGAAGCGCTTGATCGATTTGATCGTGTTCTCGGGGTTCGTGATTGCCTGGTTCTTCGCCGCCTTGCCCACAACGCGTTCGCCGTCTTTACGGAAGGCGACCACAGACGGTGTCGTGCGATCGCCCTCGGCGTTGATGATGATCGTGGGCTCCCCACCTTCGAGGACCGCCACGGCGGAGTTCGTCGTACCCAGGTCGATACCTAGGACTTTGCCCATAGCTCCCGTCTCTCCTTTCTCAGACGCCCATCTCGAGCGTCATTCAAGCATGTTCCGGTTCCAGAGCATCAGCTCCGGTCAATCGATTCTGAAATCTTAGTGCCACGTTGTCAAGTTATATCACAACAGATGATTTATACCCGCGAGCTGCCGTCGCGAATCCAATGCTCGGCGAGCGACATCAGAATCCCCCCAAAGAGCATCCTTTACATCCGCCGAACCGCTCTGTACAGTACGTGCGAAACTGCTCCATGCGCGTACGAGGAGGCGCAATGTCGAGACCGATTATCAATGAGGAAGAATGCTCCGCTTGCGGCATCTGCGTGGACGCTTGCTCCGAGAGCGTCATCGAAATCGTCGGCGACCAAGCCGAAGCCGTTAGAGACGAGGACTGCACGGCATGCGCAGCGTGTATGGAGGAGTGTCCGATGGGAGCGATCGAGGAGATCGAAGAGGACTAGCCAACGACGAACTCGTCTCTCCGAACAACTCACCGAAGCGCCCCCCAGGGGGCGCTTCTTCCGTTCAGAGGAGCGGACCGGGTTGTCCCAGGCATTTGAGCTGACGCCAAACGCGCTTCTTGCGTGCGGGGTCACAGAGGGAGGCCTCGAGCCCGTCCACGGCGAGCAGTTCCCGCCCACCCGCGTGCTTCGGTGCGCCGAAGCCAAAGCTGGCTAGTCCGAAAGCCAACGCGACGTCCTCGGCTGCGACCGCGTCGAGCGCCAGCACCAATGGTGGGTCAATGGCCTCGATGATGCTCCTCACCCTACGGGCGCGTCGCTTCGCGGGAACGTCGGGCTCTGGCCGCGACAGCGTCGCAAAGTACGTGAGCCCACCCGACACGAGCGCCTCGAGGGCCTTCGTGAGCGCCGCTCCGTCAGGACCGGAAAGCACCGGGTCTCCCGCCGATTCGGCGGGTCCGGGTGCGCCCTTGAGAGCCAGGATGTCCGCGAAGAGATCCCCGCTCGACGGGACGGAATCGGAACCGGGTGCATCACCATCGGCCGCCGCGAGTTCCGAGCGCACCTTCGCTTCGTACAGCGCTTGCAGCCGTGCAGTGTCGTCAGGCGTGCGCGGCACCGCGGTCATCCCCTGGTCTGGAACCAGCGGTACGTCATCTGCAGGCCGGTCTGCAACGGCACCCTGGCGTCCCACCCGAACGTATCGCGGGCCTTCCGAGGATCCAGCGCGCTGTTCTCGATGTCGCCCTTCCGCGCCGGTCCATGCTCGTAGGGACCGCTGAATCCGGCCACTGGCCGCAGCATCGTCGCGAGCGTCTCGATGGTCGTCTGCTCACCGGTGGAGATATTGAAGGCTGGTCCGCCCTCGCCGGCGTCGTGGAGGGGCGCTTCTGTCATCAGCGCCGACATGATCGCGCCGACGACGTCTCCCACGTAAATGAAATCCCTCGTTTGAGCACCCGTGCCGAAGATCGACGGCACACGGCCGGAGACGAGTGTGGCGCAAAACACCGCCACCACTCCCCCTTCCCCCTGCGAGTCCTGCCCGGGTCCATACACGTTGGCGAACCTCAGACTCGCGAAGTCCACGTCCGAGGCCGCGAGTTCCGCCGCCAGCAGCTCCTCCGCAGTCAGCTTGGATTCGCCGTACGGACTAAGTGGCGCCTTCCGAGCACTCTCCGGAAGGGGGAGCTGCACGGGATCACCATAGACCGCCGCCGAAGAAGCCGAAAGCATCCGTCGCGCGCCGCATGCACGTGCCACGGCCGCGATTCGGCGCGTGCCCTCGGCGTTGACCGCCCAGTCGCGCTCCGGATCGATCAACGAGGCCGCCACGCTTGCTTGGGCGGCTAGATGGACGACGAAGTCTGGAGCGAATTCCGTGACCGCTTCCCCCACACCTTCGTCGAGGATGTCCAGCTCCCGGAACCACGCCGCGGGGTGGAGGTTCTCGACGCTACCCGAGGACAGATCGTCTATGACGCCCACATCGAACTCGGGCAGGAGCGCATGCACGAGGTTGGACCCTATGAATCCGGCGCCGCCTGTCACAAGAACACGCACGTAGAATCTCCTTCATTCACTCCGAGACCGCCTGCGGCTTCTCGAATCGCAAGACCTCGACCAGGCTGGCTCTCACAACAAGACGGAATCTCGCGCTGTAGGGCGGGTGACACGCCGTCAGCGTCAGGGAGGGTTCGGGCGTCGAGAACATTACCTCTGTTTGGTCGGGCCGAACCTGAAACACATCGTCGACGCGATACCGATACCTCCGGTAGGGCGAGTACAGGTCGATGGTATCACCCTCGGCAACCGAATCCAGACGCCTGAACGGTGCCCCGTACGTGGTTCGGTGACCGGAAATGCCGCAGTTGCCGGTGGGCCCCGGATAGTCCGTGTAGTCGACCCAGCCCGGGCCCTTCTTGAGGTTGGCCCGCGAATGGCCCTTCACGACCACCGCATCTAGCTCCATTTGCCCGATGACGAGACGGCCGAAGGCCCCTCCGTCTTCGAGGGCATCCCAATATGCCTTGTCTTCGTCTTCCCACCCCGAGAAGTCGAGAGTCTCTGTGGCGACCTCGGCCACATAGGCACCTGGATCCTCGGCCGCGATGGGTCCGAGATCGGCCAGCTGATCCCGCATCGCGTCCTGCCTGAGCCTGCCTGCGAGATCCGTGATGCCGTAGTAGGCTCCGAGTCCCAGCGCAACACCCAGAAGCACGTTCCCAAGGGCATGCGCTAACGTCGCAAGAACAGGGTGTTTTCGGCCTGTTTCCAGCGCGGCGTCGCTCAACTCGGACTCTCCAATCTGGTCAGTCCAGCCATCACATCGTACAAGTCAGTCGCCGAGCACGGCATGTGACGGACGTTGCAGAAAAAATGTGATGAAAACCACAGTTCGCCTATAAGGATGGCACGTGTACGTGCCGATACCAAAGACGTAGGGAAGTTGAAAACAGCACATCGCACCAAAGCTCCCCCGAAAAAGGCACAGCTCACCGAAAGGCGAGCCTCGCAAAGTCACGGGTCTAAAGGAAGGGCCACCTTCCCACGACAGCCGGACCGCCGGGTACGAGACCGACATGTTCGTCGGCCCGAATCCACCCAGGCACCTTAGGGGAGGAGTCGGGTCGATGTGCGTCCAGGGCTCGTACCGAAGGGGTGCAAGGACCGATGAAGACAGGGTATCGCAGAAACACAGCCAGCCTCACGGCGGCAGTCCTCGCAATCACGATCATCGCCGGAGCTGCGCCTGCCATGGCATCCGCAGTCCGCGATACCAGCGCATCCTGGCGCTCCAGCTTCGCCCCCAAGCTTGCAGCCACCCAGACGTGGGCCGAGAAGAAGGTCGAGCCCGCCGAGGAGACGGCCACCACGCTGACGAAGGCCGCGTACCTGAAGGACGCGCCGGTGCCGAAACCCGTCCAGCAGGTCGCAAGCTCCGCGGGCAGCGGATCGACCTCCGGCAGCACCTCGGGTTCTACCGCGAAGTCCGCCGCCACGAAGGCTTCTTCGAGTTCCAAGCGGTCCAGTGGGAGCGAGCTCGCGCAGGCACAAGCAATCCTGTCGGGACTGATCGGCAAGCACCCGATTCTCGCAGGCTCGACAGTGAGCTTCGGCGACGCGCAGGGCCACCAAGCCATCTGCTACTACCAGAGCGGGCGAATCGTCATAAGCTCGAGCCACACAGCGAGCCTCTCGACGATCCTCAACCACGAGGTCTGGCACACCATCGACTGGCGGGACAACGGGCGCATCGACTGGGGCGAGAATTTCCCGCGCTAGCAGAGCCGCCACCCGATTGCAGCTTGAGACGCAGCATTGTTGCAGCAAGTCCGTCGTCCTCTGAGAAAGAGCAAGGCCCCGGTGCAACCACCGGGGCCTTGCCGTGCCGAGAGATGGGCTCGCGCCTATGACACAGCGCTACGCCCAAGTCGCCGCAGTGCCACACCCGCAGCAAGCGCGAGTGCGAAGATAACGAGGAGTCGGAAGACGTCCGCGCCGGTGAAGGGCAGGAACGGCTCTTTGACGATCACACGCGCTGAATCCATGTTGTTGTCGGGGTTGGTGTCGCCTTCCAGCGTGATGACTGCCGTGTTGTCGATGTTCGTTGTACCCTCAGGCATGTCTTCGATCACCCTAAGCGTGTACGTGATCGAACCTGACTCGCCCGTGGCGAGAGGACCGACCAGGTTCCAGGTGATCTTGCCGTCATCGACTATTCCGCCAGCCGCATCTACGACTACTACATGGGCGTCGTCGTAGTCGTCAACGATCGTGAACGGCGCATCCGTCGGAATGCTCGACAGGTAGTTCGTGTAGGTGATCGTGTAGGTCAGCAGATCGCCTGGTTTCGCGATAGTGGGATTCACGTCCTTGACCAGGCCCACATCGAAGTCAGCACCCAGAGCCAGCTCGTAGTTGCCGAAGTCCACTGGCTCTTCGTCGTTGTTGAAGCCGTCGGAGACCGTGAACTGTCCGTCGCCTTCACCCATCGGGCCAGCGGACTGAGTCATAATCGGCTGTCCGCCGATCTCTGGGATTACCTCGGCGAGGTAGTACTTGCCTGGGAGCAGACCCGTGAAGGAGTAGGCACCCAGGTCGCCTCCGCCTGACGTGAGTGCGGTGCCGTAGAGCACCCAGTCAGTCGACGGGGCCATCCGGTAGATCTCGATCGTCCAGCCGGCGATACCAGGCTCGCCTATCTTGTCCCAGACGCCGTCACCGGGAAGCGTGGAATCGACCACGTTGGTGTCGTTCCACTTGCTGCCGACAACTTCCGCACTGTACTCGAACTCGTTGGTTACCGGCTCGTTGATCTCCTCTACGCCAGACGTCTGGCCTAGCAGGATCTCCTCGCCGTTCCACTCAGCCATCCAGCGAACGTTGTAGATGGTCGTGCCAGGCATGACGTCGTACTTGGCGGTGAAGAAACCGCTTCCTGGCGGTGTCTCGACGAGCGGGAGTGTTACGTCGAAGTCATCAACCGCGTAGTGATCGTTGCCGTTGAAGATGAATCCTCCGACGTTGAAGACCACGAACATGGACGCGCCGTCAGGCACATCGCCAAGGTACGTTAGCTCGAAGGTCTTCTCCGCATCCTCGCTGTTGCCGAAATCGTAGCTCATCTCGGGAATGATTCCTGACTGCAGCGTCACGTTGTACACGTTTCCTGCTGGAGCGGTCTGTGTCCAGAACGGCTGCAAGGTCTCGGAGATCGTGTAGACCCCTGGCGACACTCCCAGGAACTCGTAGGATCCGATGGCATCGGTCCACGTCGTCAGGTTGACTGCATTGCCGTTCCCTGCCGTGCCTACGAGGTTGATCTGCCAACCCGCAAGGCCAACCTCGTCGGGACCAAGCCAGACACCGTCGGCGTTCTTGTCATAGAACTTGTAGCCGTGCAGTTCAGTCGTGGTCCAGTTGCCGAAGTCGAAGCTCCACTCCGAGACTTCGCCGGACGCAAGCGTCACGTCGTAGTCACCGGATGCGGGAGCTGACTGCGTCCAACCGGCCTGCTGGACTTCGGAGATCGTATAGTCGCCAGGTGTGAGGCCTGAGAAGCTGTAGTGGCCGTTGGCGTCCGTCGTGGTCGAGGCGTTGGTCGACCCCGCCAGATTGATGGTCCAGCCCTCAAGGCCCGGCTCGTCGCCTTCGTCCCAAACGCCGTTCGCGTTCAGGTCGTGGAACTTGTAGCCGTGCAGGCTCGCCGTGGTCCAGTTGCCGAAGTCGTAGTCTTCCTCGGGGAACTCGCCGGATGACAGCGTCACGTCGTAGTGACCTGACGCGGGAGCAGACTGCGTCCAGCCAGCCTGCAGGACTTCAGAGATCACGTAGTCACCGGGTTCGACGTCCACGAAGTTGTAGTAGCCGTCGCCGGCCGTGACGGTCGAGGTGACAAGTGCGCCCGCAGGCGTCGAGAGCTCGATCGTCCAGCCCCCAAGGCCGGGCTCACCAGCGTCCCAGACGCCGTCTGCATTCAGGTCGTGGAACTTGTAGCCTTCGACGCCACCAGTGGTCCAGTTGCCGAAGTCGTACTCGCCCTCTTCTCCGACATAAACGCCGCGCGACTTGAACGTGACCTCGAAGCCGCCCTTGGACTGCGTCCAGTCGGCCTCGAGGACCTCGCGGACCTCATAGGTGCCCGGCTTGACGGGGTAGATGTAGTAGTCGCCATTGATGTCCGTGACGTCCGTCGGCTCGCCAACGTCGTATTCATCGTCGCCGTCGATGTCGACGTAGATGCGCCAACCCTCGAGACCAGGCTCGCCACCAGCGCGCTCGCCATCACCGTCGAGGTCGTTGAACTTCATGCCTTCAATCGACGCTGGAGCCCAGTTACCGAAGTCGTTGTCGAAGACATCCTGATTCGAGGAGAACGACTCCATGTAGCCGAAGTCGGGCTCACCAGGCAACGACTGCACCCAGTCGTAGTCGACCTTCATGAGCTCGCGAATCATCCACGTGCCCGGAAGTACGTCTTGGAGGGTGTAGAAGCCGCCGCCGCCGGTCAGAGTTGCCGGCTCGTCGGAATCGAGTTTGCCGTCGTCGTCGTAGTCGGCGAATATGACCCAGCCGGAAAGGCCAGGCTCGCCCGCGTCCCAAAAGCCGTCGGCATCGAGGTCTTCGAACTTCGTGCCAGACTTCGTCGCCGTCGTCCAGTTGCCGAAGTCGTAGTCTTCCTCGGGGAACTCGCCGGATGACAGCGTCACGTCGTAGTGACCTGACGCGGGAGCAGACTGCGTCCAGCCAGCCTGCAGGACTTCAGAGATCACGTAGTCACCGGGTTCGACGTCCACGAAGTTGTAGTAGCCGTCGCCGGCCGTGACGGTCGAGGTGACAAGTGCGCCCGCAGGCGTCGAGAGCTCGATCGTCCAGCCCCCAAGGCCGGGCTCACCAGCGTCCCAGACGCCGTCTGCATTCAGGTCGTGGAACTTGTAGCCTTCGACGCCACCAGTGGTCCAGTTGCCGAAGTCGTAGTCCTTCTCCGGGAACTCGCCGGATGACAGCGTCACGTCGTAGTGACCTGACGCGGGAGCAGACTGCGTCCAGCCAGCCTGCAGGACTTCAGAGATCACGTAGTCACCGGGTTCGACGTCCACGAAGTTGTAGTAGCCGTCGCCGGCCGTGACGGTCGAGGTGACAAGTGCGCCCGCAGGCGTCGAGAGCTCGATCGTCCAGCCCCCAAGGCCGGGCTCACCAGCGTCCCAGACGCCGTCTGCATTCAGGTCGTGGAACTTGTAGCCTTCGACGCCACCAGTGGTCCAGTTGCCGAAGTCGTACTCGCCCTCTTCGCTGGCGTAGTGGCCGCGCGACTCGAACGTGACCTGGAACGTACCCACCGACTGCGTCCAACCAAGAAGCAGGTGTTCACGCACGAAGTAGGTGCCCGGCGTGATGCCTTCGATGGAGTAGTGGCCGTCTATGTCGGTCGTGTCGTTCGGCTCGCCGACATCGAAACTACCGCTATTGTCAGAGTCGACGTAGATGAGCCAGAATTGGAGCCCATCTTCACCCTGATCGCGCTCGCCGTTGTTGTTGTCGTCCTCGAACTTGAAGCCCTCGATCGACGCCGGAGCCCAGTTGAGAAAGTCCTTGCCGAAGTACTCTGTCCTCTTGACTGTGGAGTCGCCTGCCTCGAACAGTAGTTCGTAGTAGTCGGGAGCAGACGGTGCCGACTGTGTCCAGTCGAAGTCCGTCTTGAGAACCTCCGAAACCCGGTAGGTGCCCGGAAGCACGCCGGAGAAGTCATAGTAGCCATTCCCATCCGTGGTGTCGCTCGCGTATGGGAACCAGCCACCGTCGACCTGGCGCTCGAGCACGATCTCCCAGCCCGCGAGTTCTGGGTCGCTAGGATCCTTCACGCCGTCGGCGTCAAGATCCTCGAACTTCTGACCCTCGATGGTCCCAACATATTCGAATGGGTTTGTCACGTCCTCTTCGAGCGTCTCTCCCTGGGTCGTGCCAAGCGGGATGTCGACGCTCTGGCCCGTTCCATATGGCCAGCTGGCGTACCAGCGCACGTCGGAAATCACGCTACCGACCGCGTGGGTGACTTGCGCAGAATAGGGATAGTCGCCCAGCGACAGCGGGGGCTGGTCGACGCCATCGAGCTTGTAGACCACGTGGAAGGTCGTCCCGGCTGGAGCGGAACCTTCGAACGTGAGGTCGAATGTCTTGGTGTACTCAGGGAGATAGTTGCCGATGTAGACGGTGGTCGGCCCCTCGCCAGTTGTCACCGCTATCGGCTGTTGCGTCATTGTGAGCCACCCGGGTTGCGTGTCCTCCCAAACCAGGAAGTTCATCCCGGAAGGAAGCATCGTGAACTGAGCGACGCCTCCCTGAGAGGTTTCCTTGCTGGCCTCCCAGGCGAAGGTGCCTGTGGTGGCCAGATGCATGTTCCAACCATCGAGGAACACGTTCTCATCTTCGTCCTTCACGCCATCGTGATCCGTGTCGTAGAACTTGATGATGTCGATCGTCGTTGAGGGGATTTCCACTGTAGGCAGCGGCACTGTCTTGGACGGCAGGCCGCCTGCAATCTGCATGTTGCCGGGCGAACCCGTGTAGGGACCCCAACCGTCGCGAGGCGGATCCTGCGTGTTCCAATAGAACGTAAGCGCTAGATGTGCGCGGAAATACAGAACTCCATACGAGTCGGCCGGAATCACGACCTGGCCGCCGCTGATTGTAGTCAGCAGGGCAGGCGCGTCGACGCCGTAGGTCCCCGTGGATGGTACGTCATGGGAGTCGAGGGTCAAGGCGGTCCAGCCAACCTGCGGCTGCGTCGGATCGCTTCCCGCGGGCTTGGGCGGATTGGATTGCGTGTAGTAGTAGAAGTCGGCCGTTCGGTCGAAGTAGATACCCTTGCCGTCCTTGTAGTGGAACGCATCGATAGTGACGGACGGGACGGTCACCGGCGAGTCACTGGCGTTCTTGATCAAGATGCGGAATGGAACGTAGTCCCCCTCCATGTATGTCTGCAGGTTGCCCGTAACCCATCCGTCGCCGAAGCGCACGCCTTCCAGGCTCACGTCGCCGGCGCCGATCTGAGGGATAGGATCGGCTGGCGGTGCCGCTAGGGCCATCGGCGCAAGCAGCGCCTGGCCCGTGGACGACGACGCATCATCTGGCGTCGCCTCTACGACATAGGGCTCTCCAGCCTCGTCATCCGCAGGCGGAGCCTCATCGACCGGCTCTTCTGCCGGCGGCTCTTCTGCCGGCGGCTCTTCCGCTGGCGGCTCTTCCGCTGGCGGATCGGTAGGTACGGTCGCCGAACTCTCCTCGGAACCACTCGTTGTGCTCGGATCGCTCGACTGCGGCACCGCATAGCCAATACCGCTGAACGACACGAGAACGACGAGTAGGATCATCGAGGTGAGCATCCGCGCCGTAAGAGACCTACGGTGAATGCTCCTGGTCATAGCCTCCAACCCCTCTCAACTCTCACACGCCGGCACCCTCAGAGACAAAACAAAGACCGACCCGAATACAACGGGCCGGTCTCACTACTGACTCCGCACCGACTCCCAAGTGACCGCTTCGAACGTCGGTGTTTCAGCGTCTCCCGTAGGGCCAAAACTATGTCGCCAGAAGGCGTATATGCCGGCACCTCTCGGCACCTTCCCAGCCTTTATACCCCTTGAGCGGTATTCCAGGGGGACGAAACGCGTCCTCCGTTAGTAGGAGCGAGGGATGATTCCCGCAGGTCGTAACCATATCGACCCCATATCACGAACGGCACCGACGGCGCCCAGTTCGGCAGTGTCATTCGTACGCCGAATAGGTCGACTGCGGAGGGTGCTGCTGCCTCAGGACTTGCCGGAATCCGAACCGGTCGCAGCGCGCTTCCTGGCCCTGATCTTGGGCCCGCACGCGGGGACGAGCGCCCGGGATAGCACCTCGTCCATCGTCTCGACAGGAATCATCTTCATGTCCTCACGCACGTGTTCGGGCAGCAAGTCGAGGTCCCTGACGTTCTCCTTGGGAATCAGCACCGTCGTGATGCCCGCGCGGTGAGCCGCAAGGAGCTTCTCCTTGAGCCCGCCGATGGGCAGCACGCGACCGCGGAGCGTGATCTCACCTGTCATGGCGAGGTCGCGCCGAACGGGGCAACCAGTGAGCACGGAAGCCAGCGCCGTCGCCATGGTGATCCCTGCCGAAGGGCCGTCCTTCGGAATGGCTGCGGCCGGAACGTGGATGTGCATGTCGAGCTTCTCGTTGAAATCCTCGTCGATTCCGAGGTCGGCTGCGCGAGCCCGAATGTAGGACACGGCGGCCTGTGCCGACTCGCGCATCACGTCGCCAAGTTGCCCTGTGAGACTCAGGTTCCCCTTGCCGGGCATCTTGGTGGCCTCGATGAAGATGACGTCGCCGCCGACTTCGGTCCATACAAGCCCCGTAGAAACGCCGACCTCATCGCGTTCTTCGGCAAGTCCGTAGGAGAACTTCGCGGGGCCGAGGTACTTGTGCAGCGTACGTGCAGTGACCTTCGTCTTCCCCTTCTTGCCCTCCACGACCTTCCGCGCGACCTGGCGGCACACCATCGCGATCGTCCGTTCCAGGTTCCGCACTCCCGCCTCGCGGGTATACAGACGCACGATCTCCTGAACCGCGTCGTCACCGATGTCGAGCCGTGTGGGTGACAGACCATGCTCCGTGAGCTGCTTCGGGATCAGGTACTGGCGCGCAATGTGTAGCTTCTCGTCCTCGGTGTAGCCGGGGAAGTGAATGACCTCCATGCGATCGCGCAGCGCCGGTGGAATCGGATCGAGCAGGTTGGCTGTCGTGATGAACATGACGTTGGACAGGTCGAACGGCGCCTCGAGGTAGTGATCCTGGAACGAGTTGTTCTGCTCAGGATCGAGGACCTCTAGCAGCGCTGAGGTCGGATCGCCCCGAAAGTCCGCACCGACCTTGTCGATCTCGTCCATCATGAAGACCGGGTTGTTGGTGCCCACCTGGCTCACGGACTGGATGATTCGCCCCGGCAAGGCTCCGACGTAGGTCCGCCTGTGCCCGCGAATTTCGGCCTCATCACGCACGCCGCCGAGCGACATCCGGATGAACTCACGCCCGAGGGCGCGTGCGATGGACTTGCCGATGGAGGTCTTGCCCACGCCTGGCGGCCCCACGAAGCACAGGATTGGTCCGCGCATCTTGTCGGTGAGTTTGTGGACGGCCAGGTATTCGAGAATACGCTCCTTCACCTTCTCGAGGCCGTAGTGATCCTCGTCGAGGATCTGCTGAGCCGCGATGAGGTCGAGCTTCTCTTCAGACTCCGTGTTCCATGGAAGCCCGATTAGCCAGTCGAGGTACGTGCGAATGACGCCGGTCTCGGCGCTCTGAGGGGGCATCTTCTCGAGTCGTCCCACCTCTTTGATGGCCTTCTCCTGCACGGCCTCGGGCATGGCGGCCTCGGCGATCTTCTCCTTGTACTCCTCGACTTCGGCCTGAACTTCATCGAACTGACCGAGCTCTTGCTGGATCGCCTTGAGCTGCTCGCGGAGGAAGTACTCGCGCTGAGTCTTGGTCATTTGGTCCTTGACGCGATCTTGGATCTTCGAGCCAAGCTCCAGGATCTCGAGTTCCTTGCGCAGGAACTTCGCCGTCTTCTCGAGCCGGTCCTTGGGGTCGAGCGCCTCGAGGATCTGCTGCTTCTCCTCGACCTTCAGATTGAGATGGAACGCCACAAAGTCCGCAAGACGACCGGGCTCCTCGATCGTGGACGCGGCCATGAGCACTTCCTGCGGGATGGGCTTGCCGAGTTCCGACGCGCGCTCGAAGTCCCTGATAAGGGCTCGCATGAGCGCCTCGATCTCAACATCGGTCCGGACTTCCTCCTCGATGATCTCCACTCGCACGCGGAAGTACGGGTCGTCATGCAGCCATTCGAGGATTCGAAAGCGATGCTGCCCCTCCACGAGCGCCTTGGCCGTACCGTCGGGAAGCTTCAACTCCTGCATGATCGATGCTACGCAACCGATCTCGTAGAGATCCTCGTGACCGGGTTCCTGCGTCTCGGCTTTGACCTGGGTGACAAGAGCGACGAGGTGACCCTCCCGCATCGCCTCTTCCAGAGCGTTGATAGAACGCTCACGGCCGACGAAGAGCGGAACCACCAGATTCGGAAAGAGAATGAGATCGCGCAAGGGTATCAGCGGCAGGGTGTCGGGCATCTCCTCCGTGCGACTGACCTCAGACATCCTGTGCGACTCCTCTCGTGGCCGTCATGCGATAATCATTCTGCCCGATTCTTCGCCGCGGTACACGCCTCTCCTGTTCGGAAGGGCAGGTCACGCGGCCCGCAGATGTGGAGCAATCCGAGATGCATCACAATTCGGTGAGTCGCCTGCGGCTTGCTGTAACGATAACCGTCCTTCTGATCGCCTGCATTGCACCGGTCGATGTGCCCGCCGGACCGGTGGTCACATCGGAGCAGGTCGCTGTCGGCAACCGTCCGTTCGTGACGCTCGACAAACGCGCCCCTGCGGTACCGAGCGACGGATCGTTCAGCTTCAATGCCACCGTCTTCGTGGACAAGCCCACGTCATACCTAGAGTCCCGACTGCAAATCTACCGACCCACCGGGCGGCTACTCTACCAGAAGACCTTCGTGCGCAATGATGTGACGACCGACACCGTGAGTCTCCAGTACGGTCGCGATATCGCCGACCTCGATCTCGACCCGGGAGCATACCCCTTGGAGCTGCGCGTGAGGTCGGACGCGGACGGCATTCGCGAGTGGACGGTGGAAAGCGAGCTGCTCGTCTACGATCCCGACGCAGCAGCCGCGCCGGTAGCGCTCGTGGCGCGCGTCGAATGCGTACCCCTGACCGATCCCGACGGTCGCTTCACGGTCAATCCGGCAAACGCCGATTCGGTCAGAGCGCAGGTCGAGCGACTCGCCGCACTGATTATCGCGAACGAGGAACTGCGCGTTACGCTCGCCGCAGCCCCGTTGATGTTCGAGGAGTGGCTCCGAATATCGCAGGGCTTCGAGCTCGTAGCCCCGGAGGGCGTGATTCAGATTCCCGCCGAGGACCCGACCGCCGCGAAGTACCGCGAGACTCTCGGGTTGTTGAAGAGCGCTCTGAGAACAGGGCGCCTCGAGCTGCTCAACGTGCCTTTCGCGGACCCAGACATCTCGGGACTCCAGTCCGCCAAGCGTATCGGTGACCTGACGCCACAGCTCGAACGAGGCCTCACAGCGTTCCTTTCGTCACTCCAGACCACGCCCACCCCCATGACGATGCTGCATGGGGGCGCGTTGCCGTCGCCTGCGGCCCCGGTACTGTCTGCCAGCGGCATCCGGGCGGCGCTAGTCGATGGGTCGAGCCTTGAGGTCACCTCCACGCCTTCAGGGTCCTACTCGGTCTCGGGAAGCGAGCTGACAGCTCTCGTCACGGATGCGCAGGCGAGCAGCACCCTCGGCAGTGCAGATACATCGGCTTTCATGGCCCGAGTCTTCGAACGATCGGTGCTAGAGACCACGACCGCGCCTCTGATCGCGGTCCTCTCCCTCGAGGCAGGGGGTGGCCCGGCCGTTGACACACTCCAGGACTGTACCTCCCAGCTTCAGGACAGTCCGTGGGTTCGCTTCTACCTCGTGAGTGCGGTGACCGAAAGCTCGTCTGGCGAGGTCACTCTTGCGGCGCGCGCACCTCAGACAGACGACACACCGGACGACTACTGGCCCCTTGTGGCAGAGTCGCGCGCATGGGCAGACGGCCTCGTTGCGGCTGCGGGGACAACGGATCCGACAGCACTATCGACCACCGATATCTCCCTGATCGCGGAGAGTCACTGCTGGGCGGGACCGAAGGATACCTGGGCGAACGCCGACCGCGGGCGCGCCTTCGCCTCGGCGGCATATCGCACCGCACACGACATACTCGGCGCCGCGTCACTCGTCACCAAGGACATCACACTCTCAAGCGGCCGTGGCGACGTGCCACTTAGCATCCGAAACGACTCAGAGCGCGGCCTAATCATGACTGTGCGGACTTCATCTGATGGTTTGGTGGTGCGTCAGACGGACAGGGAGACCGTCGTACTCACGCCCGCCGAGAACTACGTGACGATTCCTGTTGACCTCAGGTCCGCGTTGTCGGGAACCCTGCATGTCGAGCTGTGGGCGGGCGATGTGCTCGTCGATGACGCAAACATACGAGTCCATGCGTCGTATCTCGATCGTCTGGCGATCATTGGCGGTGTGGTCACCTTGTTGGCGGGTATCTTGCTCTACGTCGTCCGCCGCACGACTCGTGCGGAACGTACTGGTACCATTCAGCGAAAGAGCACGTCGGGGGAGCAGTGCGAGGGAGGCGAACCCGCCGAACATGGTTAAACGAATCATATACGGCATATTCATGGTCATTATCGGTGTAACTGTCATCAACGACGCGGGCCGCTGGATGACAACGAAGTACAATCTCACCGAAGCGACCCGTGAGGCGGCCCGGAAGGCATCGAAAGAAGGAAACCCCCGAGCCGCATGGGATGCGGCGTCCGTCTATGCAGAATCGCAGAACATCACGATCTACGGCTTCGAGTGGACTGAAGATCAGGCAACCGTGTGGTCGCAGGCCGAGGTCCGCGGAACGTGGGTACTCGGCTCGGTGATGGTCGTCTTTGAAGGCCAACCGCTAACATCCACCTGGGTTATCCGTGGCGAGGTCACCGAGCCTCGCCGGCTCTGAGGAAAGGCACACGCGACCCCATGCGCACAATCGTGCTCGACACCAATGTCCTGCTGGCCGATCCGGGCTCCCTCTTCGCGTTTCCCGACGCCGAGATCGTCATCCCGGAGACGGTGCTGGGCGAACTCGACAAGTTGAAGACGTCCCGCGTCGACCCGGATCTGAGATTCCGGGGACGCGAGGTGAGCAGGATGCTGTTCGAACTCTCGGAGCAGGGCAGCCTACTCGAGGGAGTCGAGCTCCCCGACGGCGGCAATCTCAGAGTACTTCCGCTCGATTCGGATATAGAGATGCCGGAGGGGTTGAGCAGCCGCAACGCCGATGACCGCATACTCGCCGTCGCCTTCCAGGCATGTCGCACGGGGTGCGAAGAGCTCACGTTGGTCACCAACGATCTCAACATGCTACTCAAGGCGCAGTCTCTCGGCCTGAACGTCCACCGGCACGGCGACGGCATCGAGGGCAGCTTCATGCGCCGGTATGTCATTCGCCCGTTCCAGCGCTACAAGATTCCCCTCGGAATCCTCTTCATGTCACTGGCCGTCTTCGCGGCCGTAGTGGTCGTGCTGTTGTGGGGCGGAGTGGGCCGAAATCAGACGAACCAGTCGACAGCAGGTATCCCCCAGGAGTATCGCGATCTGATGTCGAGTGTCGCCAGGGTTACCCCGCCAAACGCCAACGCCACCGCGATGGTCGACGTGCTCCGTCAGGCCCTCGACTACCTTGTCACACTGCAGTCCAAGCCCGACGATCCCACAGCCCTCCTAGGCATCGCAAATGTCTATCTCGACCTGCGCGACAGCACCGGCTCGCTAGACTATGCGCGCAGAGCCATCGTGTACTACGACCAGTACCTGGCGGTACAGCCCGACAACACGGACGCGCGCACCGATCTCGCCATCTCGCTCTTCTACTCCGGCCAGACTGATCGTGCGATCCAGGAGGTCGGAACCGTGCTCGAGGGCGACCCGAGCCACCTGAGGGCCAACTACAATCTTGGCATCTTCTACCGGCTCGGGAGGGGCGACACGGCTGGAGCAATCTCACAGTTCGAGAAGGTTCTCGAACTCGCACCGGAAGACGATCCGCATGTCGCAGATGTGCGTGCGCTGTCCCAACAGAACCTCGACGAACTCCTCGGAAGTGCCGAGGGCGCGACACAGCAGGCACCACAGGGAGGGACTCAGTAGCATCATGGAGCAGATCGACATCGCCATTGTCGGCGGAGGACCGGCCGGGCTGACCGCCGCACTGTACGCGTCACGTGCGCGAGCGCGCACGGTCGTCTTCGAGCAGGCCATACCCGGCGGACAGATCGTCACGACCGATTGGGTTGAGAACTACCCCGGTTTCCCGAAGGGACTCTCAGGACAGGAGCTCGGCGATTTGATGCTCGAGCAGGCGGAGGAGTTCGGGGCGGAGATCAAGTCATTCGCAACGGTCGAGCGCATCGAGGCAGTCGATCTCGACTTCAAGCTCACGACGTCCGACGGGGAGGACTTCATCGCCAAGGCGGTCATTCTGGCCACCGGTGCCATGCCCCGGAAGCTCGATATCCCGGGTGAGGCCGAGTACACGGGCCGCGGGGTGTCCTGGTGCGCGACGTGCGATGGCGCCCTGTTCAGAGACAAGGTCGTCGCCGTCGTCGGCGGAGGAGATGCAGCCGTCGAGGAGGCTCTCTTCCTCACCAAGTTCGCCAGCAAGGTCTACTTGATCCACCGCCGGGACGAGCTTCGCGCAACGAAATGCATCCAGGAACGCTGCTTCGCCAACGAGAAGATAGAGATGAAGTGGAGCCGCATACCCCGTGAGGTCAAGGGTGCCGACGGCAAGGTCACTGGACTCGACCTCACCGCCACCAACGGCGAGCCGGACGAGTTCCTGCCTCTAGACGGCGTGTTCATCTTCGTCGGCGTTCACCCGGTCAACGAGCTCGTCAAGGAGATGCTGGATCTCAATGACGCCGGCTACGTGAAGACCGACCACGACGGACGAACCGCGTGGCCCGGCATCTACGCAGCGGGTGATGTCACCGACACGGAGCTGAAGCAAGTGATCACCGCGGCGGCCAAGGGCGCCTCTGCGGCTTTCGAGGCATTGCGCTACATTGATGAGCGGGTATGCTCCATCTAACCATCCACGCACACGAAATCAGCAAGCGGAAGGGAGATCGTGGTGAGTGACATGATGCAGATCACGGACGCTGGCTTCGAGTCCGATGTCATCGGCAGCGACAAGCCCGTCGTACTGGACTTCTGGGCTCCATGGTGCGGGCCTTGTCGAATGATGGAGCCAGTGCTGAAGGAGATCGCCGACGAGTTCGGAGCGAAGATCACCGTCGCCAAGCTCAATGTGGACGAGAACCCTCAGACGGCGACCAAGTACGATGTCCTCTCGATTCCCACGCTCCTCGTATTCTCGGGCGGAGAGGTCGTCAAGAAGCTGGTCGGTGCCATGCCGAAGAAGCGACTGGTAGAAGAGCTCGCTCCCTGGATCGGCTAGTCAAGGAGACGCAGAATGTGTGAGCACGGCATCAATGTCGAACAGATGAAGCTCGCCGTCGGGCAGTCCGACGATGCGCTCGCAATGGTGCAGCAGTGGATGGAGCAACTCCATCACCTCGCCGACCACGGTCATCGACCCGAAACGAGCGCGGCGCTTGCCCAGGCCAGCGTTCTTCTCGGCGAAACTCGCGCGAAGCTCGAGACCGCAATTGACGCGCTCGAAGGCGACAACGGTGACAAGGTGAGCGTAGAGAGAGTCTGACCACCTGCGCGGAGCCATATCCGTCTCCGCGAGCACGCACTTCCACGACGCTCCGAAGTACCGGCGCGTCGTTCCCTTCTCAGGTCCCGCCGCACACGGGGCAGCTCTGCATGCTCAATGGCTTCTCGAGGCCGCTTTCGGCAAGCAGCGCATCGTCGCCGAAGATCTCCTGCGTCGGACCGTCCGCGGTGATCGTGCCCCCGCTCATGACGATGGTCCGCTCGCACAGATCGAGTGCCAGATCCAGGTCGTGAGTCGCGATGATCTTGGTGTGCTCGAACGTTCTCAGGAGCTCGATGAGCCGCCTCCTGGCGCGCGGGTCGAGATTCGATGACGGCTCGTCCATCACCAGGATGCTGGGTGACATCGCAAGCACGGTGGCGATGGCTACTGCACGCTTCTCACCGCCGGAAAGCCGGTAGGGCGGCCGCTCGGAGAGGTGCGCTGCGCCTACCCGCTCCAGCGCGTCTGCGACGCGGACGCGTATCTCTTCGGCAGGAAGGCCGAGGTTCATCGGACCGAAGGCGACGTCCTCGAACACCGACGGCATGAACAGTTGGTCGTCCGGGTCCTGGAAGACGGTCCCGATGGTCTTGCGTATGTCGTGCACGGTCCCCTTCGTCACGGGGATCTCGCCCACGCGCACGCTGCCGCGAGCCGGCATCAGGAAGCCGTTCAGATGCATGAGCAGCGTGGACTTCCCCGCGCCGTTCGCCCCTACCAGAGCGATGGACTCGCCGTGCCCGACAGAGAATGTCACGTCGTCGAGTGCGGGAGTTCCGTCCGGGTAGGCGAAGCCCAGGTCCGTCACGTCCATGGTGTGATGGCTCATGCAATCAGTCCTGTCACGAGTCTGCCAACGGTCAGAGGAACGTCGATAAGACGAAATGTCATGAATAGCGCGGACCACACGATCACGAACACAACGTCGCGACCGGTGAAGTGAAGCGTGCGAACGATGCGGACCTGTCCGTCGAACGCGCGGGAGAGCATGGCCTGGTAGATGCGGCTCGCTCTCGCATACGTGCGAAGAAGCAGATGACCCAGGACCTGGCCGTAGACGCGGATGCCCATACCGCGTCCGCCGAACGAGCGCAGAGCCCGGGCCCGGGCCATGCGCATCGTCTCCTCGCCTAGCACGAAGATGTACCGGTAGAGGAAGAGCAGCTGGGTCACGAGCACGTCGGGCATTCCTAGCTTGCCGAGTCCTACACACACTCCCGAGAAGCTGGTCGTGGCGATGAGCACCAGGGCGACGATAGTCGTGAGGAAGAAACGCAGGAGAATCGAGGAGAACGATATCCATCCCCCGGTGATTCCCAGGCTACCGAAATGCGCGATCACCTCGCGATCGAGCAGCGGGTTGAATATCCCGACGAGGATGGCGAACGGCGCCACGGCGACGAGCTTCCGCAGCAAGAATCCCATGGGCAGATTCGCCTCGCTGGCAAGGAAGACCGGGAACAGCACAAAGGGCAGCATCGGCAAGATCTCGTATTTGCCGAAGGAGACAACGCAGACCAGAAAGACGATGGTCGTGAGGACCTTCGCGCGCGGATCGAGACGGTGGACCGGACTGTCCTCGTAGGCGAGGCGATCCAGCCGACCGAGATCGTAGAGACCCTCTTCGAGCGCTGACATCAGCCGGCTCTCCCTACGCCAGACCGTCCCCGGTCGTCGTCGCAACGAACTTGCCGTGCTTGACACCCTTGGTTCCGATCAGTTCTGCGGCGAGACGCCCGATCGAGCGAGCCTGACCTCGCATGACAACGACCTCAAGACAGTGGTGCGCGTCGAGGTGTATGTGCAAGCTCGACACGATCTCGTCGTGGTGCGAGTGCTGGTGCTCCGTCAGTTTGTCCGCGAGGTCCGTCGCGTGGTGGTCGTACACGAGCGTGACCGTGCCGACCGCCTCCTCCTCGCCGACGCTCCACTGCTCCTCGACGAGTGCGCCCCGAATGAGATCGCGCACCGCCTCGGAGCGATTCACGTAGCCCTTCTCGGCAATCAGCTCGTCGAAACGGTCGAGCAGTCTCTGGTCAGCGGAGACTCCGAACCTGACGACTTCAGGCATTCGATACACTCCTTCACTCGATTCGTGCTACGCACGGCCCCGCTTTGTGTCACGGCATATGCCCTGCTAGACGACCACGTGCGAATTCTCCCGAATCACTTGACCCACGATACTCATGAGCGTAGGTTCTGAACACAGCGTAACACGATTGTCTGGTACGTAGCACGCGACCACGGACGTCGGCACGCTCGACAGAGAGGAGGCCCCACTCATGCACATGGCAGACGCGCTGCTCTCGCCCGCGACCGGCGGAGTGATGTGGGGAGCCACCGCCCTGACGACGGTCTACTGCGCAAAGAAGGTCCGGGAGGAGCTCGACGAGAGCAAGATCCCGCTCATGGGAGTCGCCGGCGCATTCATCTTTGCCGCGCAGATGCTGAACTTCACCATTCCGGGGACCGGTTCGAGCGGACATCTGGGAGGCGGCTTGATCCTGGCCGTTCTCCTCGGGCCGCATGCGGCGTTCCTCGTGATGGCATCCGTTCTGGGCGTGCAGGCGCTCTTCTTTGCCGACGGCGGACTCCTGGCCCTCGGGGCCAACGTCTTCAATCTCGCGTTCTTCCCGGCGTTCATCGCATACCCGCTGGTCTATCGATTCATCGTCGGCAAGAGCCCGAACTCGCGGCGCATCACGGTGGGCAGCATCGCTGCGGCCATCGTGGGCCTCCAGCTAGGCGCGTTGGCGGTGGTTCTGGAAACGACTCTGTCCGGCGTGAGCGAACTTCCCTTCTCGACGTTCGTCGCAATGATGCTTCCGGTCCACCTTGCGATCGGAGTCGTAGAGGGTCTGGTCACCGCAGGTGTGATCGTCTTCGTCCACAGGGCACAGCCCGAGATCCTCACGCGCTCGGCGAGCGGAAGATCGCTGTCCGGAGTCGCCCTCAAGCCGGTGCTCATCGGCCTGACCGTGGCGGCGCTCGTCTCGGGAACCGCGTTCGCGTGGTTCGCTTCGGCCAATCCGGACGGCCTCGAATGGTCTATCGCACGCGTCACCGGAAGCGACGAGATCGAAGGTGCCACCGAGAACGTCCACGAAGGCCTTGCGTCGGTGCAGGAGAAGACAGCCATCCTGCCCGACTACGCCCTCCCTGCCGCGGGAAATGCGGAGGCGGATCCTGCCGAAGAGGACGCCGGTGACGCAGCCTGGCCCGCAGTCGACGCCGGGACGAGCGCTGCCGGCCTCGTCGGCGGTGGCATCACACTCGCCGTGGCCGTGCTCATCGGCGTGGTGCTCAGGCGTCGCACGACGGCGACTCGAACGACGCACGTCTAGCGCGGCCCTGGTCACGAACGCCGCCATTGGTACAATCGTGATGTGAAGAAGAGCCCGCAGATCAAAGGCACGCTGCACTCGACGAGCAGCAGCTCAGAGGCCCCGACCTACTACGAGTGCCCGGATTGCGGGTTCCTGTCCGCCGACGCACGCTTCGGCGCAGGCGAGATTCCCTGCCCTCACTGTCATGCTTCCGGTGATTCGCGTCGCGTGTTCCCACCCGATCGTATCCGCCGCCTCGATAGCCGCATCCGCCACTACCACGAGGTTGGCGAGTCGGAGATCGTCGTGATCCTGGTCGAGACGTTCCTCGAGTCGACACTCGAGGACATCATCGACCGCATCCTTGCGTCCCGGGGTGCCGACGTCAAGGTCCGGGAGATAGTGCTGGACGGCCAACGCGCAATCGGCGCACGCATCGGACGACTATTCCCCCACCTGACCGGTGAGGAGTTCGAGGAGGCAGCCTCCGAGATGGGCTTCCGGGAGTTCCCACGCCGCTGGCGCAAGATCCGGCAGGCACGCAACTCCTTCATCCACGACTCACCCTTCAAGGGACCGCAGGAAACCCTCGATAAGAAGATGGCCGACGAAGCGATGGACCTGCTCGACCAGTCCTACAAGCTCTTCGTCCTGATGAACAACCGCTTCGTCGCGGACGGGTCGCACGGGCGCACTCATCCGGCCGGCAAATAGGCGGTCGCCGCGATGAAGGCTCTTTCCCTGCACATTCAGGGCATCGTGCAAGGTGTGGGGTTCAGGCCCTTCGTCTACAACCTGGCGACATCCATGGGACTATCCGGTTGGGTGTTCAACTCCTCGAACGGTGTCTACTGCCTGGTCCAAGGCGACGATGGCACCGTCGAGACATTCCCCGAAGCCCTGCGCGCCCAGGCACCGCCCATGTCGCGGATCGAGTCGCTCGTTGCCGAAGAGGTCGAGCCGGAGCTCATCGATGGCTTCGTGATTCGCGAGTCCGAGGCGGTATCGGGCGCGATGACGCTCGTCTCGCCCGACATCGCGACCTGCCCCGAGTGCCTGCGTGAGCTGCGCGACCCCGACGACCGTCGCCGCGGTTACCCGTTCATCAACTGCACGAACTGCGGTCCGCGATTCACGATCATCGAAGACGTTCCCTACGACCGCCCGATGACGACCATGCGCGACTTCCCCATGTGCCCCGACTGTGCGAGGGAGTACGGCGACCCGACCGATCGGCGCTTCCACGCCCAGCCGG
>JAENZW010000210.1 GCA_016841065.1 Actinomycetota bacterium
CGATGCCATGCCCGTCGCGTCAGCGGATCCTGCCGCGCCCCCCGTTGCAGTGGCAACCCCGGACCCGGCGCCGTCCGCCGGCAAGTCCTCGAGCGAGGCGCCTCGGGTGCGCTCGGCGACGTTGCGGTTGGCGTACCAGGCGGCGCTCATGCCGGCGGCTGCAAGAAGAGCAGCTGCGACCGAGACCGCCACCCGGTGCCTCCGGGCGACGTCGAGCCAGGAATCCGGCACTTCGACGTTGCGTTCGTCGGCCATTCCCGCCTCCCGCGATCGATTCCCGCTAGAGTCGCTCGATGAGCGCGTCCGCGTACGCTTGCGTGCCGACGCTACCCTCGGTCGAACCCGTGTTAGACCGCTTGATGTCGTAGGTGACGTTCACGCCCTCGGCGATGACTTCGCGCACCGCGTTCAGAACGCGCGCTGCCGCGTCACGCTCTTCGATGTGATTCAGCATGAGCACTGCCGAAAGAATCTCCGCCGTCGGGTTCGCGACGTCCTTGCCGGTGTACTTCGGCGCCGAGCCGTGCACCGGCTCGAAGACCGCGCAGTCCGTGCCCATATTTGCGCCCGACGCGATGCCGAGACCGCCGATGAGTCCGGCAGCCAGATCGCTGACGATGTCGCCGTAGAGGTTCGGCAGCACGAGAACGTCCCACCACTCGGGATGCAACACGAGCTGCATGCACGTCGCATCCACGATGTAGTCCTCGAACTCGATGCCGGAGTCGGCGTACTCTTCGGCAACTTCACGTGCGACGCGCAGGAACAGGCCGTCGGAGTGCTTCAGGATGTTGGCCTTGTGCACCGCCGTGACCTTCTTGCGGCCGTTGGCGATGGCGTAGTCGAACGCGTAGCGCACGATGCGCTGCGTACACGTGATGCTGATGGGCTTGAGCGAGATGCCGGAGTCGGGACGGATGATCCCCGCGCCTTCGGCAGCGGCGAACTCGATGAGCTTGCGTGCGCCCTCGCTCCCCTCCTCGAACTCGATGCCCGCGTAGAGGTCCTCGGTGTTCTCACGCACGATGACGAGGTCGATGTCGTCGTAGCGTGCGCCGGACCCGGCGATCGAGAATGACGGCCGAAGACACGCGTACAGGTCGAGTTCCTTGCGAAGCGCGACGTTCACGCTGCGGAAGCCGGTGCCCACGGGCGTCGTGATCGGACCCTTGATGGCTACCTTGTTCCGGCGGCAGGACTCGAGAACGTGCTCGGGGAGCGGCGTGCCGTACTTGTCCATGACGTCCGCGCCGGCTTCGACGACATCCCACTCGATGTCGATGCCGGTGGCCTCGACCACTCGCCGCATCGCGGTGGTGATCTCAGGGCCGATGCCGTCTCCGGGAATGAGCGTGACGGTGTGCTTCGCCAAGGTAGTTCCTCCTGATGTATTCGCGAACGATTTTCGACCGGCTAGGCCTTCTTGCGGCGGCGCTTCTTCGGCGCGCATTCGACGATGCGCTTGGCGCGGCGACCTGGGATGCCCTTGGAGTGCTCGGCGTCGAATGCCATCGTCTCTGCCGCCGCGAGTTTCACGCTGTCCGCCGCGCCTCCAGTGACCAGTCGGATTACCGCGACGAGCATCGCAGGGTACTCCGGGTCGCCGTGATAGACGCGGATGGCCTCCGCGATCCACGGCCAGATCTTCTCCGAGCGCTTCTCCGTCGTGGCACCGTACGCGCAAAGCATCTTGAACGCGGCAAGGCGGACTACACCGGAGTCGGCGTCGTGCAGGCCGTGCTCTTCAGCGGCTGCGGTGAGGGCCTTGTCGGCGACGCGCGCATCGACAGTCACGACCTTCTCTATGGCAGCCAGCGTCTCCCAGCGGGTCTGCGCCTCGGGCTTCTCGAGCGCCTCGGCAAGAGCTGCCCCGTGCGCACGAAGCGTGTCGGGTGCGTGAACCGCAAGGGCGTGCACGGCGCGAGCCGCAGCTACGCGCTGCGAGCGGTCGTCGCCGTTCAACGCATCGAGCACCTCACCGAGGAACACCGGATCTTCGGCTGCCTTCGCAGCAATCGTTTCCTTGTCCGCGGCCATCCCCTTGGGGGCCTTTGTCTTCTTCGCTGCGCACATGCTTAGTAGACTCCAATATCCTCGCGACTCGTGGCCGTTCGATGCCGGTGCAGCGCGCATAGATTAGTCGCGCACCCGCTTGATTGTTCCCATATCCAACCTAATCCTGCCTGCGCACTGTATCACGCCACGACGGTGCAGCGGATGCAGCGCCACAACTTCCGTATGAGTATCGGCAGAGCGCAGGCGTGAAACGAGCTACCGTTCCGGGTCTGTCTCGCGGCTCGCGCCAGCCATCCGCACCGCCCAGAACAGGACGGCAAAATCGTAGACTGCGTGAGCCAACATCGCCCCTGCGAGACTACCCGAGTAGTAGTAGACGTACCCGAGAATCAGTCCAAGTGCAGCCGCGAAGACCGCGTACGTGGGCGAGATCGCATGCAACACGCCGAAGACGACCGCCGCGACGACAACGCCAACGTGCGGACCGGAGAAGCCGCCGACCCAGTCCTGCAGGAAGCCGCGGAACAGCAGTTCCTCGCAGACGCCCGCCAGCGCCGAGATCACCGCGAGATCGATGACCGAGCATCCAGAGAACAGCCCGACGAACTTGTCGAAATCATCCCGCAGGCGGCCAAAGAAGCAGGCGCGCGACCTGGCAAGCAGCACTACGCCTGCCGCCATCACGGTTCC
>JAENZW010000211.1 GCA_016841065.1 Actinomycetota bacterium
CCGGCAACATCGGCAAGCCGGGCACGGGTGTCAACCCGCTGCGCGGTCAGAACAACGTGCAGGGCGCCTGCGACCTCGCGTGCCTGCCGAACTGCCTGCCCGGATACCAGAGCGTGACCGATCGCGGCACGCTCGACCGGGCGTGCGACTACTGGGAGACCGAGCTCGAGCTGTCCGACGAGCCGGGACTGACCCTCGTCGAGATGATGGACGCAGCGTGCGAGGGCTCGCTCAAGGCGATGTACATCATGGGCGAGAACCCGATCGTCGCCGATCCTGACGAGGCGCACGTGCGCAAGGCGCTCGACTCGCTCGACTTCCTCGTGGTCCAGGACATCTTCCTCACCGAGACGAGCGAGTACGCCGACGTCGTGCTGCCAGCAGCCTCCTTCCTCGAGAAGGAAGGCACCTTCACCAACACCGACCGCCGCATCCAGCGCGTACACAAGGTCGTCGACGCACCCGGTAGCGCGCTGCCCGACCTCGAGATCCTGACCCGGCTGTCTGCTGCGCTGGGCTACGAGTGGGACTACGACGGGCCGTCCGAGGTCATGATCGAGATGAGCGCAATCACACCGCAGTACGAAGGCATCTCCTACCGGCGCCTGGAGACCGAAGGCGGTCTGCAGTGGCCGTGCCCCGACGAGGACCACCCCGGGACGCCGATCCTACATGTGGATGGCTTCGCTCGCGGCAAGGGCGCGTTCGCGGTCGTCGACTACCGACCCCCAGCTGACGTCGCCGATGACGCCTACCCCTTCATCATGACCACGGGCAGGCAGCTCTGGAGCTTCCACACCAACACCATGACCGCCCGCTCGGAAGGCCTGGCCGAGTTGAACCCGCTCAACCGCGTCGAGATCGGCGCGGAAGACGCGGAGCGGCTGTCCATCTGCGACGGCGACGCGCTGGAGGTGTCCAGCCGAAGAGGTACGATCCGGGCCGAAGCGCGCATCGTGGACGACATCTCCCCCGGCGTCATCTTCGTGCCGTTCCATTTTGCCGAGGCACCGGCAAACGCACTCACCAGCGGCTCGCACCTGGACCCGGACGCGAAGATCCCCGAACTCAAAGTGACGCCCGTGAGCGTTCGGAAGATCGGCGACGCGTAGGCTCGCACCGCGTCTGGGGTCGGCCTATGCAGACTGCATATGCCGAAACGACACCGAGGCCCTGCGGCGCAGTTTCCGCAGCCCAGTGGAGTCGACCCGAGTTTGCCAGCGGTGGGTGCTGACTTCTTGTGCGGAATCGGGCAAGCTGGGTGAAGGGATTCTGCAGACTGCTGAATCTGGGGTTAGCTGGACCGTCTGTGTTCCCTCCATTCGGCGGGGATGCGGCAATCCTGAGGGGAGGCACCATGTCCGACGTGCCGTTCAGTGTTGTGAAGAGAGACGACCTCGTACCCATCTGTCCTCACTGCGAACGCGAACTGTCAGAGGTCTACATGCGGACCAAGGGTTCAGGCTTCGTGGAGGGCAAGAACGTGATGTACTTCTGCCCTCACTGCTCCAAGGTGCTGGGCTTCGGTCAAAGCCGCATGATCTGACGGTCGCTTGTACTTGGCCATCGATCTGGTGGAGAGCCGTATCCGCCAGCTAACCCGCGCTTCCAGCTGACTCACGCTAGCGCTAGGCTGAATAGAAGCGCTTGTTCGCAGCTGAAGCGCAAACACTTAGGCAGAGCTGGTGAGGTGTGCATGGAGTTCTCAGAAGTCATCGAACGCCGCCGCTCGGTGCGGAAGTATGCGGACTTGTCCGTGGAGGACGCCAAGCTCGAGTACGTGCTTGAGGCCGCGAGGACCGCGCCGTCTGCCGAGAACCACCAGCTTGCGACCTTCGTAGTGGTCCGCGACCCGGAGACACGCGCCATCATCGGCCGGCCTGGCTCCACGCAGGACGGGAAGTGGATCAACAGGTGGTTGGCCCGCGCTCCAGTTATCATCGTTGCGTGCGGGGATCGCTCCAAGACTGCCCCCCACCACGGTGTGGATTTCTGGCAGATCGACACGGCGATAGCCACGGAGCATCTGGTACTTGCCGCAGTCGATGTCGGACTGGGTACGTGTTGGGTCGGCGCTTTCGATGAGCCTCTGGTCAGGACTACGCTTGCGATCCCGCAGCAGGTCGGAATCCTCGCGCTCCTGACGATGGGGTATCCGGCAGAGCACATGGGCGTTACAGAGCGACTTACTCGCACCGTGGTGCGTGCAGACACCCGCAAGACAATGAGCGAATTGGCTCGATGGGAGACGTGGCAGCGGCACGACCATGCCTAGCCCGCGCTTCCAGCTGACGGGATAGGCGCTACGCTACGAAGAGAGGCGCTCGGCCCGCAGCTGAAGCGCAAACACGTGGATGCTCTCCAAGTCCCTTTGCCTATCCAGATGGCGGCTTGATGCTTGAGGTTGCCGAACGCAGTGTACGGGCCATTGGTGGGGCTGTCGCTTTGGGCGTTCTGGCACTCGCCGTACTCCGTATGGTGCAGGCTGTGCGCCGGCCCGCCGCCCGGCAGGACGCCAACGCTCGGTGGCTTCTTCGCCCTGTACGCCTGATGGTTGCGACTGCAGCGTTCGTCGGTGTCGGCGTCGTGCTATGGCGTCCCCTCCCGGTAGAAGTGACGGATGGCACCCGCGCGGTTCTGCTGGCGGCAGGCGCGCTGCTGCACTTC
>JAENZW010000017.1 GCA_016841065.1 Actinomycetota bacterium
GTCACCGGCGAGCGGGCGGCAGGACACGCGGCCCGTCGCCTTTCGAGGACGAGGACCGCGAGCGGTTCCGGGAGGTCCTGGAGCGAGTGCTGGGGTAGAGTCCGGCTAGCTGACCGCGGGCGTCCGACCCATCATCCGCTCGTAGAATTCCGTCCACGCCACGGACTGGAAGGCCGAATACGCCGCCCCGAAAGTGGCTGCGGGAATCGCGATGATCACCATCACCCCGGCGGCCACCATCAGCCAGAAACTCACATCTCGAGAGCTGGCGAGGAACGCAAGGACTGTCGGCACGATGATGATGGCCGAGATGATGCCCATCACGATGGCGAACACTATGCCGGATATGATGCCGGCGATGAGTAGTGTCAGCCACATGCCCCACACGCCCCGGCTCCCCCACAAGTCCTGCCAGGCCTGCGAGATGGCCCGTCCGACTGATGCCTCCTCGAGCACAACGCGCCGCAATGCGATCTCGCGCATGATTCCGAGCACGACGCTCACCGGGATCATCGCGATGCCGACAATGATGCCGATACCCGCCAGTACTCCCAGTACAGTCGAGGATTCCCGAATGCTCGCATGACCGGCGAAGGACCAGAACATCACTGCCCCGCCGAGGGCGGCAAGGATCATGAAGACGATCACGACGGGCACCAGCAAGACGAGGCTCACGCCGAACACGCGACCCCACAGCGAGAAGCCAGCGTGCCAGCCGTCCATGCCGTGGATCGGACGTCCGGCGAGCGCGTCCTGGGCAAGGCGGACGATGCCGCCCTGTGCGGCGACGCTCAAGATGAACCAGATCACGCCGATCACGATCACGACAGCCGCTATGATGAGCGCGATCTGTACCCAGTCGCCGGAATCGATGAGTCGCTGAGCGGACGAGCGCCAGCTCTCAAGCTGTCGGTCGAGTGCCGGCCAGTCCCCTCCGGTGTCTTGCCACTGCTGGGTCTCTTGCGCATTCGTCCTCCAGTTGGGGCTCTGCGACCCGCCCCACCCTCCGACGAACAGCCCGAAGAGCCACAGGATCTTGTACCGCCACGTGGTTGCGGCCGCCTTCTTGAGAATGCCCATGTAGTCCATTGAGCGTCAGCCCCGTCCGCTGAAAGGGTATGTATGCAAGACAATCGCTGGCATATTCCCGATTATGCCCCAATGCGCGGGAATGCGAGCGTGCGGTCAAGAATGACTACCGCATTTGACTGACAGGTATATGCTATTCGGACATCACAAAGGTGCTTCGGAGGAGTGGTACCCGTGAACGGCGACGGTCTTGTCTTGGAATGCAGGGACCTCCGCAGGGCCTTCGGCGATCTGCAGGCGGTCGATGGCGTCGGTTTCTCGATAGCCGAGGGCGAGACCTACGGGCTACTCGGGCCCAACGGCGCAGGCAAGACCACCTCGATATCGATGATCTGCGGCCTGCTCGAGCGAGACTCCGGAGAAGTGGTCATCGACGGACATCCGCTCACCACTAAGAGTGTCGCCGAGAAGCGGGCGGTCGGCTACGTCCCGCAGGACATCGCAATCTACCCGGATCTATCCGCGAAGGAGAACCTCAACTTCTTCGCGCGGCTCTACGGGCTGTCGGGCGTCGAGCGCAAGAAGCGGGTCGATGAGGTGCTGGAGATCATCGGTCTCGCCGATCGCGCCAACGACAGGTCGGAGGACTTCTCGGGAGGCATGAAGCGGCGCCTCAACATCGGAATCGGACTGCTTCACAGCCCACACCTGCTCATCCTCGATGAGCCGACCGTCGGCGTCGACCCACAGAGCCGCAACGCGATCCTGGAGAGCGTGGAGAACCTGTCGACCGAGGGCATGGCTGTCCTCTACACGACTCACTATATGGAGGAGGCCGAGCGCCTCTGCAATCGGGTCGGCATCATCGATCACGGCAAGATCGTTGCCGAAGGCACACGCCGCGAACTCATCGAACTGGTGGGCCAGAGGGACCGGATTCGCTTGCGGGCGACGGGGAACATCGAGGCGGCCGCACAAGCCACGGCGTCCATGCCTGGCGTATATGAGGCGGCCGCGCGCGACGACGGGCTCGACGTGCTCGTGGACAACGCCGCGGATGCGCTCACCGGGATCCTCGGTACCGTGGCTGCCGCCGGAGTCTCCGTGAGCAGCGTGGATGTCGACGAGCCAAACCTGGAGGCTGTCTTCCTCCACCTGACCGGTCGCGCGTTGAGGGACTGATCGATGCGTACGGCTCTTCTCATAGCCCGCAAGGACCTGAGTATTCGACTCCGCGACAAGTCGGCGTTCATCTACGGCATCATCGCCCCGCTCGGCCTCGCGTTCATATTCAGCTTCGTCTTCAACCCGATCCAGAACTCGACCTTCTCGGCCGAGTACGTCGTCGTGAATCAGGACGGCGGTCCCGTCGGCGACCAGTTCGTCGGAGTGCTTGAGGGACTCGGCGACGAATACACGATCCGCGAGGTCGATTCCGTCGATGACGCGAAGAAGCAGGTCGAGGTCGGGTCGGATGCGTTCGCGGGTGAGGACGAGGTCAAGGCGGACGCGGCATTCATCATCCCGGCAGGCTTCTCCGAGGATCTTCTAAGCGGAGACGGTGGGACCATCACGGTTGTGGGAGCGGCCAGCTCCGCTCTCTCGGCGCAGGTCGCATTCTCGATCGCCGATGGCTTTGCCTCCGGATACGATGCACTCAACCTCGCCGTCAGCACGGCGATTCCCGAGGGCGTGGAGGTCGACCCGCAGACCAGGGGCATGATGTTCGGCGAAGCTGCGCAGGTACCCGCGCCTCTCGGCCTCGACGACGTGAGCACGGCGACCAAGCAGTTGGATGCGACGACGTACATGGCCGCGGGCATGGCCGTGTTCTTCCTGTTCTTCACCGTGTCGTTCGGCGTGAGCGGCCTGCTCGAGGAGCGCCGCATCGGGACGATGGACAGGCTCTTCGCCGCTCCGATAAACCGGAACTCGATCATCATGGGGAAGGCGCTGACGTCGTTCGTCCTCGGCATCGTCTCGATGTCCGTTCTCGTCGTGGCCACGTCGCTGCTCCTGGACGCGTCGTGGGGCAATCCCGTCGGAGTCGCGATGCTTGTCGTCGCGGCAGTCTTCTCGGCGATGGGAATCCTCGCGATCGTCGCCGCCACGGCCAAGACCCAGGAGCAGGCAGGCAGCTTCCAGGCAATCATCTCTCTGCTGCTCGCGTTCCTGGGCGGCACGTTCTTCTCGATCTCACAGGCCGGTGGTCTGCTTGAGAAGTTGAGTCTCATCACGCCGCATGCATGGTTCCTGAGGGGTTTGGGTGACCTGCAGGGCGGAGAGGTGTCGTCGGTCTTCCCCTCGGTGGGAGCGCTCTTGGCGTTCGGACTCGTGACCGGCGGCATCGCGTGGGTGTTCCTGCAAAAGGCGGTGCAGCGATGAAGATCCTCGCAATCGCTGCGACGAGCGTCCAGCGACTCTTCCGCGATCGCACCAACATCTTCTTCGTGCTCCTCATGCCGATGCTGCTCATCCTCGTTCTGGGTGCTGCGTTCGGTGGCGAATCCGATCCCCGTCTGGGAATCGTATCCGGCGGTTCCGGCGCGCTCGAATCAGATCTGGTGGAGAGGATCGAGGCGATCGACGGCGTCGCGGCGAGCAGATGGGACGATCGCGCGACCATAATCCTGGCCATCGAGCGAGGCCAGCTCGAGGCCGGGGTCGTCATCCCGGAAGGCTACGACGAGGCACTGCTCGCCGGCGAGAAGGTGAACGTGGAGTTCGCAGCCAAGCCCGAGGAGTCCGCGCAGGCGCTTACCATCACTGTGCAGTCGGTCCTGACCGACCAGGGCGCCATTCTGCAGGCTGCGTCGTATGCCGAGTCCAAGGGCGCGGGAACCTTCGCCGAGTCCCTGGCCCGGGCCGAGGGTATCGCCGCTACCGCGAAGGGTCTCGATGTCGAGCAGTCGAGTGCCGGGGAGCCGTTCGTCTTCGATCAGCTTGGAAGATTCGAGCTGGGCGCGTACTCACAACTGCTGCTGTTCGTCTTCCTCACGTCGATGACCGGCTCCACGGCGTTGATCCAGTCGCGCCAGCTCGGCGTGTCGGAGCGGATGCTATCGACGCCGACTTCGGTTCGCACGATCCTTCTCGGCGAGGCGCTCGGGAGATTCGCCGTCGCACTGGTGCAGGGGCTGCTCATCATTGTCGGCACCGCGCTCATGTTCGGCGTCGACTGGGGGGACCCACTCGGAGCCGCGGCGACGTTCATCGTCTTCTCGCTCGGGGCCTCCGGCGTCGGGATGCTTATGGGCGCGACATTCAAGAACGATCAGCAGGCCGGCGGCATCGGCGTGATGATCGGCATCGGGATGGGCGCCCTGGGCGGCTGCATGCTGCCTCTCGCGATCATGAAGATCTTCTCGCCGACGCTGTGGAAGGTCGCGCATATCACCCCGCACGCGTGGGGCATCGAGGCGTTCGAGGAACTCATCCTGCGCGGAGGGACCATTGCCGACATCACGCTTGAGATCGCGGTCCTATCCGCCTTCGCTGCCGTTGTGTTCGCGCTCGGTGCGTGGCGACTGAGGGTTTCGCTGACGAAATAGCGCTTGCCGGACACGCCTCGAAACGGGTATCTACGTCTCCGACACGTGTGTTGCGCTGGGGCCGACGCCGCTGCGCCTACTTCGGACTACCTGCGGGACGGAAGGAACACCATGCAAACCAAGAGATGGCGCATCTGGCTCGGGCTCGGACTGCTGGCCACATCCGCAGTCCTGTTCTACGTCCACTACCTGGTGTTCCATGACCTGCACCATCTCGGCATCTTCACCCTCCACGACATCGCCTTCCTGCCGCTCGAAGTGCTCATCGTCACGCTGATCCTCCATACGATGCTGCAGTGGCGCGAACGGCAGGAGCTGCTTCAGAAGCTGAACATGGTAATCGCCGCGTTCTTCAGCGAGGTCGGAATCGAACTCATCGAGCGGCTCTCGGCTTTCGATACCCGGCCAGAGGTCCTTCGCGAGCAGTTCGATGTTGCCGTGGACTGGACCGACGACAAACTCAAGCGCACCGCGCAGGCGGCTGTCTCGGGGAAGTTCAATCTCGCTCCTACGCGCGCGGGTTGCGTGGAGCTGCGCGAGTTCATGATCTCGAAGCGGCAGTTCCTGCTGCGGTTGCTGGAGAACCAGAACCTGCTCGAGAACGAAGGGTTCACGGAGGTCCTGTGGGCGGCATTTCACCTGGGGGACGAACTGCAGCGCCGATCAGACATCGCGAACGTCCCCGACACGGATCTCGCGCACATGGCGGGAGATATGGAGCGTGCCTACGGGCGGCTCATCGGGGCATGGTTCGAGCATCTGCGCCACCTGAAGGTGCGCTACCCATACTTGTTCTCGCTTGCCGTTCGCATGAACCCGCTCGACTTCGAGTCGAACGTGGAGGTTCTCAGCTAGGCGCGGGCACGTTCGGCCTGCGTTTCGTGCTCGCTACTGGTTCAGGTACTCGACGTCCACCATCTCGGAAGCATAGATGACCCACTCACCATCGACCTTGTGCAGCGAGTGAACGACCGTGACCGTGTTGTCGTTGAAATCCGGACCGGAGATCTTCGTCGTGGTCTGCTTGAGCGAGACCTCGGCTTCGGTTGACGTAAGCGACGTGACTTCGACGTCCTCGAGCTCGTAGCTGAGGTCGTACGTGTCGAACGTCCACTCGGCTGAAGACACGGTCTGGTCGCGCACGGATACGTCCGTGGTGGCCGCTACGCCGTCGATGTCTTCGTTCTCGTAGGCCGCAACGTTCATGTAGATGGCCGCGATAACTTCGGCTTCGTCATCGGTCAGTGTCGCCGCGGGGTCCGGGACGTCCGCGTCAGTACCGGAGTCGTCGCTGGTGTCAGTGGTCTGATCGGTTGACGCCTCGCTCTTCGCGCCGTCCGACTTGGCAGTCTTGGTCTCGGTGCCGCAGCCAACCAGTGCGAATGCGAGGATCGTGACCAGGCCGAAAAGCAGGATTCTGCGGGTCATGACAGCTCCCTCCACGTACGGTGCTCCTGCTCCAGGGTACACCCCGAAAACGAAGTTCGACACCGCCAGGCGAACCGGACGGTGTCGAGTATGTGTGCTGCGAGATGCTCTGGTGTGGTGCGCGGTCTACGCCTTCGCTGTGGGGACGCGAGCGGGGACGCGAGCGGGGACTACGAACTCCGGCTCTTCGGTTGCCTTCGGGCGTGCCCGATAGGCCTCGACCCTGTCGTATGCAAGCAGTCCGAAGAACCACACGGTTCCAGCTGCGAGCGCGAAGGCTCCGAGGATCCCTATCGCGAGAAGTACTCCGGCTACAAACAACATGGTGGGTCTCCTTCCGAATTCGATTCTGGAAGGAGCGTACCCGCCTCGCGCGCCCAATGTGGCCTTTGTGAGCAGGCCTTGGCGGAACCCTAACACGATACAAAGACAGCCATTCTTGCCGTACGAGTGATGCTCGGATCTCCGGCCCGGATTATCCCGGCATCCGCACGATGAGGTCGCGAAGGAACCGTGCGATGTCGGCGACGGCGCCGGGATCCACAAGGTCCGGTAAGTCGCGCTCGGTGTGTGCGACCGTGGCAAGCAGATCGGCAACGCCCTCTGATGTGACGGCGAGGGCCGGGCGTCCGTAATGGATGAAGATACCATGGTCGCTCATGGGCCACGGCGGACCCTCCTCGAGCGACTCGTATGCCTCCATGGCGTCCGTCACGATTGCTGCCACCGTGTCGGGAACCCCGTACGTCGTCACGTGCGTGCGGTGCTTGGCCCATCCGGCTGCATCGACGTTCATGCCGAGGATGATGTCGTCCATTCGCGATTCGTTCTCGCCGACCCAGACCATCTGCCCGGACGCAGCGTAGTAGTCTTCGCCGTTGAGCGGCACGATCTCTACGTCAGGCCCGGTTTCGACGTCGTGCAGCAGATGCGCGAGGGCCAGCAGCGTCGCGACGCCGGTCGCGTTGTCCAGGGCCCCGGGCGTCCCGTCCTTGCTGTCGATGTGGCCGAAGACGACGACCCGACCTACTCCTTGGCCCGCTTTGGTTGCGACGATGTGCTCGGCGCGCGCTGGGATGCGGCGGGACTCGAAGCGCAGAGTCACGATCTCTCCTTGGTGGGTCAGCAACCGCTCTCCGTCTACGTCCTTCATGTACGCGTTTGGGATATCGAAGTCCGCATCCTCGAAGAGGGGGAACGGGTAGAGGTCGCCAACGAGCTCGGGGTTGCGACCGGTCGCCGCGATTACCGCAGCTGGGGCGCCATCCTCGATGATGCGGATGATCCGCTTGTGGCTTTCGGGGTTGTAGAAGATGAAATTCTTCGGCATGAGCTGCCCTGCTGCAATGTGGCCGTGGAGAAGCACGATCGAACCCGCGAGGTTCGCCGTCTCGAGTTCCTCCACCGTCGACGCCACAACGAGTGGTGCGGTGGCGTCCACGGGCAGCGAGTACGGGCCCACGAGCGCCTCGAAGCGTTCGCCCCCAGCTACGAGCGCGACCTCCCCGTGCTCCCAGTCCACGCAGTCGAACTCCGATCGGGCCACGTCGAAGCCCATGGTCGACACTGCTCGCGAGAAGTACTCCGTCGCCGCGTGATTCCCCGGTCCGCCGACGTGTCGGTCGGGAAAGCCGCCACACAGCTCATTGATGTGTTGCGCGATCGTGACTGCAAGTGAATCCGACATGGGCACTCCCGTTCCCTCCGGCATCACGCTCGAGGAGATTGTCCCCGCATCTGTCTTCTCGGTCTCGATTCCGCAATTCCTAGCGATTTGGTAAGGATTTTGCGGATACGTCGTCTGGACTGACGTTGCGACGGGCATACAACCAGCATCATCGCAGAAAGCGGGCTCGTGGAGGTGTTTCGCATGGCCGAAGAGACAGCCGTTCATCGCACACTGGACTGCATCGGGCTCTACTGCCCCGAACCGTTGTTCCAGACGCGTGAAGCGATCGACTCGGTCGAAGTCGGTGAGGTGCTTGAGGTGTTTGCCGATGATCCCGCGGCCGAAGAGGACCTGACTAGGTTTGCGAAGCGCACCGGCCATGAAGTCATGTCCGTCGAGCACGATGGTGATCAGCTCAGAGTCCTGATGCGGCGCAAGAAGTAGTGCGGCGCGAAGACGGACTGGCCTTGAGGCCCACGGAAGGGAACCGGCAATGAAGAACGAGAACTCGATTCTGTACGTACAGACAAGTGACGCGCCCGAGCGCCAGTACTCGCCGCTCGTCCTCGCGCAAACCGCCAAGGCGATGGACCTTGAGCCCATCGTGTACTTCCTGGGTATGGGCCTGAAGGTTCTTCGGCCGGGCGCTGCTGAGGAAATCCAGATCGGGAGCTTCCCGACCGTCCGCGAGATGCTCGACAAGACACTTGCGATGGGAATCACAGTCTACGTGTGCGAGGCGTCGAAGCAGATGCTCGGATGGGACTCAGTCGAGCTGATCGATGGCGTCAAAGTCGTTGGCGCCGGCACACTCAACGATCTCGCGCTGGATGCCGGCGCGACGATGTGGTTCTAGAGGCGCACATGAATCACACCGAGGCCAAACCCGACACGCGTGTGTGCGTTCCGCCGGTGAGGGACGATGTCGTCTATCTCGACTATCAGTCCTCGAAGCCCGTAGACCCGCGCGTAGTCGAGGCGATGGCTCCGTACTACACGCAGAACTTCGGCAATGCATCGGCGCTGCATGGAGTCGGCGACGAGGCCACCGAGGCGCTTGACGAGGCCCGCGCACGCGTTGCGCGCTTTTTCGGCGCCAATCCCGAGGAGATCGTCTTCACCTCGGGCGCGACCGAGTCCAACAACCTCGGCATCATCGGCTACGCCCTGCGCAACAAGCGCAAGGGCGACCACGTCATCATCTCGGAGGCCGAGCATATCTCGGTGCTCAACGTCGGCAAGTACCTGGAGAAGAACGGCTTCCGCGTCACACGCGTCCCGCTCGACATGTACGGCCGCGTTTCGCCGAAGAAGCTTGCCGCGCGCATCACCGACGACACGATTCTCGTGTCCATCGGCTGGGCCAGCAACGAGATCGGAACGGTGCAGCCTATCGCTGCGATCGCCGAGCTGCTCGCCGGGCGTGACATCGCGCTACACACCGACGCGGTCGCCGCAGAGGGGTTGCTCCCCATCGACGTTCGCGAGGTACCGGTCGACCTGATGACGTTGTCATCGAACGACGTCTACGGCCCGCGCGGCGTCGGAGCACTGTACGTACGCAAGGGCGTCGGAGTCGCGCCCGTGATGGTGGGCGGGGGCCAGGAGCGGGGGTTGCGCTCCGGCACGGAGGACGTGGCGTCCATCGCCGGATTCGCCACGGCAACCGACATCATGGCCAGCGAAATGCTCGCCGAGGTTGAGCGCGTACGGGCCATGCGAGACCGGCTCGTCGAACGAGTGCTCGCCGAGATTCCGGACGTGCACCTCAACGGCCACCCGACCGAGCGACTGCCGAACAACGCGCACTTCCGGTTCGAGGCCGTCGAAGGCGAGGCAATGGTGCTCTCGTTGCGCGACTACGGCATAGCAGCATCGACCGGCTCGGCGTGTTCCAGCAAGACTCTGGAGCCGTCCCACACACTCATATCGTGCGGGCTTCTGCACGAGGAAGCGCATGGATCGCTGGAGTTCACCTTCGGCAGGTTCAATCGTGAGGACGACGTAGATCGCGTCATAGCCGTGCTGCCCGACGTCATCGAACGGCTTCGTGCGATGTCGCCGCTCTACCGGCCGAAGAAGTAGCCGATCGTTGAAGGCTCAGCCCAGGGAAGGACGAGGAACGCAATGAAATCCACTTCGTACTCAGAGAAGACGCTCGAACACTTTCGCAATCCGCGCAACGTCGGCACGCTGGAGGGCGACAACGTTGCGCTGGGCCGGGTCGGGAACCCCGTTTGCGGTGACCTCATGGAGATGTACATCCGGGTCGAGAACGACCGGATCGAAGACGTGAAGTTCCAGACGTTCGGATGCGGTTCGGCCGTCGCAACCAGCAGCATGACCACCGAGCTGGTGAAGGGCATGACGCTGGACGAGGCCCTAGAGGTCTCACGCGGTGACGTGGCGGCTGCTCTTGATGGACTGCCGCCCATCAAGATGCACTGCTCGAACCTCGCCGCGGACGCGTTGCATGCCGCGGTAGACAACTGGCGCGCCGGCGTGAAGCCGGAGGATGTCGAGACGACCGATGCGCCGGCGGAGTGCCCGGCCACGGTGCCGCAGATGGCGCCCGGCGAGATAGCGGGGCTGGCCGATTTCGCGGATGCGGGAGCGCACACAGAGGTAGATGACCTCACGCAGTTCGCGGGTCTTCGCGTACTCGTGATTGATCGCGGGGACCGGACAGCGCAGCTCGCCATGGATCTGCTCGACCACGCCGCCCGCGTCGTGTTCATGACTTCCGGGAAGGACCTCTCGAGTCTGAGCCAGGCCATGAAGATGGCACTCAAGATCTCGGACGTGAAGGTCCTCTACGAAGCAGAACCGCTTGCGGTTCTGGGAGAGGGCGAGGTCGAGCGCGTGCGCGTCCACGACTTGAACGAGGACGAGGAGTACGAGCTCGCGATCGACGCGATTGTCGTTCTGGGCTGACATCGGCGCTCGCACAGCGCGGGACCGCTCGTGCGTTTGACGACCGGTCCCGCGTTGCATATAGTTCGACGAGTGAATAATTCAAGCCGTGAACCAAATGTGAACCGAAGCGACGAGCGCACCGAGATGGAGGTGCTTCTCGACGACTTCGACTCACTCCTCTACCGCATGGGTCGGCTCATGTCGGGTCGACACACGGACTTCCTGGCTGACACGGGCCTTTCCGTGCCTCAGTACATGATGCTTCGCGTGATCGATCTTGAGGGCGAGATGCGTATCTCGGACATCGCGTCGACTCTCGGCGTGAAGAACCCCGCCGCCTCGATGCTGGTGCAAAGCCTCGAGGAGCAATCGTACGTGGAGCGCACTCATGACTCTTCGGATCAACGAGTCGTGCGCGTGTCTCCGACGGCTGAGGGTCGCGAACGCTTCGTCAAGGCCGAGCAGGAGCGTCGCCGATTCCTTCAGAAGCATACTTCGGCTCTGACGGAAGACGAGCTGAGAGCGCTCATCCGCATCCTGGCGAAGATGGCGGACACGATATCCGGCGATTCCACGTAGACCCCCCCGGCGCTACGGCGCCGTAGCACGACCGATCGAAAGGACACCGATGGACCTCATCACTCGCTTCAGCCTGAAGAATGCAGCGGTCATCGTCATCGCGACGCTGCTGATCACCTTTGGCGGGCTGTATTCGGCACAGCAACTCAAACGCGAAACGATGCCGGACGTGTCCATTCCGATCGTGGCGATAGTCACGCCGTATCCGGGCGCGGCTCCCGCCGACGTGTTCGACAAGGTTACGAAGCCGCTCGAACGGGCGGTATCTGGTGTCGAGGGCATCGACACTGTGCAGTCCACTTCGAACGACTCGGTTTCGATCGTGATCGCGCAGTTCGGGTTCTCGGCGGACATGGATGCAGCCGAGGCGGGCGTCATCGAGGCGATCGGCAACGTGGAACTGCCAGACAACGTCATCGATCCATCCACTTCGCGCGTGAGCATGGGCTCCCAGCCGATTCTGCGCTTCGCGATCTACGGCGGCGACTCACCCGAGGAACTCCAGCGAGTCGTGAGCGACGCCGTCGTCCCGGCTATCGAAGCGGTTGACGGCGTCGGCGAGGTCAACGTCTCCAACGACGAGCCTCGGAACGTTCGCATCGTATTCGACGCGAACAAGCTTGAGGAAGAGGGTCTGACGGCGCAGGGCGTCACGCAGCAGCTGCAGGCCGCAAACCTGTCATTCCCGGTCGGCTCGGTGGAAATCGGTTCGGTCGATAGCCCAATCCGCGTGAGTGGGACGCTAGATTCCGTAGAAGACATCGAGGACTTCATCGTCGCGGTCTACCCGGATGCCAACGCGATGTTCGCGGACGCATTCGCCCAGATGGGCGACGGGATGGGCCAGTTGGGCGAGGCTGTCGGTGGCATCGGTCAGGCCGTCGGTGCCATGGGCGAAGGGATGGGCCAGCTCGGGGAGGGTGTCGGCCAGATTGGCGAGGGCGTTGGGGTCTTGGCCGAAGGTATGGGCACGCAGATCGGCCTCGTCGCCGCCCTGCAAGATGTGCAAGGCCAGCTCCTCGACGCAAAGGTCCAATACGCGAGCCTCACCAGCGTCATGCGCGATCTGGAGAGCGCCGGCGCCACGATGACTCCCGAGTACATACAGGCGAGCACGGGTGCGATGCAACTCGAGTATGCGATTCCGGCGCTCGAGGGTGCGGTCGACGCGATCAAGAAGCAGATGGTCGCCGCCGCTTCGCAGGCGCCTTCGATGGAGGCGCCCTCCGGTTTCGACATGCAGGCGCCCTCGGGCATGAGTCTGAGCATGCCTTCGGCACCGTCGGGGGGAGACGCCTCGATGGAGATGCCGGAACCCAAGATCGGCTTGGTGAGGCTCGGTGACATCGCGGACGTGTCGTACGGAGAGGCCGACGGTGCTGTGTACGCGCGCGCCGACGGTCAGCCGGCCGTGCTCATCGACGTGATCAAGACGCAGGACTCGAACACCGTGGACGTGTCAGGCGACGTTCACGACGAGATCGATCGGCAGCTTGCGGTTCTGCCCGACAACACCGAGATCACGTACACCTACGACGGTGCGGTGATGATCAACAAGTCTATCTCCGACATGGTTCGCGAAGGCATCATGGGCGCCATCCTGGCGTTCTTGATCATCTTGCTCTTCCTGCGCAACATCCGTTCTACGCTCATCGCCGCCTTCTCGATTCCCTTCTCGGTCATCTTCGCTCTCCTGTTCATGAAGCAGGTGGGCATCACGATGAACGTGATGACTCTCGGCGGCCTCACCGTCGCCATCGGCCGCGTCGTCGACGACTCGATCGTCGTCATCGAGAACGTCTTCAACCACCTGCAAAGCGGTGGTGAGCGGAGCATGGAGATGGTCCGCATGGCGACGAAGGAAGTGTCTTCGGCCATCACGTCGTCGACGATTACGACGATGGCGGTGTTCGCGCCCATGGCGCTGGTCAGCGGCATTGTCGGCAAGATCTTCGTGCCGTTCGCGATCACAGTCGCACTCGCGCTGCTCGCGTCGCTGCTCGTGTCGCTCACGGTTGTCCCGCTGCTCGCGAAGTGGGCGCTACTCTCTGCGAAGGTTCAGCCGCGTGACGAGCGCACCACACGGACCGGGAAGCTGTATCGCGGCGTGCTCGAGTGGGCTCTGAGCCGGCCCGGCATCGTCGTGTCCGCCGCGACGCTGCTCTTCGTGGCCTCGATTGGACTCGCCTCTGTCATCGGCATGGGCTTCATGCCACCGGCAACCGAGAAGTTCATCTCGGTGGACGTGGAGTATCCGAGCGGCACGAGTGCCCTTGAAGTCGACGCCGGACTCGCCGTCCTGGAAGAGGGTTTCGCGGATGACGAGGACGTGGAGTTCTACACGGTCAACGTCTCCTCCCAGGGCGGGTTCAGCATGGCTTCGGGCGTGACAGGCGGCAACACGGGCTCGGTCTTCGTGAAGCTCGATGACAACGCCGACGTGGACGCGGAACTCGCGAGCATTCAAGAGCAGTCCCAGCCGCTCAAGGATGCCGGAGCGAAGATCACCGCATCGCAGGTATCAATGGCCGGTGGGTCGGAGAACGCGATCCAGATCATCGTGACTGGCCCGACTATGGCGAAGATCGAACTCGGCGTGAGTCAGATCATCTCGCAGCTTTCGGACGTCGAAGGTCTCGAGAACGTCTCGAGCAACCTCGGCGAGAAGCGCCCGCAGATCACGGTTGACGTCGACGGAGCCGACGCTGCCGATTACGGACTGAACGCTGCCATGGTCGCGGGCACGGTGCGCGGATACGTGGCCGAAGAGAGCGCGGGCACCATCGAGATCGACGGGCGTGATGCGGAACTTCTCTACATCACGAGCCTCGACAACGTGGATTCGGCCGACGATATCGCCGACCGCACCATCACCTCGCCACTTGGCAAGGAAGTTCGCATCGGAGACATCGCCGATGTCGCGCAGGTGGACAGCCCGGTGTCGGTCCTGACGCGAAACGAGCGCGAGTTCGCGGCCGTGAGCGGCTCCGTCACCGTCCGCGACACGAGCAGCGTCATCAGCGAGATCGAGAGTCGCGTCGACGCCCTGACCTTGCCCGATGGAGTCGAGGTCGAGATGGCGGGCGTGGCGAGCATGATGAGCGACAGCTTCAAGGAGCTCGGGTTCGCAATGCTGATAGCGATTGCCGCCGTGTACCTCGTCATGGTCGTCACTTTCGGCGAGGCTATCGCCCCGCTCGCGATCATGTTCTCGCTCCCTCTCGCCGTCATCGGCGGAATCGTCGGCCTCTTCATCGCCGGCATCCCGCTCGATATGCCAGCCATGATCGGTGCGCTCATGCTCATTGGTATCGTTACGACGAACGCGATCATGTTCATCGAGCGCGTCAATCAGAAGCTTGAGGAAGGCATGCCGCGGCGCGAGGCCCTGCTCGACGCGGGCACCAACCGCATGCGGCCGATTCTCATGACGGCTCTCACGACGATCATCGCGCTGCTTCCGATGGCCTTCGGCATGGCCGAAGGGGCGCTCATGTCGCAGTCGCTCGCAATCGTGGTCGCGGGCGGATTGACGACCTCCACGGTACTGACGCTTATCGTCGTGCCCGTCGTGTACGAGCTGTTGGAGTCCCTCAAGGACCGCATTCTCGGCATCACGCCGGTGAATACGGAGCCCCTGGAACTCGAAGCCTAGAAGCGATAGGAGCGGGTGAGCCGGATGATCGACGACATCGACGCACTGACACAGTCGCGGCGCGAGACGCGCTCCGCGTTCGAGAACCGCGCGCTGATGTACTACTACATCTTCGATGAACTTGCCGAAGAGATCGGTCGCGACCGCGCGGTCGAGGTCATGAAGCGCGCCATACACAGACGCGGTGTCGAGGTGGGCGCCAAGTACCGTCCCGCCGCTGAGGCCGGTGATCTCGACGAGGTCGGCCGACTGTTCTGCGAGACTTCGCCGTGCGGCGGCACGCTGTTCGAGCCCGGCGTCGAGTCGCGCGACGAGGACACGATCGTGTTGCGCATGACCGCGTGTCCGCTGCTCGACGCGTGGCGCTCGCTCGGTCTCCCACCGGAGACAGCGGATCTCATGTGCGAGATCGCTGCGGCGGTGGACGAGGGTACCTTCGAAGGTGCGGGCCTGGAGCTGACGTTTCTCGACAGGCTCGGAACGCCCGGCTCGTCGCGCTGCCTTCTCCAGCTGCGCGTGCCCGTGGGTGAATCTTCCGCGGAGTAGTGCGGCGGCATCGGCGCGTCTGGCGCGTGTGAGTATGTCAGAGGGTGACATATCGCTTTGATTGTCGCTATACTCCTGCTGCGGACCGAGGGTACGGTCCGAAGGATTCGCGGCGTGACGTCCTCGGGTCTATTGGGACCAGTTCGCGTCGCTTGTTTTGGCCCCGTATGTAGGGGCGGAAGGTGAGTCAAGAATGGCAGACGGTACCGTCAAGTGGTTCAATCCGGACAAGGGCTACGGCTTCATTTCGTATGAGGGTGGCGACGACGTGTTCGTCCACTTCAGCGAGATCCAGGGCGATGGCTTCAAGACCCTCGATGAGGGCCAGGCTGTCGAGTTCGACATCACGTCGGGCCGCGATGGCAAGCAGCAGGCGAGCAACGTCCGCAAGCTGTAGTTCTCCGGTTCCCATACCGAAGACAGACGACCCCGGTGTCTAACGGCACCGGGGTCGTTTCCTTTGCGGTTGGCCGGCAGGTGTGCGATGCCGTAGGGACTATCCCTTCTCGTAGGGCTTGCCTACGGCGGCTGGTGCGACCGCGCGACCGACGACGCCCGCCAGCACGACTACCGTGAGCACATAAGGCAACAGCTGGAAGAACTCCGGCGGGATGTGAATGACGTCCCGGAACGACTGCAGCCTGATCTGCAGCGCCTCGGCAAAGCCGAACAGCAGCGACGCGAGATACGAGCCTCCAGGAGTCCACCGGCCGAAGATGTTCGCGGCCAACGCAATGAAGCCGCGGCCGTTGGTCATGTTCTCCGTGAACGAGCCCACCTGTTCGAGCGTGAGATTCGCTCCGGCGAGTCCGGCCATCGCGCCGCTGAAGACCACGGCATAGTACCGTCCGAGGATGACGTTGATGCCGACGGTGTCCGCAGCCTTCGGGTGCTCGCCGAGAGCGCGCAGTCTCAAGCCCCAGGTGGTGTGGTACATCCACCACTGGCCGAAGATGGCGAAGAAGATGGCGATGTAGACGATCGGAGTGTGTGAAAAGACGATCGTGTTGATCCAGTTCCACACCTGCCCGACGAAGCCTTCGGTCGGCCCGCCGAAGTGGAAGACAGGCTTGAGCTTCGCGACCGGGTCGGTGTTACCGGGATGGCCGTAGAGGACCTCCATCATGAAGCCCGTGACGCCTATTGCGAGGATGTTGATTGCCGTTCCCGAAACCACCTGATCGGTCTTGAGCGTGATCGATGCCAGGCCGTGTATGAGGGCGAACAACGAACTGATGACCATCGCCCCCAGCACGCCCAGCCAGGGGTTGCCGGTGTAGTACGTCACGGCGACGCCCGCGAATGCCCCGGCGAGCATCATTCCTTCGAGAGCGATGTTTACGACGCCTGAACGCTCGCAGATCGTCCCCCCGATCGCAGCGAGCGCAAGCGGCGTCGCCACACGGATCGCGGAGGCGAACAGATCGGGGGTCAGGATGTCACCCAGCAACGTCGGCCACCTCCGTCCGCTCCCGGCCGAGGACTAGCTTGGCCAGCTCCTCGGCGGCGACGAAGAAGATAATCAATGCCTGGATGATGAAGATGACCTTCTGCGAAACACCGGCCTCAAGCTGCATCTTCCCTGCTCCCGCGGACAGCCCGCCGAAGAGGATCGCTGCAGGAATGACACCGAGCGGGTGGTTCTTCGCGAGCAGCGCCACGGCGATGCCGGTGAATCCGAATCCGGACGAGAACTGCTCGAAGAGCTTGCCGTGCAAACCGAGCACTTCCGTCACGCCGGCGAGGGCGGCAAGCGCCCCGGAGATGCACAGGGCCTTGACGGTCGTTCCGGCGACCGAGATTCCGCCGGTCTCTGCGGCCGTGGGATTGAACCCGACTGCACGATTCTCATAGCCGAGTGTCGTGTACTTGAGGATCAACCACATGATGACGCACGCCGCGAGTCCGATGACGAACCCGATGCTCGCGCGGCCGGGTACATGGAACGGCAAGATGGAGTCCAAGCGCGGAAGGAAGGCGCTTGGCAGTACCGGTTCCGTCTGCGCCACGGGGCCGGGGGCTTTGAGGGGCCCCGCGACCAGCCACTGAACGATGCCGCGGGCGATGAACGTGAACATCATGGTGGTGATGACCTCGTGCGCGCCCACTTTGGCCTTCAAGATGGCCGGGATGAACGCCCAGGCGGCGCCAGCCGCCATGCCCGCGACGAGGATGATCGAGATATGGGCGAAGGCGGACATGCCTCCGAGAGCCACACCGAGGTAGGCGGCCACGAGGCCGCCCATGAAGAGCTGTCCTTCGGCGCCGATGTTGAAGAGACCGGCCCGGAATCCGTATGCGACGGCCAGCCCTGTGAAGAGCAGGGGCGTTGCGCGAACCATAGTCTCGCCGAAGCGTTTGGGGCTGAATGCGCCCTCGATGAGCGCCTGGAACGCTACGACCGGGTTGTAGCCCGCAAGTCGGATGATCAGCGACCCAACGAGTATCGCGAACACGACAGAGATCAGCGGGAGCAACATGGCTCGTAGCGCGCTCCGGAGGACTCGCGAGATCGAGCGCTTCTTGGAGTCCGTCTCAGGCATCGGCCACCCCCACTTCCTCATCTAGTTTGGCGCCGCCGCCTCCGGTCATGTAGAAACCAAGTTCCTCGTCGGTCGCCTCGCCGGATGCGAATTCCTTGACGATTCGGCCCTCATAGATGACCAGGATGCGATCGGCAAGGGACTGAACCTCCTCGAGTTCGAGGCTGACGAGGAGGATGCCCTTTCCGGCGTCGCGCTCCTTGAGGATCTCTCCGTGCACGAACTCGATGGCGCCGACATCGAGCCCGCGTGTGGGCTGTGCTGCGATGAGCAGATCGGGATTGCGGCCCAGTTCGCGGGCGAGGATTAGCTTCTGCTGGTTGCCTCCCGATAGGGTGGCGGCATCGACGTCGAGCGACGGCGTGCGGACGTCGTAGGCCTCGATGCGTTCTTCGGCGATGCGGGTGATGGCGCTGGGCCACATGAGTCCGTATTGCGCGAATGGCGGACGACGGTGATCTCCGAGGATGAGGTTCTCGGCGAGATCGAACTCGAGAACAAGCCCGCGCCGAAGCCGGTCTTCGGGAACGTGCGACACCCCCGCCTCGATGGTAGAGCGTGCCGAAGACTTGGTTATGTCGCGGTCGCCGAGCATGATCTTTCCGCTCTTCACGCGCCTGAGTCCCGTAAGCGCTTCGATGAGTTCCGTCTGACCGTTGCCGCTGACACCCGCGATTGCGACGATCTCGCCGCCACAAACCTCGAAACTGACTCCGCGGACCGCCTCTATGCCGCGATCCGTCACGACGTTGAGGTCCGCGACCGATAGCACGGTAGCGCCGCAATGGGAGGGCGTCCGCGTGATTCTGAAGACGACTTCCCGTCCGACCATCAGACGGGCCAGGCCCTTCTGGTCAGTCTCGCTTGGACGGGTCTCGCCTACGACGGCGCCATCTCGCATGACAACGACCCGGTCCGCGACGTTCATGACCTCTTCGAGCTTGTGGGTGATGAAGACGACCGTGAGGCCTTCGGTCACGAGCGAGCGGACGACGGCGAACAGCTCGTGCACCTCCTGCGGCGTGAGGACTGCTGTCGGCTCGTCGAGAATCAGTACGCGCGCTCCTCGGTACAGAGCCTTGAGGATCTCCACGCGCTGCTGCGTTCCGACAGGGAGGTTCTCGATGCGCTCGTCAGGATCTACCTTCAGGCCGTAGCGTTCCGAGAGGTCCTGCACGAAGGAACGGGCCGCCTTGAAGTCGATGACAGTTGCGCGCGCCGGCTCATGCCCGAGGACTATGTTCTCGGCGACGGTCAGCGGCTCGACGAGCATGAAGTGCTGATGGACCATTCCGATGCCGAGCGATATCGCCTGGCGAGGCGAGCGGATGCTTACCTCGGAGCCCTCGAAGAGAACCTCACCGGCGTCAGGGCTGAGAAGCCCGTAGACCACGTTCATCAGGGTTGTCTTTCCGGCGCCGTTCTCGCCGAGAAGCGCGACGATCTCCCCCCGATGGAGCTGGAGATCGACCCGATCGTTGGCGAGCACGCCCGGGAACCGTTTCGTGATGCCTCGGAGTTCTAGCAGCGGGGGCTCCACGAGTCCTCCCTCGGTGACGGCGGACAGTGCCAAGTGTAGGGAAGGGCGGCCGGTGAATCCACCGGCCGCCCTTCGATTACGTCATGGCGTCGAAACCGAGACTACAGTTCCGCGCGGGTCGCCGGAACCGCGATCGAACCGTCAAGAATGCCCGCCTTGACCGTATCGACCATGTCCTTGATCTCCTGCGGCACGACGCTGTCGAAGTCGTGGTACGGGGCGAGTCCAACGGCGTCATCGGCAAGACCATAGGATATGTTCTGGCCACCGGGGAAAGAGCCCTCGATCGTCTTCTTGATAGCGTCAAATGCGGCGACGTCGACCTTCTTGATGGACGACGTAAGCATCACGTCACCTGAGCCAGGAACCGTTTCGTACTGGTCCGCGTCCACGCCGATGAACAGCGCGTCGGCCTCCTGGCATGCGGTGATGCAGCCCAGACCCGTGAGGCCCGCGGCAGCAAACACCACGTCGGCACCCTGGTCGATAGCCGCCAGGGCAAGTTCCTTGCCCTTCGCCTGGTCGTTGAAGTCACCGGCGTATGAGGAGATTACTTTGACGTCCGGGTTCGCATAGCGCGCGCCAGCGGTGAATCCGGCCTCGAAACGCTCGACGGGCGGGATATCCATGCCGCCGACGAACGCGACGGTCAGATCTGGATTGAGACGCGCATCGAATGTGGAGGACGTGGCCATCCCTGCGATGACGCCCGCCATGAAAGCACCCTCCTGCTCGCGGAACGTCACGCCAAGCATGTTGGCGGCGGGGGTCTCGAAGAACTGATCGATCCCGATGAAGTTCACGTCGGGATACTCGGGTGCCTTCTTCACTGTAGTGTCACCCATCAGGGCGCCGACAGTCATGATCAGCGTGTAGTCAGAGGCAACCAGGTCGTCGATGTTTGGCTCGTAGTCCGCAACTTCGTTGGACTGCAGCGCCGTTGTCGTGGCGCCGTAGTCGGCCTTCGCCTTCTCGATCGCGGCAAACGCCAGGTCGTTGAACGACTTGTCACCGAGGCCGCCGGTATCGGTGACCATACCGATCATCAAGTCGGTCTTCGTGGCGCCGTCGTCCGTGCTGGTGTCATCGGACTCGTCGTCCCCGCCGCACCCCACAGCAAATCCTGCGAGTAGGGCGAACGCCAGGCCGATCGCCAGCACCTTCAGGAACCTAGATCGCACGTCCATCGCCTCCCTGTATTCATGGATCTTTTGTCTCTATGCATGCTACACGAACGTTTCCGGTATCACTCGGGCTTTTCCCCGGTTTTGCTGTGCTTCTCACGCCCGTTCGCCATTCAGGTCGACTGCGGTGCGAGGCAGCAGGCTCTGAGGTATGCTCGATTCGAGGTCGCATTTTGCCACAAGGAGGAATCGAGATGCCCTGGGCCGGATGGTGTTCGCAATGTGGTCAGTACGTGTGGCTCGACGGACGAGGCGGGTGTGTCAACGGGCACGGGCCGGAAGCCATGTCGAACGTGTACCAGACCGCACCCGCTGCGGTGACGTCTGCGGCGCCGACTACGCAAGTGCCAGAGGCTACGGTTGAACCAACCCCAATCCCGCAGGCAGCCCCGCAGCCCACAGCACCGCAGGCAGCCCCGCAGCCCACACCCCAGTTCGCCCCCGCGACCGTAGCGCCCTTCGGCTCGAAAGAGGCCGTGCTCCAGACGGTGGAGGCGGCAGTAGCCGCCGAACAGGCTCTTGCGGCACGCCGAAGCCAGGAGACCGACCTCGAGATAGTTGCTGCAGTCGGTGGGCAGGGCTCATGGGATGCCAAGCGAGTCACCTACAAGGCTCTGATGAAGGCCGACGAGCAAAGCCGTACTGTCATCTTCTGGGAGAGGACGACCGAGAGCGGCTCCTCCATCGGCGGCGGCTTCGAGAAGACGAGCCAGTTCGGGGGCAAGAGCTGGGGCAAGACGATGGGCGGATCCTGGTCACCGGGCAAGGGTGCGACAGTCGACTACTCCTGGGACTACGGACGAACCCGCACTCTCGTACAGGGAGCTGTGGAGTCTCAGGGTTGGGCGTTCAAGACCGTGATCATGAAGGGCAAGGCGCTGTACAAGTAGGATTGCGCGTTGCTGGCTGAGAGGCGCCATGCCCGTCATCGACATCCACACACATGTCTTCCCGGACGACGTCGCCCGCGCGGCTATGCCGACAATGGAGGAGAACGCCGGCGTACGCGCGGCGTTTGACGGCACCATCGGGGGTCTTCGCGCGTCGATGCGGGTGTCGGGAATCGACGTCTCGGTGCTTCAACCGGTGGCCACGCGGCCGTCGCAGGTGCGCAGCATCAACGACTGGGTCGCGTCGTGCGTAGCTGAAGACATCGTTGCTTTCGGCTCGATCCATCCGGACTTCGATGATTCAGCGTCCGAACTCGCACGTCTGCGCTCGCTGGGCATGAGGGGCGTCAAGCTACATCCCGAGTTCCAGGCGTGCTCTCCGACAGACGAACGGATGAAGCCGATCTACGAGGCGGTTCTCGCCAACGATCTAATCGTTCTCTTCCATGCAGGACTCGACATTGCCATCGACACGCTCAGAGGCACGCCGTCAGCTCTCGCGGATGTAGCACGCACGTACCCTGGTATGCGCATGATCCTTGCGCATATGGGCGGCTTCCGGCTCTGGGACGATGTGGAGCGCCACATCATCGGCCTTCCCGTCTACCTGGACACGTCGTACTCGCTTGGCCACATGCCGCCCGAACGCTTCATCGAACTCGTTCGCGCGCACGGTACGGATCGAGTGCTTTTCGGTACCGATGCGCCCTGGGCAAATCAGGCGCTGGAGGTTGCGGCGGTTCGCGGCCTCGGTCTTCCCGACGAAGATCTTGCACTCATCATGTGGCGGAATGCCGAGAGACTACTAGGGCTGCCCACTCTCGTGTAGGCAGCCCTAGGGGTCGATCATGATGAGTCGCGGCCTACATCGTGGGGCTACTCGTGCCGCCCAGCTCGACGGGAAGTGGGACTGCTCCTGCAGGGGCTTTGATGTCGACCGGCTTGTTGAAGTCGAACATGTCCATCGAGATCGTCATGTCCATGGGGACCGGGCTCTTGAGTCCCATGTTCACGACCTGCCGGTGCGGCATCCCGTCGTCCACGCCTACGTAGAGGTCTGCCGTGATTTCGGCGTCCTCATACATGGCGCGGGCCTGCTCGGCGTCGTAGGCACCCTCGGTCGTGCCTTCGGGCATCTGCTTCATCATCTCTTCGTAGTTCGCAGTCGCCATGTCCGCGATCTTCGCACCGTCGATGACGAGGTAGTAGTGATTGCATTTGATGTCATTGATGGTCTCGGTCCCTTTGGACTCTACCGATGAGTAGGCCTTCATGAACTCGAGGTATTCGGCGGGATTGCCGCTACCCTGGTTCGCGGTCTGCATGCCGCTCAGGTCGTAGTCCATGAAGTACCACTGCGACTCCGCACCCAGGGGGTCAGGGTCGTACTTGAGGTACAGCTTCCCGTCCATCAGGACCTCGGACATTGTGATCGACTGGCCGAGGACGCTCATCGATCCGGTCATATCGACCTTGGCGGCAGCAGGGTTGGCGTTGTCTTCGGCGCTGCCCTCGAACTCCATGGTCATGGACTGCCCGAACGTCTCGAGTTCCATGTCCATCGTGAAGGCGAAGGTCTTGAGCTCCTCGACCTTCTGGATGACGGCGGCGATCGCCTCGTCGGGGGAGGACCCTCCGCCGTAGAGCGAGAACGCGATGATGCCTGTCGCGATGACCGCCACCGCGACGACGCTGACAACGACCCCGACCATCTTTCGGCTCATGGTGATCCCCTCATTCGGTTGAACACCACGCAGGCGTTCGCAATGTCGTTTGTGTGTCCCTGTACTCTCCGGCCGATTCTACACCCGCCGACCGACACGGCGCACTCGGCCTGATAGACTCTATCGCTGTGATCATCGCACTCGACTCCATCACCAAGTCCGTCGGCGCGCGAACGTTGTTCGCCGACGTTTCGCTGCAGGTCAACGCAGGCGACCGCTACGGAATCGTCGGTCCCAACGGCGCGGGGAAGACCACGTTGCTCGAGGTGCTTGCCGAAGAGCAGGATGTGGATTCAGGCAGCGTGCGCCGTGCATCCGGTGTCGACATCGGCTATCTCAAGCAGGAAGCGATAGAGATGCGAGGCCGCAGCGTGCTCGCCGAGGTCATCTCTTCGGCCGAAGAGATGGGCCATCTTGAGGCCAAACTGCGGCGGCTTGAGGAAGAGATGGCGTCCGCCGAAGGGGAGACGCTCGAGAGGCTGCTGTCGCAGTACGGCCGTGCGCACGAGCGCTTCGAGCACGCGGGTGGATACTCGGTCGAGGCGGAGGCGCGCGCGGTGCCCGGCGGCCTCGGGTTCAGCGAGTCGGACTCCTCGCCGCCGGTCGCGG
>JAENZW010000018.1 GCA_016841065.1 Actinomycetota bacterium
TGCGTAGTCGCGCACCCGCTTGAGCAGACGGTTTGCCAGGCGAGGTGTCCCGCGAGACCTGCGCGCGATCTCTACAGCGCCGTCATCGGTGACCGGCACCCCAAGGATGTCAGAGCTCCGCCGCACGATGCTCGCGAGTTCCTCCGGAGAGTAGTAGTCCAGACGGAACGCCATGCCGAATCGATCGCGCAGTGGACCCGTCAGAAGACCCGTGCGAGTTGTCGCACCGATGAGCGTAAAGGGTGGCAGGTCGAGGCGCAGGCTCCTCGCGGCAGGGCCCTGCCCGATGATGATATCTATCGCGTAGTCCTCCATCGCCGGGTACAGCACCTCTTCAACAGCGCGATTCAGGCGATGAATCTCGTCGATGAAGAGCACGTTGCGCGCGTCGAGATTAGTGAGTATGGCGGCGAGATCGCCCGCACGCTCGATCGCCGGACCGCTGGTCGTCTTTACGGCGACACCCAGCTCGTTGCCAATGACGTGAGCGAGTGTCGTCTTGCCGAGTCCCGGTGGTCCGGATAGGAGGATGTGATCCAGCGCCTCATCGCGGCCCCGGGCGGCGTCGATGAGCACCGAGAGGTTCTCCTTCACACGCGTCTGTCCCAGATACTCGTCCAGAGCACGTGGACGCAGACTGCGATCGATCTCAAGATCATCTTCCGTGTGTTGCGCGGAGACGAGCCGCTCGGATTCGGTCATCGCGAGTTCTCGCCTCGCGTCGTCACTCTCCCACAGCGTGCTCATGCGCCACCACCGAGGCGTTTGAGCGCGTGCCTGAGCAACGCCCGCGCATCATCGGACGCACCTTCGAAGGCGTTCATCGCGCTCGCAATCTCCGCAGAGGTGAATCCCATCCCGAGCAGCGCATCGCGCGTCTCCGCAGCCGCGATCGGAGCGATCGACTTCGTCGCCGTACCCAGATCGGGCACGCCGAGCTTGTCTTTCAGATCGAGGATGATTCTCTGCGCGGTCTTCTTGCCGATACCTGGAACGCTCGAGATGAGCGCCGCGTCTTCTCGGGCGATTGCCTCCACAAGTGCATCGGGTGCGTAGGACGACAAGGCCGCCAGAGCGACCTTGGGGCCTACTCCACTGACTGTGATGAGCTTCTCGAACAGCTCCTTCTCGGCCACATCCTCGAAGCCGAAGAGCGACAGCTCATCCTCGCGAACGTGCATGTATGTGTGCACCGTGACCTCGTCGCCCTCGGCGGGCAACGCGGAAAGCGAGGCGGTCGACATCGCGAGACGGAAGCCCACTCCGCCGACATCCAACAAACAGTGCACGACACCCTTTTCGGCAACACGCCCGGTGAGGAAGGCGATCATGTGGTTGCCTCCGATGTCGAGGCCTGCGTGAGGCGGACCCGTCCTCCGAGGCCCGCCGAGTGCGCATGGCAGATTGCGACGGCGAGCGCATCGGCAGCGTGATCCGGATGTGGCTCTTCGGCAAGACCGAGGAGAATTCGCACCATGTAGGCGACCTGCCGTTTGTCGGCCGCGCCCGCCCCGACAACCGTGCTCTTGACCTGCGGCGGGCTGTACTCCCCGAGTTCGAGTCCCGCGCCCGCAGTTGCGAGGATCGCCACGCCGCGTGCCTGCCCCGTGGCAAAAGCCGACTTCGCGTTGCTTCCGAAGTAGACGCTCTCGATAGCACATGCAGCGGGTCGATACCGTTCGACGACGCGCACGAGCTCGTCATGCACCTGGGCAAGGCGGTCGGGTAGCGGTTGATCGGCGGATGTCGTGATGCACCCGTACGCAAGACAGCGATGGGACGAACCGGCACTCTCGATGACGCCCCAGCCGGTGTTGGCCAGGCCGGGATCTATGCCGAGGATGATCACGCGCGCTCCCCCGATGATCGGGTGCAATCGAACATATGTTCAGGGTAGCGTAGCCTCGTTGGAGCGTAAAGCGGCATTCAGACTGCTAGTCCAGCGCCGCAGCGATCTCCTCGGTCAACTCCATCGTGTGATATACGTTCTGGATGTCGTCGTACTCCTCAAGAGCGTCGATCAGCCGAAAGACCTTCCGCGCGTCAGAAACGCTCACCACGCTCGCAGTCACCGGTTCCATCACTAGTTCGGCACCCTTGACGGGAACACCTGCGGACTCCAGCGCCGCGTTGACGGCCATCACATCACCCGGAGACGTGTAGACGAGCCACTCTTCCTCGCCTTCCTCCATGTCGTCACCACCGGCGTCGGCGACCAACATGAGGAGCTCCTCCTCGTCCGACGCACCTGCCTTCTCAATCGTGATCTGACCCTTGCGTTCGAACAGGAATGCGACGGATCCCGATGCGCCGAGATTACCGCCGGCCCGCGTGAACGCAGACCGGACATCGGCGGCCGTGCGATTTCGGTTGTCGGTCAGAGCTTCCACGTAGAGGGCGACCCCCGCTGGTCCATAGCCCTCGTAGACCACTTCTTCGAAGTTCGCGCCTTCGCCCGCGGCAAACGCCTTCGCGATGGCTGCCTCGATCTTGTCCTTCGGCAATGAGTACGATTTTGCCTTCGCGATGGCCGCCGCCAGTGGCGCGTTGTTCTCGGGATTGGGGTCGCCCCCGGTCTTGGCCGCGACGGTGACGATGCGGGACAGCTTGGAGAAGAGCGCCGACCGCTTCTTGTCTTGCGCGGCCTTGCGATGCTTTGTCGTTGCCCATTTCGAGTGACCAGACATCGTTCGACTCCTCTAGGTCGGGATGACGTCTTCGATGAAGTAGCGGTGTATCCGCGGATCACCGGTGAGTTCAGGGTGAAAAACCGTCGCCAGCATGTTGCCCTCTCGTGCAGCCACGATCGCTCCCTCGTGACGAGCGAGCACTTCGGCGCCGGCGCCCACCTCCTCGATCCAGGGAGCGCGGATGAAGACGCCGCGGTAGTCCTCGCCATGCAGATGAGCGAAGTCGAGATCGACCTCGAACGAGTCCACCTGACGGCCGAACGCGTTTCGTCTCACGGCGATATCCATGAGTCCTAGACTACGCTGACCCGTGACTCCGTCCAACACGCGTTTGGCGACGAGAATCGCTCCTGCACACGTGCCCCAGACGGCCATGCCCTCCGCGTGGCGGCCGGCAATCGGCTCGAAGAACTCGTAGGATTCCATGAGCTTGCCGATGGCCGTCGATTCACCTCCGGGGATGATCAACCCGTCCAGATCGTCGAGCTGATTCGGCAGACGCACCGCAACAGCCGCAACCTCCAGGGCTTCGAGCATCACGATGTGCTCCCGGAACGCCCCCTGCAGGGCGAGAACTCCGACGCGCACGCTACCAGCCCCGCTCTTGCATCCTCTCCGACTGTGGGATGTCGGGGATGTTGATGCCGACCATGGCTTCACCGAGGTTTCGGGAGACCTTCGCGATGATCTCCGGATCCTCGAAGTGTGTGGTGGCCTCTACAATCGCCTTCGCACGGGTCGAAGGGTCCCCGCTCTTGAAGATCCCGCTGCCGACGAACACGCCGTCGCAGCCTAATTGCATCATGAGCGCCGCGTCCGCCGGGGTGGCGATGCCGCCCGCTGCGAAGTTCACGACCGGCAGCTTGCCGTTGTCGTGCACCCACTTCACGAGCTCGTGCGCAGCGCCGAGTTCCTTGGCGGCGTCGAACAGCTGACCTTCGCTGATGCCGGCTACCCATGCGATCTCGTCGTTCATCTGGCGCATGTGTCGGACGGCCTCTACCACGTTGCCCGTGCCGGGCTCACCCTTTGTGCGGACCATCGCGGCACCTTCAGCAATACGCCGGAGCGCTTCTCCGAGACTGCGGGCGCCGCACACGAACGGGACGGTGAAGTCCCACTTGTTGACGTGATACTGCTCGTCGGCCGGTGTGAGCACTTCCGATTCGTCTATGTAGTCCACGCCAAGCGACTGAATGAGCTGTGCTTCGACGAAATGACCGATCCTGCACTTGGCCATAACCGGGACGGAAACAGCGGCAACGATCTCCTCGATCTTCGAAGGATCTGCCATGCGCGCGATCCCACCCGTGGCGCGTATGTCAGCGGGTACCCGCTCGAGCGCCATCACCGCCACCGCACCCGCGTCTTCGGCTATCTTGGCCTGCTCGGCGTTGACGACGTCCATGATCACGCCGCCCTTGAGCATCTCGGCCAGACCGGTCTTCACGCGCAGTGTACCTATCTCTCTTCCGCTTTCAGGCACTTCGAACAGACCCTTTCATCCTGTGACGGGTGCACGGAATCGTGTCCCGGGCAGCGCTTGTGACCACGTGATTGTACCCGCCCCGAAGTGGCGACGCTACTTCATGGCGATGTTCACGTTGGTGGCCACCACCTGCATCCAGGTGTTCCCCACCGCGAGTTTGATGGGGTTTCCGTCCTTGTCGACGAAGCGCGGCGGATTCTTCCCATCCGCCGTCCAGGTCCCATCGAGCCTTTCGCCGTTTCGGAAGATCGTGGCCTGGCCCTTGCCTGTCAGCGCGATATCGTACGTCGTCGACCCGAACTTGTCGCGGCTGGCGGTGGAGTACTTCGCCCACATCACGACGACGTTCTTCGCAGAAACCTGCTGGCCCGTCTCGGCATCGTTGTGGGTCGATCCGTTGTTCACCCGCAGGTAGACTCCCTGCTTCTTGTCGTACGTCCACTTCACGCGGTTCGCGTCCGAGAACGGGATGTCGATCTCCGTCACGGTCACGGTCTCTTCCTTCGCGTGTCGGTCGAACTGCAGCGGGCGAACCTCCGACTTCATGCGCATCCCGCGACCCTCGGCTTCGACGAGGAGCTTGTCCAAGACGCCCCACAGATTGTGAGGTCCAGCCTTGCCGGGCTTGCGATAGTACGGTGCCGACACGCCCACGTCCTGACTTAGATTCGGCAGCCCCGCGGCCCGCACGCGACCGCCTACGGTCGAGCTCGCTCCGGAGAACGCAAAGAGCGCATCGTACTGCGGCACTATCGTGATGTCGGAGAGGCGCGCACTGCGTACCGGTCCGACCTCACCGCTCTGATCCGAATGAAAGATTGCGTTGAACCGCGTGATCCCACCTTCTGCAACTGATTCGTAGACAACGTCGGCCTTCTGCAGACCCCACTGAGGACGAGCCTGGGGCGAGTTCTCGATCTTCACGGAGATCGGTCGCCGCGTGATCACCTTGTCTCCGGGAGCCTCCTCGCCAGTGAGCGGCCACCTGGGCGCGCTTGCGGGCTTGTCCACGACGCGCTCCGAGTCGGCGACAGGCCACGCGGAGGTGACCTCGACTGGCCTTTCCTCCTCGGCTGACAGGTAGCTGTAGGCGACCGCAGCGCCGCCAACGATAGTGAGAGCCGTCGCTATCGCGATGATCCATCGGTGATGCTTCTTCCAGAACTCGCGCACGTGTTCGCTGCCTCCTTGATTCCCTGGGGTCCGAGTCTACGTACGACCCAGATGAGGGTCAAACGGTGTGCCGGTACCGTCAGCGTGCCGATACACTATAGCGAAGGGGCGCCGACTTTGGTGCGCGCACAAGCCAACGCGATTGGATCGCGGCATTGAGCTGCTACCTACTTCACATGGTCGAACAACCGGACCCTGATCCGTATGCCGACGCGGATCTCAAGGATCTTGTCGGATCCTACCCTCGCTTCTACTGCGCGCAGTGCAACCCGCCGAAGCAGCTCGGCGCGGGTGAGTCACTGCAATGCCTGGACCGGTCGGACCCGTGCTGGAAGCCAGGCGGCGTCTGCAACGACTAGGGCGCGCCTACTCTTCGACAGGTGCAGCCTTGCGCTCGGCTATGAGCGCCCTCACCACGAACCAGACTCCCACGAGGATCAGAGGTGCGCTCAAGGCCTGGCCCATGGTGAACGGACCGAGAATCGTGCCCAGCTGCGCGTCGGGCTCTCTTACGAACTCGACGGCGAAGCGGAACACTCCGTACATGAGCGCAAACATGCCGAAGACGAAGCCCGGAGGACGCTTGCGTCTCGCCAGGATCATCAGAACCGTGAAGATGACGAGACCCTCAAGCGTAGCCTCGTAGAGTTGCGACGGGTGTCTCGGCATGCCGTCCGTCCCGGGGAACACCATGCCCCACGGTAGATCGGTCTTCCGACCCCACAGCTCGTTGTTGATGAAGTTCGCAAGCCTGCCGAAGAAGAAGCCTGCTGGCGCCCCCACCGCCGCCATGTCGCACAGACGCAGGAAGGGCACCTTGAACCGGCGTGCGAGCAACACCCCGGCGACCAGGATGCCTATGAACGAGCCGTGCCACGACATTCCGCCCTGCCAGACGAACAGAATGCGCGCCGGGTCAGACCAGTACGCCGACCCGCCATAGAACAGCACGTACCCGATGCGGCCACCAACCAGAACGCCGATGATCGCGTAGAGGACCGCGGTCAGGACATCATCGTCCGTGAGTCCGATCTTCCAACGGCCAGCCAGCATGCGGAAGACCAGGCCAGCGACTATGAAACCGACAACGTACGCCAGACCGTACCAGTGCACGGCAACCGGTCCGAGTTGCACGATGACGGGATCTATATCCGGATACGCGATCGATGCGGGTCGCATCATGAACTCGATCACGCGCCACCTCCAGCTGAGGCCATGGTCTCAAGGCGGCGGACCCGGTCCTCGATGGGCGGGTGGGTGTCAAATAGTGAGTTCAAGCCCCGGCCTCCCTTGATGTCCTTCAGTGGATTGTAGATGTACATGGATTCGGTCGCTTTGTTTGCTGCCCGCAATGGAGCCGGATCTGACGCGATCTTGCGGAGCGCGTCGGCAAGACCCTGCGGGTATCGAGTCAGAAGAGCACCGTTGGCGTCCGCAAGATACTCCCGCTTGCGTGAGATGGCCATCTGGATAATTGCCGCGAAGAGGGGGGCTAGAACCATCAGGAGCAGTCCGACGATCATGAGGATGCCGCCGGCTCCTCCGCTGTCGCTGTCGCGATTGCGCCGCCCGCCGCCGCCCCACCACATTGCGCGGAGCATCCAGTCGGCGAGCAGCACGACGGTACCGGCCATGACTGCGGCCAGCGTCTGAACCAGCGTGTCGTAGTTCTTGACGTGGGCGAGTTCGTGGGCGACGACGCCCTCGAGTTCGAGTCTGTTCATCTTCTCGAGTAGACCGCGGGTGACTGCGATCGCGGCATTCTCGGGGTTCCGCCCGGTCGCAAACGCATTCGGTGCCACGTCCTCGATGATGTAGGCCTTCGGAACGGGAATGCCCGCCGCAATGGACAGTCCTTCGATCGTGTTCACGAGATACGGTTCCGTCTGCTTGTTCACGGGTCTCGCGTGGCTCATTCCCAAGACGATACGATCGGAGTACCAATAGGAGCCCCACGCCATGAAGAACGAGAGGCCCAGGGCGAGCACGAGTCCGGCCGGACCCATATCCGTGACGTAGCCGAACGCCCATCCGACGGCGACCACGAGCAACACGAAGAAGCCGACCAGCAGCACGCTCTTCGTCTTGTTGGAGGAGATCTGGTCGTACATCTGTCACCCGTCCGAACGTGATGCCGCCGCGGCCCGCACCGTACCGGACCGCGGCGATCTCGATGCAGGGGTCTTCGCGTGCCCTAGAAGGCGACCTGCGGGGTCTCCCGCTCGCCGGCGAGCTCGATCTCGAAGTACTCCCGGGCGGCGAAGCCGAACATCCCCGCGAGCACGTTCGCGGGGAAGGTCTGGATCCCCGTGTTGTAGCTCATCGTCGTGTCGTTGTAGAACTGGCGCGCGTAGGCGATCTTCGACTCGGTTCCGGACAACTCTTCCTGCAGCATCATGAAGTTCTGGTTCGCCTTGAGCTCCGGATACGCCTCGGCCACCGCGAACAACGACTTGAGAGCACCCGTCAGCATGTTCTCCGCCTGGCCCTGTTCGGCAACACTTCCTGCGTTGATGGCCATGTTCCGAGCTTGCGTGACCCGCTCGAAGGTCTCCTTCTCGTGGGTCGCATAGCCCTTGACCGTCTCCACAAGATTCGGAATCAGGTCATAGCGTCGCTTGAGTTGTACATCGATCTGGGACCAGGAATTGTCCACCCGGTTGCGCAACATCACAAGCCTGTTGTAGAGCGCGATCACCGCACCGATGACCACGATGACGGCCAAGACCAGACCGCCGAAGCAAAGCAGTGCTACATCTGGCATCAGATTCCCATCCTCCCGAAAGCCACGTGGCGCCATGAAGAACGCAACGGTACTCTACACGTGCCGTTCGCTTGAATCGTAGCAGAAGAGGCTCGGATGATTCCCCTGCGTGACGAGAACCCCACTGTTCGCCTGCCGATAGTGACCGTCTTGTTGGTGATTGCGAACGTGGTCGTATTCGTATTCGAGCTCGGCAGAACCGACGCCCAACTCGTGGCTCTCTTGAATTCGTGGGGAGCGAACCCTTCAGCCCTCGCCTCAAACCCATTCGATCCGAAGCTGTGGCCTACCGTTCTGACCTCCATGTTCCTCCATGCGGGCTGGCTGCATCTTCTCGGCAACATGTTGTATCTGTGGATCTTCGGCAACAACGTCGAGGATCGCTTCGGACCACTTCCGTTCCTTCTCTTCTACGTAGCCTGTGGGGCTGCAGCAGTCGCCGCGCAGGTCGCCCTCAGCTCTGGCTCCGATGTACCCCTCGTGGGTGCCTCGGGGGCGATTGCCGGAGTGCTCGGGGCATACGTGTTGCTCTACCCCAGGGCACGAGTCCTGACCCTGATTCCGATCATCTTCGTGTTCGAGGTCGCGATGATCCCCGCTGGCTTCGTGATCGGATTCTGGTTCGTACTCCAGCTCGTTCAGGGAATCGGGGGGCTCGGCAGTGGAATGGCAAGCGGCGTCGCATGGTGGGCACATGTGGGTGGCTTCGCCGCAGGATTGGCGCTCACGGTTCCAGCGTGGTTTGCAGATCGACGCGGACGCGGTCGACGCAGAACGCGCTCAAGAACGTGGCGATAGGCTTCCGCTCGAGATGGTGGACCCGCCGGGCGGCAGCTAGCCGTCGCAGCCAATCTCTTTGAGGATGTCATCGACGTCGTTTACATCGGCGAGCTGACGCCTGAAGTACTCGCAGTACGCATCGACGCGCTCCTGGTCGGTCTCCTCGAGTACCTCCTCGAATCCCGTCTCGAGTCCCGCCTCTGTCGCAAGAGCCACGATTCCCGCAATCGGGAGTACCTGACTGCCACCCTCTTCGGCCATCGCCTCTATGGCTGCCATGAGGAAGCTGGGGATGCGCACCATGAGCGATACCTCGCTGCCGCACTCAGGGCAGGAGAAGATGACCTCGGCCTGTTCGGGCTCGCGCAACACCACCGTATCGACATCTTCGAGTGTGACCTCGATCGGTCCGTCGACGGGGCATGTGATCATGAACTGCATCATCCTCGCCTCCTTGGGCGATGAAGGCCCTCGCCTACATTCTACCTCGGCAGAGCGAGGGTGCGACGTGAGGGCTTCTATCACAATCCGCCTGCCGCAAGAACCGCGCCAGAATGCTAGGATTCGTAAGCGTGTCTCACTCCTCAGCTGACATATCTGCACGACACGGTACGCGCATGACCCGCGCATCTCGCTTCGCGCGCGGCATGCGGCTCGGCACGCCCATCTTCCTCGGCTACATGCCGGTGGGTATGGCGTTCGGGGTCATCGCGACGACTCTCGGATTCTCCGTGCTCCAGGCGGGTCTGTGCTCTGCAACCGCCTTGGCAGGTGCTGGACAGTTCATCGCTCTGGCCGTCATGCGCACGGGTGAAGGCGTCTTCGCCGTGCTGGCTGCAACCACCGTCGTGAACCTTCGGTACGTGCTCTTCGGCGCGACGATGTCGCCGCACCTGAAGAACATGCGCCTCCCGACGCAGGCCATACTCGCCTTCACGCTCACGGACGAGACTTTCGCCGTCAACATCGACGATCAGCGTCGAGGTCTTTCGAGCGGAGCCTCGATGGCCGGCGTCGGCGCGATCGCCTGGATAGGCTGGGTCGCGGGAACCGTGATAGGGGCGGCGGCTGCCGGCTGGATCGGTGACCCGACAACGTGGGGCGTGGATTTCGCGATGGCGGCGATGTTCACGGCACTCCTGATCGCCATGGCCGAAACGAAGCGCCACACGCTCATCGGAATCGTCGCCGGGGCCATCGCACTCGGTCTTCCCGAGCTGTCCCGTCTCGGCATCCACATAGCCTCGAGCTGGTTCATCATCATCGCCGCAGTGACGGCCGCCACCATAGGGTTGGTGGTGTTCGATGAGTGACACCTTCATCTGGGCGGTCATCGTCGGCATGGCGACCGCCAACTTCGTGGTGCGATTCGTGCCCATCGCGGTGGTGTCGCGGGTAGACCTCCCGCGCCCCGTCTTGCGTTGGCTGTCCTACATACCGGTGTCGGTGATGGGAACCCTCGTCGCGACCGAGATTCTTCGACCCGGAGGGGAGCTCCAGCTCACGTTGCTCAACCCGCATCTCCTCGCGGCGGTCATCACCGGTGTCGTCTACCGCGTGACCCGCAGCTTCCTGGGCGCCACCGTTGCCGGAATGGCAGCGTTCGTTCTTCTGCGCAGCGTCCTTGGCATGGCCTGAGACGCCGTCCCGGGGACCGGCGATCCGACGCTCCACACCCGCTGGCATACCACCGCAACCTCCGATAGACTGACGCCCGTACCCGACGACTCGGCTATGCCATAACATCGGCAGGCTCGAACCGAAAGGACCTCCGTGGCCCGAATCCGACCGTTCCGCGCGTACACGTACGCGCGCGACTCGCACGACATAACGCCCCTGGTCGCGCCACCCTACGACGTCATTCACGAGGACGAGCGGGCCTCCCTGCTATCTCGCAGCGAACACAACGTAGTAGCACTCGAGCTTGCCGAAGGACCGACCGACCCTTCATCAACGGGCAACCGATACGAGACAGCGGCTCACAGATGGCGTGAGTGGCGAGAAGACGACGTCGTCGTCCGTGACGACCAGAGCGCCTTCTACCTGCTCGAACAGCGCTTCGAGCTCGCCGGGGCGCGCGTGAAGCGCCGCGCTCTCATTGCCGAAGTGGCTCTGCACGCGTTCGAAGAACGCATCGTGCTCCCGCACGAGCGCACCCTGCCGAAGGCCCTGGGTGACCGTCACAACCTCATCACGTCCACACACGCGAACTTCAGCCAGATCTTCGGCCTGCTCGACGATCCCGAGCGGGTACTCGCTCGCACGTTCGATCAGCTGGCCGACAGTCCCCCGTCGCTTGCGGCCACTGACGATGCAGGAGTAGAAAGCGTCGTCTGGACCGTGACAGACCCCGCACGCATCGCGCTCATAGCGGAGGGTCTCGCCGCCCAACGGATCTTCATCGCCGACGGCCATCACCGCTATACGGTCGCTCTCGCGTACCGGGACGAACGGCGCGCTGCGGACGCGACGGCCGGACGTGCCCCGGACGACCCCGACTATGACTACGTCATGATGGCGCTCGTTGACATGGACGATCCCGAACTCGTTGTTCTGCCCACTCATCGCGTTGCCGACTCTGCAGAACCCTTCGACAGCGCCACGTTCTACGCCGACATGTCCAGGCTCTTCGAAGTCACCGAGGTTGGACCCGGACACCCATCGGACGCGCTGGACGCCATCGAGCGACCGGCATTCCTTGTCCGTACGCGCACCGATGAGCGACCGCGCGTGGCGGTCGTCCGCCCGGAAGTCGATCTCGATGTGGCCATCCCCCTGCAGCGCTCGCATGCATGGAAGGAGCTGGACGTCGCGGTACTCCAGGAACTCGTGCTCCAGCCGTTCCTCGGCATTCATCCGGACCGGCCCGAAACTCTAGACCGCCTCCGATTCGTCAAGGACGCACACGACGCTCTCAAGATGACAGAGAGCCACGACGTGGCATTTGTGCTGCGTCACACCCGCATGGATCAAATGCGCGCAGTGGCGCTCGCGGGCGACGTAATGCCCCAGAAGTCGACCTACTTCTATCCGAAGCTGCTTTCCGGCCTCGTGTTTCGTTCGATGGACACACCGCTCGACGAGCAGCCGTAGTCGTTGAGGAGGACGGGACCGTGAAGACCCTGACACCCGGCCGTGCCTGGCTCGTGGCGGTGTTCGCGCTGATCATCGGCCTTGCCGCCGGCCTCGCGTTCGCAGCGATTCAACATGCCTCACTCACCGCCGAACTGCGCGACGCCGAGCAGGCGTCAATATCTGCCGAAGAAGATCTGGCTTCTCTTGAAGCCAGCCTTTCGGCCCGGATCGCGGATCTCGAGAGCCAACTGGCTTCGGCGACGGATGAGGCCGCCAGGCAATCCGATCCACACGAGACCCCTGCGCCGGACGTCCCGTCGGACGTCGCTTCGCCCGAGATACTTGAGCGCACGGTGGATCCAGAGACCGTCGACCCCAGCGACCCAGTCACCTTCCGCGTGCGGGTGTCCGGCGACGCTGACAGCGTGTCCATCAGAGTCGTGGCGCGTGCGGGCGAGTTCGATGAGACATTCGCGCTGGAGCGGGTACCCGGTTCAGGCGACGTTCGACTCTGGGAAGCGGTCGTCGACGCGCCCGACGATCCGGGCGAATACCGCTACTTCGCCACGGCGACCCTCGGCAACGCGACCGTCGAAATGCCAGGTGTCTCCGGCTGGAGCTTCCTCGTACGCTAGCCGCGTCGCGCCCCTGATCGGCCCTTCTCCCCGCTCCCATTGGTCCGCCGTGCGCCCACGCCCTCGACCGACAACCATGTACGCTTCGGGCACGTCGCACCAAGCCGGCAGTCCTCGCAGCGCGGCGCCTTCGGCCTGCATGTGTCCCGGCCCACCAGCCACGCGGCCAGATCGAGCACGCCAGGCGAATCGGGACATATCGATGCTGCTGCGGCCTCGATGTCTGCAAGCGTGTCGCGGTCAACGAGACCGGTCCGCAGGAACACCCTCCGGATCTGGACGTCGTACGCGACCTGACCGCACTCCCGACCCTCGAGTTCGACCCCGAAGTGCCGCATGAGGATCTCGGTCCCCATGACCGCCTTCTTACGACCGATGCCGTCGAAGTCCACCAACCGTTTCGTCACATCGAGCACGTGGGTACCGGGAGCCCAGATTCGCGTCGCGTCACCACCGTAGTCCTCCAGCAACCTTGCGGCGGCAGCGGAGATCCATCGCGGCAGGGTGTTCTTGAAGCGGTGCAGCATCGGGTGCCGCTGGACGGCCTCTCGGACAGTCTCGGGTTCGCCGGCAAGACGCTCCAGGTCTAGATGGCCCAGCCTCTCGCGCAAGAGCCATGGTCCCGTCCATGCACGCTCAGCCGGGATTCCCTGCGTGAACAACATGCCGAGAAGGAACGCCTCGGCAGATGACTCGATCAGCTCGTCCGCCTCCGCGACGCCGGTGAACGAGCCCCCAACCTGCGCATCACCTGCAGCCTGAAGCTCAAGCCCGTACGCGAGAAGGTCTGCCGCAACGGTCGAGGGACGTCTCACTCCCTCCGCCCTAGAACTTCAGCGAGTCCTTCTTGATGGTGTGGATGAGGACTTCCCGCTCTTCCGGCGTATACGCATCGCCGAACTCCTCGAGCGCCTTCACGCGCCCGCCCAGCGATACACCATTCGCAATGCGATGCATGGCGTACAAGAAGCACGTCACCGAGGCAGCGATGAACACGTCACGGATGAGTGCGTACAGGTCGTCCCAGTCCGAGTAGCGTGGGATGTACTGCTGCATGTCTTCCTCCTAGGCCACGAACTCTCGTCACAACAGAATCGCGAACTCGGCGCATCGATCCACGCGCCCAAGATTGAGTCTTCCCGAGATTCGCAGACGCTAGTCTTCATCACCTGACGAGCGCCTAGGTCCGTTCCGCAGGAAGAAGCCGCAGTAGAGACATTCCTCTTTGATGGCATCCTCTCTCCGCACGCTAGGGTCGAAGACGAGTTCCGGCTCGATAGTCATCTCGTGAGTCTGCCGATCGCATTTTGCGAAGGCGCACTTCGATGGGCATCGGTCGTAGAACACGGTGTGATGCGGGCATTCGGCCTGCATCTCCTCGTCGCAACCCCTGGTTTCCCAGCATTTCGCCATCAAGACCTCCCGTATTCGCGGAATGTAGCCGATGATACACGAGCAGTTCGGCCGGCAGAGGATTTAGGGCGTCAGTGTCGTATCGTGTATGTGGGTAAGGGGTGCACGCGATGGGAGACACTGAATGCCGCACGCGAGCACGACCCACTACGACACTATCGTCGCCGGTGCCGGACCGGCCGGAGTCATGGCGGCAATGAACGCAGCAAAGCGGGGGCCAGTCCTGCTCGTGGACTCGTCCGCGCTGCCGCGTGACAAGAGCTGCGGTGGCATGCTGAACGAGTATGCCCAGGAGTTCCTGGCAAGCTTCGCGGACGTGCCCGAGGACATGATCATAGAGCCCGTGCACGTCAATTTCCGCTACTGGGACTGGGACCGAGGAATCAAGAAGCCGACTCAGCTGCGATTCCTCAATGTCGATCGCCGGAAATTCGACCACTGGCTCGTCTCACTCCTGCCCGACTCGGTCGAGGTCGTCGGATCCCACGCTGTGCAGTCCTTCGAACAGGACACGCAGGGCGTGACCGTGACCATCAAGAACGGCGGCGCTCCCGAGCAGTTGCGGTGCGAGAACCTGATCGGCTGCGATGGAGCCCGCTCGGCGGTGCGACGCACGGTAGGCGCTGGAAGCATAGCGAACTACGTCACCCTCCAGGACTTCGTCCGAGTCGAGGGTGAGCTCGAACCGTACTTCGACTGCATATACATGCGTGACATCGGGGACTGCTACGCATACTCGTACGTCGTGCCGAAGGGCGACGTCGCCATCGTTGGCTCGGTCTATTACCCGAAGACCAAGCGCCCCTATGAGAAGCACGACGCCACGCTAGAGATGCTCCGACGGGCGATGCCTCAACTTGGAGATACCGTTAAGCGCGAGGCCAGCGTCGCGCTATCGATTCGGCATGCACATGACGTCGCTCCGGGGTGCGGGCGAGTGCTTCTCGCCGGAGAAGCCGGCGGATTCATGTCTCCCACATCCGGAGAGGGCATTTCGTACGCGATGAACACGGGAGCCCTCGCGGGCATGGCTGTCGCGAACAACTCGGGCGAGAACGCGTTGGGTGCGTTCTCGCGCTCTAGCGATCACGTCGCCGCGAACATACGACGGAAGTTGAGATGGCTCCCGTTCATGGAGTCGTCATGGGGCAAGTACCTCGCGGGCTTCGTGCCTACGGCGATCGTCAGCCGCGTAACCAGGGGCCTGTGACACGCGAGTTTCTCGCCGCTGGCCGCTATTCGCCGAAGTTGTCGAACATGCGGCTTGGCGTCACGTCTGACTGCCCCTGATACTTGCTGCCGAGACCAGGCGTACCGTACGGCCGGTCGACAGGCGACGTCATCTGGGAGAAGGATATCTGCCCTATCGCCATCCCGGGCATGAGGACGATCGGGAGATTCGCCACGTTCGACAGCTCGAGAGTAAGCTTGCCGTCCCAACCGGGATCAACGTATCCGGCTGTCGAATGGATGAGCAGTCCGAGACGCCCCAGGGATGACTTGCCCTCCAGCCGCGCCACGATGTCGTCTGGCAGGACGATGCGCTCGACGGTAGTGCCGAGCACGAACTCGCCCGGGTGGAGCACGAAGGGCTCTTCGGCAGACGCCTCGACGAGTTCCATGAGGCCGTCCTGCTCGCGGCTTGGATCGATGTAGGGGTATCTGGAGTTGCGGAATACCTGGAAGCGCGGCCCGAGATGCAGGTCGACACTCGAGGGTTGGATGTCGTCCGGATCCAGCGGCTCGACGCGAATGCGCCCTACGAGCAGCATCTCCTTGATCGTACGATCAGAGAGGACCATGTTCCACTCCTAGGCGCACTTGCTGAAGCCGCAGGCACGGCATACGGCGCAGCCCGACTCATGTTCGAGTGAGCCTCCACACTCCGGGCAGGCTCCCGACAGGTAGTCGAGGCTGTCCGTGCTCTTCGAGATTCCTCGGCCAGCTTCACCGGTCTCGATGAGACCCATTGCGTGCTCCATGACGATGCCGACCGCGTCCGCACACGACAACACCTTGCCGCCCTCTGCCCATGACGGGCTCGGGCAACGAATGCCCCTGAGGTGCTTCATGATGGCCTCTGGGTCGACACCGGCGCGCAGCGAGACCGAGATCATTCGCGACAGAGCTTCCGCTTGAGAAGCAGCGCAGCCACCCGACTTGCCCATCTGGGTGAAGACCTCGCACATGCCCTGCTCATCCCAGTTGACCGTCACATAGAGGTTTCCACAGCCCGTCTGAATCTTCTCGGTTCGGCCTTGCGTCACGATAGGTCGCGGCCTGGGCTCGAGCGGTCCATGGACGTTCGAGATAGCCGCCTCTCCGGCTCCGCCCGTCCGTCCTGTCGACAGGACCTGCCCCTCCTTCGAACCGTCCCGATAGATGGTCACTCCCTTGACACCGAGTTGGTAGGCCAGGTCATACACGTTCTCTACGTCATCCGGCGTCGCATCGCTCGAGAAGTTCACGGTCTTCGACACCGCGTTGTCAGTGTTCTTCTGGAAGGCGGACTGCATCCGGATGTGCCATTCGGGAGAGATGTCATGCGCGGTAACGAACGACCTCTGTATGTCCCTCGGCACGTCATCGAGATCACGCACCGAACCATGCTCCGCGATCAGGGCCATCAGCTCCTGGCTATAGAAGCCTCGCCGGACAGCCATTTCCTCGAAGGCGGGGTTCACCTCGATGAGGCGATCATTGTCCATAACCGTCCGGACGTAGCTGACCGCGAACAACGGCTCGACGCCGCTTGAGCAGTTCGCCATTATCGACAAGGTGCCGGTGGGCGCTATGGTGGTCACCGTTGCGTTGCGCATGCGGGTGCCCTCGGGCGTGTCGTACACAGAGCCCTCGAAGTTCGGGAACACATCACGTTCCCCGGCGAGCTTCACCGACGCTGCTCGCGCTTCAGCCTGGACGAATCCCATCACCTTCTCGGCGAGGGCGACCGCCTCATCCGAATCGTAGGCGATCTCCATCTTGATGAGCATGTCCGCCCACCCCATCACGCCCAGTCCAATCTTTCGATTGCCGCGCGCCATCTCCGAAATGCGCTCGATTGGATACTGATTGACCTCGATCACGTCATCGAGGAAACGAACTGCGCGATGGACCACGTCCCCGAGTCTGTCCCAGTCGACATCAGCTCCTGACTCGCCGTAGGCGACAAAGCGGGCGAGATTCACCGAGCCGAGATTGCACGCCTCGTATGGGAGCAACGGCTGTTCGCCGCAGGGGTTGGTGGACTCGATCTCCCCCAGCTGAGGCGTCGGATTGTCACGATTCATCCGGTCGATGAAGATGATACCGGGATCACCCGTGGCCCAGGCCATCTGAACGATCAGGTCATACACCTCTCGCGCATCCATCTGCCCCACGACATCCTTGGTGCGGGGGTTGATGAGGTCGTAGTCCGTTCCCGCTTTCACTGCCTCCATGAACCGTTCCGTCAGAGCGACGGAGATGTTGAAATTCGCGAAGTCGCCGTCGGCCTTGCACTTGATGAAAGCGAGGATGTCGGGATGATCGATGCGTAGAACGCCCATGTTCGCGCCACGGCGCGTGCCACCCTGTTTGACGGCTTCCGTCGCCTGGTTGAATACACGCATGAACGACACCGGGCCACTGCTGACACCCTGTGTGGACCGAACTTGGTCGCCTCCGGGACGCAGACGCGAGAACGAGAATCCCGTGCCGCCACCCGACTTGTGTATGAGTGCCGTGTCGCGGACGGCACCAAAGATTGACTCCATCGAGTCGTCCACAGGAAGCACGAAACAGGCGGACAATTGCTGGAGTTCGCGTCCTGCGTTCATCAAGGTCGGAGAGTTCGGCAGGAACTCCAGAGAGGTCATGAGCTCGTAGAAGTCACGGGCGATCTCGGCCACCTGCGCGTCAGCTGCACCCCACGTCCGCTCTGCCGACGCGATGTTTTCGGCGACGCGTGCGAACATGTCGCTCGGCCGCTCGACAGCGTTGCCCTCCTCGTCCTTCTTGAGGTAGCGCTTCTGAAGCACTTTGACCGAGTTGGGCGACAGCAGATCGTCGATCGCTCTCGAATACCCAGTCTTTGGTGCTGCGTCAGGCATGGTGCCCCTCCATGTGTACCCCTCGTTTACAGTCCGAAAAGCCCCCTCTCGCGGGGGGCCCGATGCGCGCGACTACCATATCTAGCGCTGGTTCAGTGTAGCTCATGCTATATCTAGTACGTCAACGACAAACGGATGAACGGCGCACTCACCGTACCAGACGGCACTGACACACCATCGAACGGCGCCGAATCGCCCAGCGCAAGCGCAAGGCGGCTGCTCCCCCGCAGGGGAACAGCCGCCGGACTCTCTCAGCTTCCGAACAACGTCTAGACGGGTTCGACTCGCGTGACCTCTGGAATCTCTTCCTTCAGGACTCGCTCTACCCCATTGGCGAGCGTGATCTGGGACATGGGGCAACCGCGACAGGCTCCCACGAGCTGAACCTTCACAACTCCGTCTTCGGTCACCTCGACCAGTTCGACATCGCCTCCATCGGCCTGCAAGGCCGGCCGTATCTTGTCGAGCGCAGCTTCTACTCGTTCCCTCATGCTTGGCCACCCTTCCTGCATGTCAATCTCCCGCAGTTCAGCACAGATGATCGACAGTCGTCGCGTCAGAACACGCGGATTCTACCACAATCCTGACCAATTCAGTAGATATTCAGCAAGCACATCGCATGCCTAGATGGTCATCAATGACGGAAACCACAAGAGCCGCCGAATGCGCTCAGCAATGTCCTACTCTCCCACCCCCTACGGGGCAGTACCATCGGCGCTGGAGGGCTTAACTTCCGAGTTCGGAATGGGATCGGGTGTACCCCCTCCGCCAAAATCACTGAGCGCATTCGACGGCTCTCCATGAGAGTCCGCTCTTGTTGTCAACACACACGGGTGCCCGCACCCTGAGTGCTGCATAGCGCTTGAAATGTCACGCGAATGAGATCAAGACCTCGGCCTATTAGTACTGCTCGGCTGAACACATTGCTGTGCTTACACCTGCAGCCTATCAACCTCGTAGTCTACGAGGGGCCTTACCTGGTTAACCCAGTGAGAGACCTCATCTTGAGACTGGCTTCCCGCTTAGATGCTTTCAGCGGTTATCCAAACCGAACGTAGCTAACCAGCGGTGCCACTGGCGTGACAACTGGTACACCAGAGGTTCGTCCATCCCGGTCCTCTCGTACTAGGGACAGCCTCTCTCAAGTCTCTTACGCCCACGGTGGATAGGGACCGAACTGTCTCACGACGTTCTAAACCCAGCTCGCGTACCGCTTTAATTGGCGAACAGCCAAACCCTTGGGACCTACTTCAGCCCCAGGATGCGATGAGCCGACATCGAGGTGCCAAACCCTCCCGTCGATGTGGACTCTTGGGGAGGATCAGCCTGTTATCCCCGGAGTACCTTTTATCCGTTGAGCGACGGCCATTCCACTCTGAGCCGCCGGATCACTAGAGCCTAGTTTCCTATCTGCTCGACTTGTAGGTCTCGCAGTCAAGCCCGCTTATGCTCTTGCACTCTACGAACGATTGCCAACCGTTCTGAGCGGACCTTACGCGCGCCTCCGTTACATTTTAGGAGGCGACCGCCCCAGTCAAACTACCCACCTGGCACGGTCCTCGGCCCGGATTCACGGAACCGAGTTAGATCGCCAACCTGTCGAGGGTGGTATTCCAACGGTGGCTCCACACAGGCTGGCGCCCATGCTTCACAGCCTCCCACCTATCCTCTACACGACAAACCAGCGACCAATGCCAAGCTGTAGTAAAGGTTCACGGGGTCTCTCCGTCCTACCGCGGGTAATTCGCATCTTCACGAATAGTGCAATTTCGCCGAGTCCATGGTTGAGACAGCGCCCAAGTCGTTACGCCATTCGTGCAGGTCGGAACTTACCCGACAAGGAATTTCGCTACCTTAGGACCGTTATAGTTACGGCCGCCGTTTACTGGGGCTTAGGTTCAGAGCTTCGCCCGAAGGCTAACCCATCCCCGTAACCTTCCAGCACCGGGCAGGCGTCAGACCCTATACGTCGTCTTACGACTTAGCAGAGTCCTGTGTTTTTAGTAAACAGTCGCTTGGGCCGTTTCACTGCGGCCTCAGCCGGCTGCACTGCTAGAGTGTTCACCAGCCGAGGCGCTCCTTCTCCCGAAGTTACGGAGCCATTATGCCGAGTTCCTTAACCATGGTTCTCTCGATCGCCTTGGTATTCTCTACCTGCCTACCTGTGTCGGTTTGGGGTACGGGCACCAACAGAACTCCCTAGAGGTTTTTCTTGAAAGCATGGGATCACTGGCTTCGTCTCATTCGACTCGTCATCAGTTCTCGGGCTTCACGTGGGACGGATTTGCCTATCCCACACCCTACGACCTTGAACCGGGACAACCAACGCCCGGACCAGCTACCCTTCTCCGTCACCCCATCGGTAATAACGCGCTGTCAGTGGTACAGGAATGTCCACCTGTTGTGCATCGACTACGCCTTGCGGCCTCGCCTTAGCTCCCGACTGACCCTGGGACGATTAGCGTTGCCCAGGAACCCTTAGGCTTACGGCGGAAACGTTTCTCGCGTTTCTCTCGCTACTCATGCCAGCATTCGCTCTTCTGTCCAGTCCACCGACGGTCACCCGCCGACTTCAACCCGAACAGAATGCTCCCCTACCACTCCACCATAAGGTGAAGTCCGCCGCTTCGGTATCCAGCTTGAGCCCCGTGAATTATCGGCGCATGTCCACTTGACCAGTGAGCTATTACGCACTCTTTAAATGGTGGCTGCTTCTAAGCCAACATCCTGGTTGTCTGAGCAAACGCACATCCTTTGCCACTTAGCTGGAATTTAGGGACCTTAGCGGGCGGTCTGGGCTGTTTCCCTTTCGACTACACAGCTTAGCCCACATAGTCTGACTCCCGGACTCTAAAGTATTGGCATTCGGAGTTTGGTTGACTTCAGTAAGCGGTGAAGCCCCCTCGGCCATCCAGTGCTCTACCACCAATACAAAACATCCGAGGCTAGCCCTAAAGCTATTTCGGGGAGAACGAGATATCTCCAGGTTTGATTAGCCTTTCACTCCGATCCACAGGTCATCCCCTCCGTTTTCAACCGAAGTGGGTTCGGCCCTCCACGAGGTCTTACCCCCGCTTCAGCCTGCCCATGGATAGATCACCTGGCTTCGCGTCTACGACGTGCAACTGAGCGCCCGTTTAAAGACTCGCTTTCGCTGCGGCTCGCTTTTAGCTTAACCTTGCTGCACACCGTAACTCGCTGGCTCATTCTACAAAAGGCACGCCGTCACCCTGCCAGCGATCCGAAGATCGAAGGCTTACGGGCTCCGACTGCTTGTAGGCACACGGTTTCAGGTACTATTTCACTCCCCTCTCGGGGTGCTTTTCACCTTTCCCTCACGGTACTGGTTCACTATCGGTTATTGGAGAGTATTTAGCCTTGGAGGGTGGTCCCCCCAGATTCCTACCGGATTTCACGTGTCCGGCAGTACTCGGGTGGTCATTACGGAGTCGCCACGCTTTCACGTACGGGGCTTTTACCCTCTCTGGCCAGCGGTTCCACGCTGTTCTGTTAACGCGACGATTTTTGACTCCGCCCCAGGTCGACAGCCCTGAGACAATGACTCCCACAACCCCACATGCAGCAACGCCTGTCAGCTATAAGCATACATGGGTTTAGGCTGTTTCCCGTTCGCTCGCCACTACTAGGGAAATCTCGGTTGATTTCTCTTCCTCTGGGTACTTAGATGTTTCAGTTCCCCAGGTTGCCTCCTCCTGCCCTATGTGTTCAGGCAGGGGTAACTGGGCATGACCCCAGCTGGGTTCCCCCATTCGGACATCCCCGGATTGACGGTAGTGTGCACCTACCCGGGGCTTATCGCAGCTTGCCACGTCCTTCATCGGCTTCCAATACCAAGGCATCCACCGTGCGCCCTTAATATCTTGATCTATACCATTCGCGATCTAGTTCTTGCGCTATGCAGCTCTCAAGGTGCGAGCGCGCCCCGAAGGACGCGCGTCAAGGTTCTCCCGAACCCTGGAAACCGGATACTGTGATAGTGCGCTCGGACGCCAAGCCAGATCGACCTGATTGGCTCTAGAGCGAGGAGCGGTAATGCTCTACTCGCAGACCGGGATCCGAGGATCCGATCTTTGCCAAAATGGCTCCCTAGAAAGGAGGTGATCCAGCCGCACCTTCCGGTACGGCTACCTTGTTACGACTTCACCCCCCTTACCAGACACACCTTCGACAGCTCCCTCCTAATAAAAGGTTAGGCCACTGGCTTCGGGTGCACCCAACTCGGGTGGTGTGACGGGCGGTGTGTACAAGGCCCGGGAACGTATTCACCGCGGCATGCTGATCCACGATTACTAGCAACTCCGACTTCACGGAGGCGAGTTGCAGCCTCCGATCCGAACTGGGGCCGGTTTTAAGGGATTCGCTCCGGCTCACGCCTTCGCAGCCCGTTGTACCGACCATTGTAGCACGTGTGCAGCCCAGGTCATAAGGGGCATGATGACTTGACGTCATCCCCACCTTCCTCCGGCTTGACGCCGGCAGTCTCGCATGAGTCCCCAACTAAATGCTGGCAACATGCGACAGGGGTTGCGCTCGTTGCGGGACTTAACCCAACATCTCACGACACGAGCTGACGACAGCCATGCACCACCTGTGCAGAGCCCTCTCGGACACGACGTTTCCGCCGCTTTTCCCTGCATGTCAAGACCTGGTAAGGTTCTTCGCGTTGCGTCGAATTAAGCCACATGCTCCGCTGCTTGTGCGGGCCCCCGTCAATTCCTTTGAGTTTTAGCCTTGCGGCCGTACTCCCCAGGCGGGGCACTTAGTGCGTTAGCTACGGCACGGAGGGAGTCGATAACCCCCCACACCTAGTGCCCATCGTTTACGGCTAGGACTACCAGGGTATCTAATCCTGTTTGCTCCCCTAGCTTTCGCGCCTCAGCGTCAGTCGTGGCCCAGAAAGCCGCCTTCGCCACTGGTGTTCCTCCGAATATCTGCGCATTTCACCGCTACACTCGGAATTCCACTTTCCTCTACCAGACTCAAGCCTGCCAGTTTCAGATGCAGGCCGCGGGTTGAGCCCCCGGTTTTCACATCTGACTTAACAAGCCGCCTACGCGCGCTTTACGCCCAATAAATCCGGATAACGCTTGCCCCATACGTATTACCGCGGCTGCTGGCACGTATTTAGCCGGGGCTTCTTCTGCAGGTACAGTCACGTTCGTCCCTGCTGAAAGCGGTTTACGACCCGAGAGCCTTCATCCCGCACGCGGCGTTGCTGCATCAGGCTTTCGCCCATTGTGCAAAATTCCCCACTGCTGCCTCCCGTAGGAGTCTGGGCCGTGTCTCAGTCCCAGTGTG
>JAENZW010000212.1 GCA_016841065.1 Actinomycetota bacterium
ACAGACCGTGGCAGACCGCGCCGGTCACCGTGCCGACGCACGCTCCGTCGATTCGAGCAGACAGCAGAAGATGGTCGGGGTCGCCTTCGAGAAGGTCGAGGTCTGTGCCATCGCATCAACGTCGGAAACTTCGCCCCAGAAGTGCGCATGGAGCGTCCCGATGGCGTCTAGGTCCGACACCTGAACCCGCCCGATCTCCACTCGTGAATCCCCCTATCCGTGTGTCGTGGCTAGTTCAGTCACTGCCAAGTGCGAATTCCACAGCGGCAACGGCGTGGAGTTCGCCCGTGTCGAACACCGGCACAGACACGTCGGCCACAGACACCAGCAGCGGAATCTCGGTGCAGCCGAGAATGATGCCCTCGGCACCTCGCTCGACGAGCCGTCCGATGATGTCGCGGAATGTGTCGCGGGAGGTCTCGGACAGGATTCCACAGCACAGCTCGGTGTAGATGACTCGGTCGACGAACTCCCGATCCGCTGCTTCAGGAACGAGGATCGAGAGCGCGAATGAGTCCTCCAGTCGTGCTCGATAGAAATCCTCTTCCATCGTGAAGCGAGTGCCCAGCAGGCCTACGGTCTGAAGACTCTGGGAACGGATCGCCTCGGCGACCGTATCTGCGATATGCAGCAACGGTATGTCGACGGCGTCCTCGATTGCGTCCGCTACCTTGTGCATCGTGTTCGTGGCGAGTACGACACAGTCGCCTCCGGCCGCTTCAATCGAGCGCGCTGCTCGCGCCAGCTGGAGGCCCGCGTCGTTCCACTTGCCCGCCGATTGCAGCGCTTCGATGTCCGAGAAGTCAACGCTGACAAGCACGATGCGGGCGGAGTGCAGACCCCCGAGCCGCTCCTGCACGAGTTCATTGATGCGCCGGTAGTACGGAAGAGTCGACTCCCAGCTCATGCCGCCTATCAGTCCAATCGTTCTCACGCGTCCCCCTAGCCTGTTTCGGCATGAGCGGTGGCCATATCCTCTCATCATTCTAGCGCTCACCCCTCGAGCACGAAGCCAGAGTTGGACCTGCTTCGCAACGGGGTCATATCCGGAACAGCGTCGCCGCGCCAATCGCCTTCGCCAAGCTTTCCGCCGCCCTGCAGAAGAAGTAATCACCCCTGCATCACAAGCCTCTTCGCACCTCTCGCCCGGCTCGAATTCAGTTCGAGAGTTCACGATTCTTCGGCGTATGCGGTCTGTCTTCGCCCACCGCATGCGTCGCCCACGTAGAAACCAACACGTTCCGCGGGCAGGCCCCCGAGCTCACTTAGTGCGTGTGATAACTATCTCAAACCATAAGTTGGCATTCAGCATGCTTAGGAAACGTGTGAAGTCGTTCACATCTTGACGAAGCGCTTAACGCGTCTTACGCTCTCAACAACGGAGGTGCGAACCGTGGTAAGCAAAGAGATCTGTCCCAACTGTAGGGGCAACAAGTGGGTCTCAGCGAAGGCGCCGGATGGTCGCGCCAAGCAGATGCCGTGTCCGCACTGCGCCGGCAACGGCTACAAGGTACGCGTCGTCCACGGTACCCGCTAGACTCGCGCACTGACCGGTCGGCTTCCCCCGCCGCCGAACCTGCGTCAACTTCACCCGGTTCTTCCCGTTCCCCACACCAGCGATCCCAGCATCGCGCCGCCCGCTCCGGCGACTACGACGGCCGCAAGCGCCACACCTAGACCGGCTCCGAGCACCCGCCCGGACTCGAACAAGCCGACGCTCTGCGCCAACACATCGAACACCACCAAGAACAGAGCGTGTGCGCCCACCGACGCCACCGCGCCCCACACATAGGCCACAGCGGTCGCCGAGAACAGCGTCGCCACTATCGCGACAACGAACAGTCCGTTCTCCGCCCGAAGGGCCGTCCTCTCGTACGCCGCCCACAGGGCCGGATCCTGTGCCCGTGAGACGAGCGGCTGGCTGTATGCGGCCACCTGGAACAGGCGGCCCCCCGCGAACACTTCGGCCACAAGCCCTACGAAGAGCGGGACGAACCTGGCCCAGTAGGGAATGTCGATTCGCGTCTCGACTGATGGGGGCAGCGTACCCACGTCGGTCACGCCCCGTGGCGCAACCGGGGGCAAGCCGGTCACGACGAGATCCTCACCTCGCGCGGCATCCTCGATACCGAAGAGCCCGATCACCTCGCGCAAGCGCTTGAGGCGCCGCCACTCCGGGTCGTCTTCGTCAACGCAGTCGTCGCCAGCCCATATGTAGAAGAGATGCGCGTAGAGCGGCGCGGCGACCCTCATGCGGTTGTCGGCCTCAATCGCGTGCCTGAGGGTGCGGAGCATCGCCGTCGGATCCTTGAGCAGGAACATGCCTTCGGCATCGGCCGCTTCGGCAGCCAACAGGTGCGATCGCCGGTGACCCAGCGCGACCAGCTCGGACGCGACCACGGCCGCCACATACGCGACCCATACGGGTCCGACCAGCCCGAGTGCGCTCGACCCTGCGAGTGCGGCATCGCTGGCAGCTCCCGCGTACGTCGGGTGGCGCGAGCGATCGCCTGCGACGTAGTCCTCTGTGAGTCCAGACGCGAGTTCGTCGTCTTTGGCGCGCATGTCGAATTCGCGCCAACGCCAGATCTGCGCCCTGAGCCCAGACACCACGGTCCCCCACTGG
>JAENZW010000213.1 GCA_016841065.1 Actinomycetota bacterium
GGCGCGCACCCGTCGGGCAGCGCCTTGCGCGCGGAGTTCTTCGGCTAGAACGGCCTCGAGGCCCCGGGGGGCCGGCGCGAAGAAGATGTGATCGGACACGCTACTTGTCGCTCGTGAAGCCCTCGACCACGTATGTGCCGGATCGCGGATCCTTGCGCAGCGTGATGAGACCGATGCTCTGAGCGTCCTCGAGGAAGCGGTTGAACGAGCGGTATCCGAAAGCAGATTCGGTGAACGAAGGCTGCTTGCGCTTGATTGTGTCCTTCACCAGAGATGAGTGAATGGTTTCGACGTTCTCTCGCTGGAGCGCTTCAATCGTCTCGAGAAGCAGCTTGAACCCGGGACGCTTCGCCTTGGGAACCCGATCGCCGATTGCCGGAGCGCCCGACGGCGCACCCAAGTCCTCGTAGTAGATGAACTCGTCACAGTTCGCAGCGAGAAGCTCGCTGGTCGAATCCCGCATGCCCAGGCCGATCACGGCCTTGCCGTTCTCCTTTAGCTTGGACACGAGCGGCGTGAAGTCGCTGTCGCCGGACACGATGACGAACGTGTCGATATGCTCCTTGGCATACGAGAGTTCCATCGCTTCAACGGCGAGTCTGATGTCGGCTGAGTTCTTGCCGGTCATCGCGCGTTCGGGAATCTCTGTCAGTTCGATGCCTAGTTCGTGGAGCGGTGTGACGTAGTCGGCGAACCGGGCCCAATCGGCGTAGGCGCGCTTCGCAACGATCTTGCCCTTCTCGACGAGTCGTTCGAGGACGATTCGCATGTCGAGGGGTGTCTTGCTCGGCGCGGCCTTCGTGCGCGAACCCCTGCGTCCTCCACGTGCGGTCTGCTCGGCACCTATGGCCAGGTTCTCGAAGTCTATGAACACTGCGAGGGAATGGGCCTCGTCAGGCATATGCGATGTCCCTCCATCTGCGGTCGCTGATCCCACTACGGGCGACGCGTGCGCCGACCGAATGCGCATCTTGTGCCCCTGGCAATGATGACACAGGGACCCTACCGCTACTATGCGCAAGGACAACGCATGGTAAACCCTGTCGTGGAGTGTGCCGATAACTGTACAATGACGTGCGGAAATGCGGAGGAGGAGGTCTCGATGAGGTCACGTAGTATCGGCGCGCCGCGCGTGCGCGCTACTGTCATAGCATGCCTCTTGATCGCGCTGGTGCTGGCGACTGCCGGAATGACTGGATGCAGCCTGCTCGGCGGGGGCGAGACGAAGACGACGAAGACGACGCCGCCAAAGCCGCCTACGGACAGCACGTCGACCGCAGACGCCACCGACACAGCAGAACCCGTCGACAGCGCAACGGTGATTCCCGGTCAGGTCATGCCGGCCGACAACGATGAGGCCGACAGTCTGATGAAGTCCGGGGCACGAGTCATCAACGTCGACACCGCAGCCGAGTACAAACAGGCGCGCGTCAAGGGTGCGTCCAACGTTCCCATGAGCGAGCTCACCGAGCGCTCAGACACATGGAGCACGTCTAAGACCGTTCTCGTCACCAGCCGCACCGAGGCACGTTCGATCTCCGCAGCTGCCTACCTGGCCCGCAACGGATTCGAGGACGTCCACTACCTGACCTCGGGTCACAACGGCTGGAACGGCAAGTTCGAGGGCGCTGACGCTCCCGTGCGCACGATTCCGAGCCAGGTCTACTACCTATACACGAGCAAGGTCGTTCCTTTCGTCGGGGATCCCGGCGGAGTGACCTTCCAGGAGTTCATGGACTTGACGGATGACATGGAGGCGATCCGCGAGGAGTTCGGCGATGTCGCGTTCACCTTCGTCGATGCCGTAGAAGACCCCACTGAGGCCCGGAGGCTCGTCGACCGATTCAATATCCCGTTGCTGGGTGCGACACTGATCGTCCCGCACTGGGTCGTGGTCGATCCCGATGGCAACTACCGACAACTCAATACGGTACCTGCCACAAACCAAACCCCGAGGGTCTTCGGCTTCATCTACCAACAGCAGGAGATCGCCGAAAGCCGCTGAGTCTCGCAGAACCGCTACCACAGGCGGCGTCCCCGCGTGCGCATCCCGCACCGAGGGCGCCGCTTCTTCCTGCTCTGGCGCTCCCCCACCTCGTACCGGATTCCGCGCCCCTCAGTTCGGGAAGAACACGTATCACGGCTCCCAGGAATCTGCTGCACCGAAGGAGGCACCAGTGGCGACACCACGCATTGGCGAACACGCACCGGACCTCGATCTCCCAACGCATATCGACACGCGGCTCCGCCTCTCTGATCTCCGCGGGCACAACGTCGTGATAGCGTTCTTCCCACTCGCCTGGACACCCGTTTGAACCAATCAGATTCCCTCGTACCAGGCCTCGTTGGCCCGGTTCGAGGCGCTCAACACCCAGGTCGTGGGTGTCAGTGTCGATCACGTTCCATGTCTGAAAGCCTGGGCGGAAAGCCTCGAGGGAATCTCGTTCCCACTGGCCTCCGACTTCTGGCCACACGGTGCAGCCGCCCGCCGGTTCGGCGTGTTCCGCGACGGGGACGGCCACTCCGAACGCGCAATCTTCATCGTCGATCGCGAGGGAGTCATCCGCTATGTCGACGTACACGATATCGGCGACCAGCCCGACAACGAAGTCCTGTTCGCCG
>JAENZW010000019.1 GCA_016841065.1 Actinomycetota bacterium
CAGGTGGCTCTGGCGCAGGTGGCTCTGGCGCAGGTGGCTCTGGCGCAGGTGGCTCGACCACTGGCGCCGGTTCCGGGACGATAGAAGCCGGTGTCGAGCCGCTCGGAATCTGCACTGTGGGTTCCGGCTGCGGCTCCGCTTGCGGCACCCGTTCCTGTTCCGCCGCGCGGGATTTGGTCTGTGACGACACCCCCTCAAGCATGACAGCTGCGCCTCCGGACAGATCCTGCATGAGAGACGCAATCCACGGCCGGTCCTCGGCTACGCTTTCCCGCGAGGAGGATGATACTGAATCCTCGACCGGCGGCACATCCACGGACGCCCCGACCTCAGGAACGGTCGACGCATCCACGACCCGTGGTCCTGCCGAGGAGGTTCCTGTCGGCTGAGCGGCGGCCGCGTTCACCGCCGCAGGCGCGGAAGTGGCCTCTGCGACGCCATCGGGTCGCCACTTGCCAGTCCTGAGCGGCGCGCTGAGCGCCGGCGTGATTCCGCCCGCGGGCTCCGCGAACAAGTCACGCTCGCGGGCCTCTCGCTCAGAGGGGGCCGGCATCAGCGCCGGCCACTGTGTTGCGGAATGAATGAGCTCGTCGGGCGGCAAGACTCGCCGGGCACGAATGAGACTGATGATCAGAATGAGCAGTGATAGAACGACAAGTAGGAACGTGCCGGCCAAGATGAGCAGCCGAGTGTCCATCCCTACTCCATACTCTCCAGGATCTCGTAGAGCAAACCGAGGAGCACCGCTTTGACGGAGTCCTTGTCTCTGGCGTCGACCGGAAACAGGGGCACCTCATCCTCGAGTTCCAGCTGACTCCTTACGGAGCGCAGCTTGTCCACGTCATCCTGGGCGACTTTGTTTGCAGCAACGACGAAAGGCACGTCCGACATATCCTTGAAGAACGCAATCATGGAACGAGCGTCCTCGTAGACGTCTGTGTCGAGCGCGTCCACAAGGAGCACGAAGCCGAGCATCCCCTCGGACAGCGTCTCCCACATAAACGAGAAACGCTCCTGACCCGGTGTCCCGAAGAGATACAGGACGACGTCGTCGGATACCGTGATACGTCCGAAATCCATGGCGACAGTCGTCTCCCCGCCACCCTCGCCAGCGAAGTCGCTTACCTGGCGCTCGGTGGAAAGCACGGTGATCTCACTCACGGCCTTGATGAAGGTTGTCTTGCCCGCGTTGAACGGGCCCGTGACTACGACTTTGACCGACTGCATGTACCCGCATCTCTCCCTAGAGGTTCTTGATACCTTCGATGATCTTGAGAACGAGATCCTTGTTGACCGTCACGTCACGCTTCAACTCCACTGACTGGCCCGACTCGGGAATCCGTCGAACGCTGGCCGTAGGACGGGATCGACCTGAAGCACCCGTCAGTGCCGACAGTTCATCACCCAGACCGGTCGACAGGCCCACACCGAACCCGTCCGGCGAGATGTCGGCCAGATAGGCGTCGGTTGAGATCACGCCGGACGATGGAGCCTGCGCCTCGGCGATATCTCCCTCGAGATCCGGGGTCTGCACGATCTCGGTCTCACCCAGACCCGGTTCCTCTTCGAGCGACGACAGGATATCCGACAGATCGGGGGTCTCCGCTGCCAGGGACAACCCCGCTTCCTCCGACGCGACCACGTCTGTCTCTTCCGAGTCGATCGCCTGTGCATCCCCGACAGGTTCTCCGGTGTCGAGGATCATGTCCGACAGGTCCACCATGTCGATATCCGGCTGCTCAGGAAGTTCGAGAATCGCGGGTTCCTCTGCCGCCGGCTGTTCGGCCGACGGCGCATCCGTCTTCTCTACCTCAAGGTCCTTGAGGAATGCTTCGAGCTCAACAGGTGCCTCGAGATCCACGATGTCCTGCCCGATCGCTTCCGGCTCGCCCTGTTCGGCAACCAGCTCGGATTCCACGGGCGCACTATCGGGAGCAGTCTCCTGACCAGCAGGAGTCAGTAGGTCCGCGCCCGGAAGCTCGCCGAGCCCGAGAGCCATGAGATCTGCCTCGAAGTCGACCCTTCCGGACATGGGTTCTTCGACCATCTGCGCGCCGACGTCCAGTTCGACGGAATCGGCCACCTCCCCGGACTCGGGGACCACGACGTCTTCCACAGGCGGCGAGAGCGCGTCCGTGGCGTCATCGGCGACGGACAACTCCTCCGACTCCGGCTGCTCGGGCTCCGGGATCTCCGGTTCAGTCACTGGAACGGTCTGCTCCGGAACGGCAAGCTCTGCCGGCTGGTCGAGCTGCTTCTCCGCAGCGACAGGCTCAACAGGCGTCTCGAGCACCGCCCCCATCATCTGCTCGAAGACGGCCATGTCTTCTGGTGTGGCCTCGGTATCGCCAAAACCTGCCGAGAGGAACTCGGGGACTTCGGGTTCCGAACGCTCATCGGCTTCCGCGACCGCGGCGGCCTCCTCAGTCACTTCCGACGCTTCGATGCGCGTCTTCGCTTCGGCGTCGAGCGCAGCCTCACGCGCCAGCGCCTCATCAGTGGCAGCCTTGACGGCCTTCGCCTCTTCGGCCCGAATCTCCGCAAGCACGCTCTCGCGTTCGACGCGCTCCGCCCGGAGTTGCTCGATCTCCTCGTCGCTTGCCACCTCAAGCAGTCCGGCGGAAAAGAGCCCGTACATGATGCGGGCGACTTCGAAATCGGTGCGATTGGTCTCTCGGGCAAGCTGCGAGACGCTGCGTGTGCCGTCGACAAGAAGCAGGAGGTTCCATTCGATCGGTTTGAGCGAAATCTCGAACGTGCCCTCACCCGGAGCCGTGGCCATCTTGAACACGATGTCCATCGACGGGATCTTCTTCTTGATTCGCGTCCACTCTTCGAGCCGGCGACTGCCCTCCATGATCACGTTCTCGATCGACACGGAGAGTCCGATGTCTTCGTCGACCACGTCGGGTAGCAGCTCGAAGTCGAAATCGCCTTCGTCCCAGCGCATCAGGTCGAAGATAGTGTCCTGAATCTGCTCCTGGACGAATGCCTCGAGCACCTTGTCGGTGATGTAGCCTTCCTCGACGAGGATCTCGCCCAACCGACGTCCACCATCGGGCTCGTCGGCGCGCATGTTCAGCGCCTTGGACAGGGCACTTGGAGTGATTCGGTTGGCGTGCACAAGTCGCTCACCAAGGGGCTCACCGTGCCAGTTGGACTGCGCGAAGAACACATCGCCGTCACGGAACCACACGCTGCCCTCAGCACCATCGGCGCGTCGAATGCGCAGGACACCAGTCTTCTTGCTGAACGTCACCAACTGGAAGACGTCAGGAAGACTGAAATCCTTGAGATTGCCACGAAGCGCCATCGGCTGCCTTTGAACCCTTCTTCTGTCGAACGATACCTACGCCACTCCGAGTGCCTTAGCCGAGGACATCGGCAATCAGGCCCGCAGTTGCCTTCATGTCATAGAGAACGAGACCCAGCTTCGCTGCTGGCTGTGCGAGTGCGGTCAGCACTGCACGCGGCCCGGCCGCGATGAGCACGACGTAGCCCTCGGCCCCCTCGATGAACACCTGCGTGAGGTGTCCCCTGCCCAGTTCCGTAGCAGCCCTCTCGCCGAGGCCAAGTATGGCCGCGGACATCGCGCCGACACGGTCTTCCTGCATTCCCTCGGGCAGGGCCGATGCCATAGTGAAACCGTCCATGCTGACCAGGGCTGCCGCCTGGACATCCGGGGAGTTGATCATCAGATCGTCAAGCGCCACCGCGAGCCGCTCCTCTCGGGTTGGCGCCTTGACGCTCGTCTGCGGGCGGATCTCGGCCGGCGCAGCCGCTACGGGAGCCGCGGGCGGTGCCGGAGCTGCTGCGGGTGTTGGTGCCGTCGCTGGGGCGACCGGCGGGACGACCGCGGGCACCGGGCCGGACGCCACAGGCTGCGGAACGACAACCGGAGCCGCAATTAGCTCGTCGTCCTCGTCGATCAGTTCGTCGTCAACATCGCTGATGAAGTAGTCGCCGATCCCGTGGTCAGCCATGCTCCTCTTAAACCTCCCTGGCCAGAACCGGTGCGTCGGAGCGCGGACGTGCGCAAACGGCCCACCCTGGGGCGAGCGGTTCTAGTCTGACACGAAGCAAGGGCTGATACAACCGACGAACCGCCTCTACCTGCGGATACACCGCGCCGAAGACGCTCGGGACTTGTATCGCACTAGACGACGACGCGAAGAATCTCCTCAATCGACGTCGTTCCAAGGAGGACTTTCGCGAAACCGTCATCTCGCAGCGTCTTCATCCCATCGGCTACCGCCTGCCGTTTGATGTCGTCTGCGGAAGCGTTCTCGACCGTCATACGCTCGATGGTTTCGTTGATCGTCAGGACCTCGTGAATCCCCATGCGACCCTTGTAGCCGATTCCGCCGCACTTCTTGCATCCACGGTGACGGAACAGCTTCGGAGGACTGCCTGGTTCGAAGGGGAATCCGATCCGTTTGAGCGCTTCCTCCTCCGGGATGTACTCCTCCTTGCACTCAGAACACAGACGCCGCGCAAGGCGCTGGGCAAGAACCGCGGTCACGGCCGATGCGGTCAAGAACGGCTCGATTCCCATCTCGGTCAGTCGCGTAATCGCCGAGGGGGCGTCGTTCGTGTGAAGCGTTGAAAGAACGAGGTGCCCGGTCAGCGCGGCCTCGATGGCGATCGTGCCAGTCTCCTTGTCGCGAATCTCACCGATCATGACCGTGTCGGGGTCCTGTCGGAGTATCGAGCGAAGCGCCGCGGCGAACGTGAGTCCTGCCTTCTCGTGCACCTGGACCTGCGACAATCCAGCAAGTCGGTACTCGACGGGATCCTCGACCGTGATAAGGTTCGTCCCGACGTCGTTCGTGCGGTTGATGGCCGCGTATAGTGTCGTCGACTTGCCGGAACCAGTCGGACCAGTCACGAGTATGGCTCCGTACGGCAGTGACAGTGCTTCCATGAGAGCGGTCAACGGCTGTTCAAGGAAGCCCAAGTCCTCAAGAGACATCATGATCGAATCCTTGCGAAGCAGTCGGAGTACCGACATCTCTCCATGCACGATTGGCAGCACGGCAACGCGGAAATCGATGGATTTCCCGTCAAGAACGACACCGAACCGACCGTCCTGTGGGACTCTCCTCTCGGCGATGTCCATGCCGGAGGCGATCTTGAGGCGACTCAGCAGCTGACGCTGCATCTTCTTGGGGCTGCGGAACTGCTCCTGACAGACACCGTCGATTCGGTACCTGACGCGCATGTCGTTCTCTTGCGGCTCTATGTAGATGTCACCAGCGCCCTGGCGGATCGCTTCGGTGATTGTCATGTTCATGAGCTTCGCGACCGCCGATTCCTCGTCCTCGATATCAGCGCTGTCCTCTTCTTCGTCCCCCACCCCGGCGGCATCCTCGAAGCTGCCGACCATGTCCTCGACGTTGGTCTGGGACGTGGCGAACTTCTCGATCGCCGCGAGTAGATCACTCTCCGATGCCACCACCGGTCGGATATCGTAGCCCGTGACGATGCGCAGGTCATCGATGGCGAAGATATTCGCCGGATCGGCCATCGCCACGACCAGCTCGTCATCCTGCATCTTGACCGGCAACACGGTATAGCGCCGACATAGCTCGGAGGACATGTTCGCCGCCGCATTGGGATCGATGTCGTACCCGCCCAGATCAACGAAGGGCAACCCCATCTGCTCAGCCACGGATTGGGCTATCTTCGTGTCGTCGGCATAGTCCAGGTCCACGAGTGCCGCAGACAGAGACCGCCCGCCTGCCACCTGAAGCGCCTCATCAAGCTGATCCTGCGAGATCAGCCCCGACTGCACGAGTATCTTGCCGAGTCTCTTTCCGCTCGCCGCAGTCACTCTGCGCGCTCCCCGCCGTCGGCAGCCGCCGCTGCAGCAACGGCGGCATCACGCATTACGTCGCGTGGAGTGCGAATTTGAGCCGAATCGTGCCAGATGTCCACGGCGGTGGCACCCTGGCACACCAGCATTCCCAAGCCGTCGAACGCTTCCGCGCCCCGCGCCCGGGCTTCTCTGACAAGATCCGTCTCTCCCCTGCCGTAGACCATGTCGAAGACGAGCTGTCCGGTTCCCAGCCAGCCCGGCGGCACCGGCGAGACGTCACCCTGCTTCATGCCCACGGGCGTCGCATTCACTATCAGACTCGAGGATCGGACAGTCTCCTCGGCATCCGATCCCAGTTCGAGGGCTTGCAGCTGCGTGTTTCTGGCATGGCCGGAGAGGCGATCGACAAGTTCCTGACCGTTCTCCACGTTTCTGCTCACCACGCTGATGCTCTTTGCTTTGGCGAGAATGAGTGACACGACCGCCGCACCGGCCGCTCCGCCGGCGCCTACTACCGCAACATCCTTGTCAGCCGCATCGAAGCCCGCGTACAGCTCCAATGCCTCGGTGAGCCCGCGACCGTCCGTGTTGTAGCCGATGAATCGCCCATCCACGACATGGACGGCGTTCACGGCGCCCGCCATCTTCGCGAGCATCGCCACGTCGTCGCACATTGAGAGCATTACCTGCTTGAAGGGCATCGTCACGTTGAACCCGACGAACGGGAGCACACGTGCCGCCCCCAGGAACCGCAGCAGGTCTGTCTCGTCCCTCAGGGGGAGCGGGATGTAGACCCAGTCGAGACCGAGATTCTCGTAGACGGCGTTGTGCATCGCAGGCGAGAGAGTGTGATCAAGCGGCCAGCCGATGACCCCGGCCAGCTTTGTGCGACCTGTGATGTGCACGCTCACGTCAGCTCCGGAGGTTCGCCTCATGGATACGTGACCAGTCTACGGCAGGGGTTGGCGACCCGCCAGTATCCGGCGCTCCAGGCTACGCAGAAGCAGCGTGTGCGGCAGGTCGGCCGCCGACAACGGCATGACCAGCACAGTAAGGAGTCCGAGAGCGTTTCCGCCGACGATATCGGTGAAGACCTGATCGCCGACGACCGCGGCCTCGGATCGCTTGGCTCCGAGGAGTCCGAGGGCTTTCCTGAAGGCGAATGGCAATGGCTTGACGGCTTTGGGAACGAGCTGGAACCCGAGTTCGTCCGCGACTGCCTTCACCCGCTCGTGCCAGTTGTTCGAGACCAGACAGACCCCGAAGCCGTGCTCTGCTGCCGCCTTCGCCCACGCACGGTGTGCTTCGGTCACGACGTTCGTGTCGCGCGGAAGAAGGGTGTTGTCGAGATCCACGAGAAGCGCGCGAATCCCCCGCTCCCTGAGAGAATCCAGGTCGATGGCGAAGACATCGCGGTAGTACAGGTCAGGCGTCAGCCATCCCATGCCAGGTTCCCTCCGCGCTCTAGTGGTCGGGCTTGCCGTCCCCGTCATGATCGTGTTCGTCAGCGCCGAGCTGGTCACCCAGAACGGCATCGATCTCATCTATCTTGAGACCGAGGGAATCGACCATGTCGTCGCGTCCGGCCTTCTCGTAGATCGATCGGAGTATCCCGTACCAGTTGTGTTGATCTATGAGGTTCGGCCACTCAAGGTCCACGGCGATATCCGCCTGCTCGGCGGCTCTCGCATAGTCCTTCACGAAGACGGCGATCATCTGCGCATAGCTCGCTCGAAGCATCCCAGACCGAGGGACGTTCACGGTGCCGACGCGGGCAAGCTCGATTGCCTCATCGACGCTCCCGCGTCGGGCGATTATCCAAGGCGCTACGAAGTACGCCTGTTCGAACTCGGGATCCAGCGCGATCACGATCGATATCGTCGGGAGAACGTATGTCTGTTCTTCGAGGACCACGCCGTCGTAGTACTCGTGCATTTGCGGATCTAGTCTGTTCCACAGCATCGCCGCGATCGCAGTCCGAACGCCGGACAGATACGCGAAGCCCGCGTCGCCAATGGCACGTCCCGTATCCCCGCCCCCGCCGATGGGCAGAATTGTGTCAGCGGTCGCCTGACCTGCGAGGAGGAGCGCCAGAAGCAGCGCCACGGCGACAAGCATCTTGGTGCGGGACTGAGACTTCATCTCTACAGATCCCTCGACGAGAACAACCCTGTGGCGAACACGAGAAGAATCGCCACCCAGGCTGCAAACACAACGATCATCGAAGCGACGTATGTCAGGCTGACACCCGTACCATGAGCCACGGGATTGATGATGTTGAGTGTGTCGAGTGAAGGATACAGGCCCCACAACGCATCCCCGGGTGCCAGTAGCTGACTGCGCGAATGAGCGATGAACAAGAACGCCAGCGACGAGACGACGACCACAACCGGCCCCGTGATCGACGACACCGCGACGCAGAAGGCAGCCACGACGCCGGCCTCCAACAGGATCGCGAACGTGCCTTCCGCAAGGCGAAGCATGATCTCGCCATACGTCAGCCATCCGACCACGATGTCAACAACGGTGAACGCGGCGACTGCGGCTCCGACGGTGACAAGAATCCCGAGCCACGTGCCAAGCAGGTACTCCCACCGGCGAACCGAGCGGACCAGCACGCCGTAGGCGGTCCGTCGCTCGACTTCGGCAGGGATCCTGTTCGCGGCAAGCGCGACCGTGAGGACCATCGTCGCCACGTAGGTGAGCGCCAGCGCGATCTCCCTGTAGACGGCCTCCACCACGCCGAATCCGTAGCTCGGCAACGATGGTATCGCCGCCGCCATGACCGCGGCGAAGAGGATGACGACCCACACGACTTTGCGGCGCAGCGCATCGAAGAACACCGAGACGGCGAGTGACCAGACTCTGCCGATCATGAGGCCACCTCCTCGGTGGAAGACTCGAGAAGCCGCGCGAAGTAGTCCTCTAGCGACTCGCGTTTGGGCGTCATCGACAGAATCCGCCAACCGGCATCGTCCAGCGCGTCAAACACGATGCGCACGTCGTTGTCGGCAACGGAGAACATGTGGGACCCGCCCGCGAACGCCACGTCAGATACGCGACCGGCCACCGACTCGGGCAGAACGTCGCTGCTTCCGGCCACCCTGAAGGACGTTTCGCCGGCGACGTTCAGGAGTTCATCGATTCTGCCGGCCGCGGCCACCTTTCCGCGGTTGAGAATCGTGACCTGATCGCACACGGCCTCGACCTCGGACAGCTGGTGTGAGGAGAGCAGCACGGTCGCTCCGCCTTCGCGAAGTTCGAGAATCAGGTTCCGGACATCGCGTTGGCCTACGGGATCCAGACCGGATGCCGGTTCATCGAGGACTATCAGCTCGGGCCGGTGCACGAGCGCAGTGGCGATGCCAAGACGCTGTAGCATGCCGCGGGAGAATTTCGACAGAAGCAAGGATTCCTTGCCCTCAAGGCCAACCCTGACGAGCAGCTCGTTCGAGCGGACACGAATGTCGGCGCGGCTCATCCCGGAGAGACGCCCGTGTAGCGAAAGCGTCTGGCCCGCGGTCAGCAACGGCGAGAAGTATGGCTGCTCAGCGAGGAAGCCGACGCGTGCACGCGCGACTGGGCCCGCAGGCTCTCCAAGAAGTTCGAACGTGCCGCCTGAAGGCTTCACAAGTCCCAGAAGCATCTTCAGCGTCGTCGTCTTCCCGGCGCCGTTGGGACCGAGAAGCCCATGGACGCCGCCAGCTTTCACGGTGAAGGTGACGTCGCGAACAGCCTCGCGGTGCTGACCGCCGATCGCCGAGTACACTTTCCGTGCGCCATCGATACGAATCGCCGCAACCTGTGTCGCCTGTTCATCCACCACTAGCGGCCAAACACCTCCTTGGACAAGCGTTTCGCCTCGAGGAAGTCCTTCTCGTTCGTGGCGAAAGTGTGCGAACCATCCTTGCCGGTCAGTACGTAGAAGATGTATTCCGAATCGGCCGGTGCCGCTGCCGCTTCCAGCGATGCGAGACCGGGATTCGCAATCGGTCCCGGTGGCAGACCCTTGTTGCGATACGAGTTGTACGGACTGTCGATCTCGAGATCGCTCGAGCGCAATCGGAACCGGTTGCCTGGGAGTATGTACTCGATGGTTGCGTCGATCTCCAATCTCATACCGATGCGGAGCCTGTTGTAAATGACCGATGAGATCAGCTCCCGCTCGGAAGCGACTGCGGCCTCACGCTCAATCATCGATGCAATGGTCACGACCTCATGCGTGTCGAGACCGGCCTCCTGCGCAGCGGTCAAATCCACCGTCGCAAGCTCCTCATCGAACTGATTCAACATCATCTCAATGACCTGACGCGCCGTGCTTCCCTCTTTGACGCGGTACGTCTTCGGAAACAGATAGCCCTCCAGCGAGCCCTTGTACCCCGCCTCGAGGTAAGGGTGGTCGGGGAACTCCTCGGCCCCACCGCTCCGCGCGAGCGAAAGAAATTCCTCTGCAGAGATGCCGGTCTTGTCTTCGACGCGCTGCGCGATCTGATCGATCACGAAGCCCTCGGGGATGGTCACGGTGGTGTACTTGATCTTCGGACCACGCTTGAGCTCGGTGATCGCAACGCCGTACGGCATGCCGGTCACGAGATCGTAGACGCCTGCCTTGAGCTCGCCGTCGGCCTTCTCCAGGCGGCTCTGGAGCCGAAACATGTTCGCGTTCTCGACGACACCGGCCGAAGAGAGAATGCTGCCGATCTCCGCAGTCGACGAGCCCTCCGGTATCTCCACCTGGACGGGCTGACCCGCCGGTATCTGATGATCCGGCCGAAGAAACAGCGCCCAACCGCCCACGGCAGCCACGGCAAGAAGAGCAGCGATGAGCCCGAGCGGAAGGAGGATCAGTGCGCGGCGCCGTCGCGATGGAGTAGCCGACGAGCGTACGATCCGGCTGCGACGCCTTCGCGGCGCGGCAGTGGGACGCTGCTGCTCTCTCTCCTGGTCGATCTCAGCCATCCAGAGCGTCTCCTTCGGCACACCGGTGAGCATCCAGGTAGCCCTGCAACATGATGGCTGCCGCCACCTTGTCCACACTCCCCTTCTGCAGCTTGACCGAGGATCCTGCGGCGCTCATCGTGCGACGCGCCTCCGCCGAACTCAGCCGTTCGTCATAGTACTCCACGGAGACACCAAGCTGGTCCAACAGTTTGGTGGCGACTCCCCTCACCCGCGCCGCCTGCGGCCCTTCCGATCCATTCATGCTCAACGGAAGTCCGACGACGATGAGCTCGACCTCGTAGTCATCGATAAGACGTTGCAGCGGCCGTGCGTCGGACACCACTGATGCGGCAAGAACCGCGAGAGGTGTTGCGACCCGGGCCTGGGGGTCTGATACAGCGACGCCGATGCGGCGCTCACCGATGTCGAGTCCGAGAAGCCGCATCGAGTGTCACTTCACGCCGAGGACCTCGCGCGCGGCCTCGAGAGCCTGCGCGATTCCCTCTGCTTTCGAACCGCCTGCCTGCGCCATCGCCGGCTTGCCGCCACCACCGCCGCCAATGGCCGGGGCAATCGACCTGATCAAAGCCCCTGCGTCAAAGCCGGCAGCCACAGCGTCGTCGGCGCCAGCCGCCAACAGCAACGGCTTGCCGGTATCTGGGTCCACCGCCGCAAGCACCACTGCACCACCGCTCATCCGCGAACGCAGGATGTCCGAGAGTGCACGCAAGCCGTTCGCGTGGAGCTGGCCGGCGTCATAGATCACGAGCTGATAGCCCACGTCCAATGTCGCCGACAGCATGTCGTCCACGCGGGAGGTGGCAAGTCTGTCCTTCGTCCGATCCGCGTTGGTCTCGAGATCCTTGATCCGCTTGACGTTCGCTGCGGCCCGCTCTGACACATCGAAGATCGGAACCTTGAACGCGGCAGCCGTCTCCGCGAGCTCATCCTCCTCGCGACGAAGGTAGTCGTACGCATCGAACGACGTGAGCGCCTCGATTCTTCGGAGATTCGCACCGACACTGGTTTCGGTGACGATCTTGATGAGATTGATCTCGCTGGTGCGACCCACGTGAGTGCCCCCACACAGCTCCTTGCTGAAGTTGCCGACCTCCAGCACCCGCACGAACTCACCGTACTTCTCGCCGAAAAGCGCCGTCACGCCGCTCTCCTTCGCCGACCTCAAGGACGTCTCGTACGCGCGGACCGGGTGATTCTCCATTATCTTCGCGTTCACCATCCGCTCGACCTTCGCGGCCTGCTCATCTGACATGGCCTCGAAGTGGGTGAAGTCGAAGCGCAGCCTATCGGGCGCGACAAGGGAGCCGCCCTGCTTCACGTGCTCGCCGAGCACCAACCTCAGCGCCCAGTGCAACAGGTGCGTGGCGGTGTGGTTGCGACGGATGCGTTCCCGCCGCATGACGTCGATGACGGCGCCCACCTCGTCACCTTCGGCCATTCCACCGGACTCAAGCTCACCAACATGCGCGACAACGCCTTCGAGGGGAATGATGGCGTCGTCTACGCGAAAGACCGCGCCCGACACCGACGCGATTGTCCCGGTGTCCCCGACTTGGCCGCCCTGCTCGCCGTAGAACGGTGTCTTGGATAGGATGATCTCAGCGCGCTGCCCTGGTTCGAGGCGCTCGACGCGCGCACCATCTACTACGATCGCGGTTACAACCGCCCGCGCCTCGTCGACCTCGTATCCGACAAACTCGGACGCACCTGATTCCGCACGGACTGCGGCGAACGTGACACCGAAACCGCTCCAGGAGTCGTCCTTCACGGCCGCTCGTGCACGCGTGCGCTGCGCTTCCATCTCGGACTCGAAGGTCTCCATGTCGACCGAAAGCCCATGCTCCCCGACGATCTCGGCCGTGAGTTCGATCGGAAACCCGAACGTGTCGTGCAGTGCGAATGCCTTCGTACCGTCGAGTGTCTCACCGCCGCCGGCCCGCAGCGCCGCAACCTCGTCTTCGAGAAACGCCAGCCCCTGGCGCAGTGTGGTGCCGAAACGCGTCTCTTCACTTTCGACGATGCGACGGATGAGATCCTGGTGCTCGACTATCTCGTGGTACGCATCGCCCATCTGCCCGATGACACAGTCAACCAGGGCGACCATGAACGATTCCGTGCGACCGAGACTGCGGCCGTGGCGTATTGTGCGGCGCAACAGCCTACGCAGCACATACCCGCGGCCCTCGTTCGACGGCAGTACTCCATCGGCGATCATGAAGGTCACAGCTCGGGCGTGGTCAGCGAGGATGCGCAACGACGTGTCGCTGCGCTCGTTGGTCCCGTAGTGGACCCCGGTGAGATCCTCGGCAAGCGTCATGATGACCCTCAAGATGTCGGTCTCGAAGTTCGAGTGGACGCCCTGGAGGATCGCCGCGAGCCGTTCCAGACCCATTCCGGTGTCGATGTTCTGCTTCGGCAGCGGCTTGAGCGAACCGTCGTCCTGCCGGTCGTACTGCATGAAGACGAGGTTCCAGTACTCGACGTAGCGGTCGCAGTCACAGCCCGGCGCGCAGGCCTCCGAGTCACAGCCGACTTCCGGACCTTGGTCGTAGTACAGCTCGGAGCACGGTCCGCATGGTCCCGTCGGGCCAGCCGACCAGAAGTTGTCCTTCGCGCCCATGCGAACGATGCGATCCGGAGACACTCCCGACTCCTCAAGCCAGAGAGTCTCGGACTCGTCATCGTTCTCGAAGATCGACGCCCAGATGCGCTCGGGGTCGAGGCCCAACACCGCGACGGAGTACTCCCACGCCCAGCGAATCGCCTCGCGCTTGAAGTAGTCGCCGAACGAGAAGTTGCCGAGCATCTCGAAGAAGCTGTGGTGTCGGCCGGTCGTTCCGATGATGTCGATGTCCGTGGTTCGCACGCACTTCTGAACCGTGGTGGCCTTCGTGTATCCGGGATCCCTGAGCCCGAGGAACACGGGCTTGAATTGCACCATACCGGCCGTTGTGAGCAGCAGCGAGGGGTCCTCCGGGATCAGAGAAGAACTTGGCTGCCGCGAGCAACCTTTGCTTTCGAAGAACGAGAGGAAGCTCTCGCGTATCTCGGCCGACTTCACTCGTTTGTCTCCTCGGTGGCGGGGGCTTCGGCAGTGGCGGGGGCATCGGCGCACACATCGGGTTCCGCGGTGCGCCGCGTCTTGAACAGCGCACCATCCTCACTGCCTATGGGTCTGCGCGTATGACGCTCGTAGTAGTACACGAAGAGACCCTTGGCGACCGCGGCTGTCGGGATGGCGATGAGCACGCCCCAGACGCCCAGCAACGACCCACCAGTGAGCAACGAGAATATCACCAGCGCCGGATGAAGGTCGACCTGCGACGAGATGACCCGTGGGCTGATGAACAGGTCCGTGATCTGTTGGGCTACGAAGGCCACGATGATTGCACCGAGCGCGGTCCATGGTCCGATGAACGCTGCCACAATGGCCGCGATGAGGCCCCCCAACCACGCACCCACATACGGCACGACGTTGAGCACGCCGGCGATGATGCCAAGTATCAAGGCATAGGGTACGTGGAGGAACGCCAGACCGATGTAGACGATTAGGCCCGTGCACGACGAGACGATGAACTGCCCCCGAATGTACCCGCCGAGGACACGCAGCACCGTTTCAATGAGGAACTCCGCTTCTTCGCGTCGCCGGTCCCCAACCAGAACCATGATCTCGTCGCGCATCTTCGGCATGTCCTTCAGAACCCAGAAGGCCACGATGAGCGCAAGCGCGCTGTTGAAGAGGAACGTCACGGTCGCGCTTCCTGCAGATAGCACGCCGGAGGCGAGCCTCGAGCCCCAGGCCCCCGACTGCGAGCTAATCGTCGTGGAAAGCTGGTCAAGCGCTCCCTGGACCCACTCCGGCACGACCATCGTGTCGACCGACCCCTGCACGTCGGTCCACCAACGCAAGGCAAGATCGTAGTACTCGGGGAATGCCTTGACGAACTGGACGAGCTGTTGAATCAGTGCTGGGATGACGAACGCACCGGCGATACCCAGGACGGCGAGGACAACGACGTAGCAAAGACCCACCGCCCACCCGCGCTTCAGCCCCATTTCCTCGATGCGGGCGACCGGGACACGGAGAAGGAGAATCACGATGGCAGCCATGATGAAGGGCACGAGCGCCGCCATCAGCTGGCCGATGATCCAGAATGCGCCCCCGACAACAAGGGCGACGCCTACCGTCGCCCATGCCGACAGGGCTATGCGCTGGAGCCGTTCATTGGAGGCGTTCGATCTTGGCATCGCGTCACACCTCCCGCACGATGTTCTCGCGCAGTATCTTCAGAGTCCGCCGCAACAAGCGCGATACCTGCATCTGAGAGATATCGAGTTGGCGAGCGATCTCCGTCTGCGTGAGACCCTCGAAAAACCGCAGGTAGAGCACCTTCTGCTCCTGTGCGGACAACTTCTTCAGAGCACCTGAAAGAGTGGTTCGATCCTCGACGACGGACATGAACTGATCGTCTTTGCCGATGTACTCGAGGATGCTGAAGGAGTCGGAGCCGTCCCCTCCCCGATCGCTCTCCAGCGAGACGAAGTTGTACGCCTCTGATGTCTCCATCGCCTCGAGAACGTCCTCGGTGGTCACATCGAGATACTGCGCGATCTCCTCGATGGTGGGCGAACGCTGCAGGCGTTGCGTGAGCGCGTCAATCGCCTGGTTCACCCGAAACGACAGCTCTTGCAGCCGACGAGGAACCTTGATCGCCCAACCCTTGTCCCGGAAGTAGCGCTTGAGCTCGCCAACTATGGTCGGCGTCGCGTACGTCGTGAATTCGACCTGCCGCTCGGTGTCGAATCGGTCGATCGCCTTGATGAGGCCGATCGTGCCGACCTGAATCAGGTCATCGATCGGCTCGCCTCTGTTGCGGAACCTGCTCGCAAGGTACTTCACGAGATTCAGATACATCGTGATGAGTTCGTCCCGCGCCGATTCATCGTCCTCGAGGCGATAACGCCGGAACAGCTCCTTGGTGTGCTTCTTGTCCCAGGATAGCTTCCGGGATTGTTTCCGGGGGCTCCTAGCGCTCGGCATCTTCCGGCTCCCCACCAACGCACTTCACAACGCGCAGGTACGGACCTTCTTCGTCCGACGACATCTCAAATGTGTCGCAGACAGACTGCAGGATGAAGGTGGCGTAGGCAGCCCCACGCTCGCCGTCCTCGTCGGCAATACGCGAACCATCCGCGAGCCGCACCCGTATCTGAAGCTCATCGACGTCGAGAGAGAAGTCGAGCGTGATGTCGCTCGATTCGGCCGCGAAGTCGCACGCGTAGACGAAGGATTCCTCCGCCGCCATGCGCACGTCATCGACGTCGTCGAATGTCATGTCCATCCTGGTTGCCAAAGCCGAAGCGGTCATCCGCACGGTCCTGGCGTACTCACCGCGGGCTGGAACGGTCAAACTCACGTGATCTGCGGCCATGATTCCTCCGAAAGGACGGATCGTGTTATCGAATCAGGGGTTGGGGACTCTGTCTTAACGCTTGCGTGCCCGTCGCGCCGCGACCCACGCCTGCCGGACCCTGGATCCAACCGCGTTGACGGCCTCCATCGGAGCGTTGACGACGTCGTGCACCGCGTTCGTGGTGCTGCTCACGCGGTCTGTAACCTCCTCGAAGCGCGTCACGATGCCGTCGATTCGCAACAACTCCGCGTTCACTGCATCGACGGTGACGTCGAGCTTGTCCATGAGCGGAATCAGACGTCCGTCCAGATCGTCCGCGAGACGTCTGACGGAGCGCAACGTGGAGACGGCTTCTACCAGCGCATACACGAGTACGCCGCACGTGACGATGCCTGCGGCGACGAGCACGATCACCAGGGTGTTTCCGGCGTCCATTCGCTGACTTCCTACGAGCCTTCCGAACCCAGTAAGTGTAGCAGAGCGAGACCCCAGCCGAGGGCATTGCGGCGCAGGTCAGCGCGATTCCCCGGGGTCGTCGACGCGATGTGACTCCCACCCTTGAGAACCCGCCCGGAAGAACCGCCGTCCCTGAAGCCCATCGGGAAGGTACTGCTGTCCCGCCGATGCAGCCGGATCACCCGGTGGATATATGTAGGCGGGATAGTCGTCCGCACCCGGTCTGTGTCGATCGCGCAGATGGCTCGGCACCGCACGAGCCGGTCCCTCTCGGACCTCGGCCAGCGCCTCGTCGATTGCGACGTATGAGGCGTTGGACTTCGGCGCCAGTGCCATGTAGACCGCAGCCTGAGACAGATTGATTCGGCACTCTGGCCACCCGATCGACTCGGCCGCTTTGAACGCGGCCGCCGCAACGAGAAGCGCTTGGGGATCGGCATTCCCGACGTCTTCCGAGGCGAAGATCATGATCCGGCGAGCGATGAACTTGGGATCCTCACCGCCGTATACCATCCGCGCAAGCCAGTAGACCGCACCGTCGGGATCACTCCCGCGCATCGACTTGATGAACGCCGAGATGACATCGTAGTGAGTGTCGCCACGCTTGTCGTACGTAAGCGGACGGGTCAGGTTCGCATCCTGCACCGCAGAGAGTGTAATGTGTGCGCCCGATCCGGCGGCGACTGCGGGGAGCGCCTTCGCGGCCAGTTCTAGGGTCGACAGCGCCACGCGAGCATCTCCTCCTGCGGTCAGGACGATATGGTCTTCGGCATCCGGGTCGAGCGTGTACGCGCCACCGAGGCCGCGCTCGTCCCCAAGCGCGCGAGCGAGGATCGTCCGAATGTCATCATCGTCGAGGAGTCCCAGTTCGACGATCCTGGAGCGGCTGACCAGGGGCGAATTCACCTCGAAGAACGGGTTCTCCGTGGTTGCCCCGATGAGCACGACGAGGTTGTCCTCCACCGCGTGGAGTAGGGCGTCTTGCTGAGACTTCGAGAATCGGTGAATCTCGTCGACGAAGAGAATCGTCCGACGCCCATGAAGCGAGAGGCGGTCCCGGGCCTCGTTGAGGGCAGCCCGTATATCGGCGACTCCCGAGGATACGGCTGAGACCTCGGCAAAGTACGCCTCGGTAGCGTTGGCGATGACGCGGGCGAGGCTGGTCTTACCGGTACCGGCAGGACCATACAGTATGAGCGACGAGACATCGTCGCGCTCGATCGCGTCGCGAAGCGCGGTGTCAGGGCCGACGATGTCGCCCTGTCCGACGAACTCCGCGAGGACACGCGGCCGCATCCTCGCGGCAAGAGGTGCGTTTGCGCGAAGAGCATCCCCAGCCGCAGCGTCGAACAGGCTATCCATCGCTCGCCCGACGCTACTGCGTCGCGCGCAGCACCTCCCGCTCGAGTATCTCGGAATCCACGGGACCCCGGAACCGCCACACGATGTATCCGTGGCTGTCCACCAGGAGGATATACGGTGTGAACCTCACATCCAGGTTCTCCGAGGAGATGAGCCGCGCGACCTTGAGACCGGTCTCGTCGCCGGTCCCCTCGCTCAGCGCCGCCTCATCGACGGTGATGGCGCCAGAGGAATCTGTCGATGCATACTTGGCCACATCGTACTTCACCAGGTCGATGAGACCCCGGTAGTCCTTCAATACGGGGGCCAAGAACTCGTCCTGATCGTTCGTGGTCCGCTGCGCGGAATCGAAGAAGTAGACGACCATCGGCTGATCCGTCTCGAGTCGCTGCGCGATCTCCTTCGGAAGAGCATCATCGGCAGTGGGGAAGGCAGTGTAGACCTGACCCTCCTTGGGGCTACGATCGGGATCCTCCGGCTCGCCCTTCGCCGCCACAGGGGCTGCAGCCGGCGCCGGCGCAGCGGCCTCGTCGTCGCCTCCGCCACCGCCACATCCAACGAGCCCGAACGAAAGCACCAACGTTGCTGCGATCAGTAGTGCGACTAGTCTGCGCATTATGCTACCTCCTCGGCGGAATACAGAACCCCGCCTTGCCGTGGCCCGACGCGGTGGACCTGCTTCCAAGCAGGTGGGTGCCCGCACCGTCAGCTTCCAGCTTCCCCGCAAGGGGGATACCTTTCCACTGCGGAATGGTGAGGCTCCCAAAGTCAAGGTGTTGGTTCACCCGCTAATTGCCGGAACCACGCGCAAGGCGAAGCCCGACCTAAGTGTACTCCGGGACGTGCAACCCCTCAACGCTGCCAGGATACCGTTCCCGTCTATCCTCTAGTCGACCTTGAGGTGCACGTCCTTGAGCTGCCTCTGACTGACGGTATCCGGAGCCCCCGTCAGCGGATCAGCCCCCGATGACGTCTTCGGGAATGCGATGACGTCGCGAATGGAGCTCGCACCAGCGAGGAGCATGACCAGACGGTCGAGTCCCAGCGCTATGCCGCCGTGCGGAGGAGCGCCCAACGACAGAGCTTCAAGGAGGAAGCCGAACTTCTCTTCGGCCTCTTCTTCGCTGATGCCGAGAATCGCAAGAGCGCGACGCTGAAGCTCCGCGCTGTGTATACGCAGAGTACCGCCGCCGATCTCGAGACCGTTGACGACCAGATCGTAGCTGTAGGACAGCGCGTCGCCGGGCTTCTCCTCGAGAGAGTCGATGTGCTCGACAAAGGGCATCGTGAACGGGTGATGGTTCGCGTTCCAACGCTCCTCGTCCGCGTCCCACTTGAACATCGGGAAGTCGACGACCCAGAGCGCCTCGAAGCCCTCACGCTTCAACTCGAGCTCGTCGGCCATGCGTAGACGCAGCACGCCGAGGACCTCGTTCGTGACGTCGGGGGCGTCGGCGATCATGAGCACCAGGTCGCCCGGCTGGACATGCAACGTCTCGCGGACGCCCGCCATCTCACCTTCCGAGAGGAACTTCGCGATCGGAGACTTGACCTCGCCATCGCCCGTGAAGGCAATCCAGGCGAGACCCTTGGCGCCCGCGTCGAGGGCAACCTGATTGAGAGCGTCGATCCGGCTGCGGCTCCAGTCGCCCGCACCTCTGGCGCAGATGCCCTTCACTCGACCGCCGGCAGCAATCGCTCCGGCAAACACCTTGAACTCCGAGGTCGCGAACACGTCCGTCAGGGAGTGCAATTCCATACCAAAACGCAGGTCGGGACGGTCGGAGCCGAAGCGGTCCATCGCCTCGGAGTATGCAAGCCGAGGGAGCGGAACCTTGAGATCGAAGTCGGCCTCCTTCATGACCTCGTGCATGACGTCCTCCATCATCAGGAGCACGTCCTCCTGCTCGACGAAAGACATCTCGATGTCGACCTGGGTGAACTCGGGTTGGCGATCGGCGCGCAGGTCTTCGTCGCGAAAGCAACGAGCGATCTGGTAGTAGCGGTCGAACCCGCCGATCATCAGCAGCTGTTTGAAGAGCTGGGGTGACTGCGGAAGCGCATAGAAGGAGCCGGGATTCATCCTGCTGGGCACGATGAAGTCGCGCGCCCCCTCAGGGGTGGACTTCGTGAGAATCGGCGTCTCTACCTCGAGGAACCCGCGATGTTCGAGCGACTTGCGGAACCGCTGGGTGACGCGATCTCGCAGCTGAATGGCGGCGAGCACCTCCGGCCTTCGCATATCCACGTAGCGGTAGCGCATGCGCGTCGTCTCATCGGTATCGATGCCCGGCTCCACCTCGAACGGCGGGGTCTCGGACATATTGAGTACCGTCGCCGAGACAACCACGACCTCGACGTCACCGGTGGCCATGCCCGGGTTGACCGTTCCGTCCGGTCGCTTGCGCACGGTTCCTTCAATCTTGATGACCCATTCCGGCCGAATGCGCTCGGCGGTGACGAACGCCTCTCCGCTCGTGTCGGGGTCGAAGACGCACTGCACGACGCCGCTCCGATCGCGAAGGTCGACGAAGATCAATCCACCATGATCGCGACGCTTGGCGACCCAACCGGCGAGAGTGACAGTCTCTTCGGTGTTGTCCGAGCGCAAGTCTCCACACACGTGGGAGCGAAACGAGTAGCGAGCGTCAAGCATGCGTGAACCCCTCTAGCCGAGTGTGGCGCGCACGGCCTCAGCGGCCGTCGCAATCTCCACACGTGTCTCTTCCTTAGTGTTCATATCCCGTAGCGTGACTTCTCCTGCGGCAAACTCGTCCGGACCGAGGACGAGCACGACGCGCGTGCCGAGCCGATCGGCTTGCTTGAACTGAGACTTCAACGACCGGGCCTGATGATCCATCTCGGCGGCGATACCATCATCGCGCAGCGCCTGTACCAGGCCGAAGACCGCTTCACTCACGCTGTCATCCACGCGCGCAACGTAGACGTCCGCACGGGCCGGGGCAGGAGTCTCGACGCCTGCCGATTCCAATGCGAGCAGAGTGCGCTCGAAACCCAACGCGAAGCCTAGACCGGGGGTAGCAGGGCCGCCGTACTCCTGCATGAGTCGGTCGTAGCGCCCTCCCCCGCCGATAGCGTTCTGCGAGCCCAACCCCTCGGCCTGGATCTCGAACACCGTGCGCGTGTAGTAGTCGAGCCCGCGCACGAGCTTCGGTTCCTCGATGTAGGCAATCCCGAGAGCGTCGAGGTGGACCTTCACTGCCGCGTAGTGAGCCGCGCATTCGTCGCAGAGCTCGTCGCGCAGCACGGGCGCGTCGGCCATTGTCGCCGCACAGCCGGGGTTCTTGCAGTCGAACGCACGCAGCGGGTTCGTATCCGCGCGTCGTTTGCACTCATCGCACAAGTCGGCCGCATGTCCGCGGATGAACGCGGCCACCGTATCGCGATACGCCGGACGGCAGGCCTCGTCACCCATGGAGTTCACCAGGAGCGTCATTCGCTCTCCGGGAACGCCCAGCGCCTCGAAGTAGCGGACGAGCAGCGTGATGACCTCGGCGTCCACGCTCGCCTCGGCCGAGCCAAGTGCCTCCACGCCAATCTGCCAGAACTGCCGCATGCGTCCCTTCTGGGGACGCTCGTAGCGGAACATCGGCCCCGCGTAATAGAGCTTCGCCGAAGAGCCTTGCGGCACCAGCGTGTGCTCGAGCGTCGCGCGCACCACGCTCGCGGTGCCCTCGGGACGCAGGGTCAGCGAGCGACCGGCTTTGTCCTCGAACGTGTACATCTCCTTGGCCACGATATCTGTGGCCTCGCCGATACCACGCGTGAAGACCTCGGTGTGTTCGAAAAGCGGCGTGTAGATCGGCTCGTAGCCGTAGCGCGCGAAGAGGTCCTGAGCGACGCGGGTCATGTGTTCCCACGCGCGCGCGACGCCGGGAAGCATGTCGGCGGTGCCTTTGGGAGCACGTGCGTTCATTCGGCTGGTCTCAAACCTCTCGAGAAGGGGTGTTTCGGCAGGTTCCGACTATAGCGGATGCGGGCCAGCCTGACCACGCGCTACGGAGTGCCCGACGCATCGCGCGCGGCGGCTTCGACGAGCCGCTTCGTGCGCCGCCACATCACGACACCGACGACGACCGCCCCTAGCTCGACGACGTGCTTCACGATGATTGCGGTGGCCAGATCGTCGAAGACTGCGCCCAGGTCGTGCGTGTTGAAGAAGATCACTCGGGGGATGCCGCCGAGCACGATCCAGACGAGCGCGCCAATCGCGAAGCGGGACAGCGTCGGGTAGGCGCGCGCGAGCGCGGCTGTCTCCTGCGGTCCACCCGCGCGCGCCTGCCTGGCGAGCACTCCCATGATGATGGCGGCCGCGATGAGCACGGCGGTGGCCACGTCGTGGAAGTAGTTGTTCATGATGATGAGGACGTCGAACATGTGCGCGGCTCTCTTCGGCCTACTGCGGGCGGCTCATCGTGGGTACGTTCTCGCCGAGACTCTTGAACAGATGGTACGTGTTCGGCGCGAACTGGACACCCCACGTGGCCATACTGATGCCGAATAGCGCGACGATCGCGATCCACGCGAGGCGTTTGCCGCGCCAGCCGAGGGTGAGGCGCGCGTGCAGGTAGAACCCGTAGCCGAGCCACGTGAGCAACGACCACGTCTCGACCGGATCCCATCCCCAGTACTGGCCCCACAGGCGGTTCGCCCAGATGGCGCCAGTCACAAGCAGCAGCGCGTTGTTGAGGAAGCCGAAGCCGACCAGAGGGAGCGAAATCTCGTCGATGCGCTCGGAGCTGGGAATCTGCGCGAGAGGCCCACGCAGTTCGCGGCCGGTGCGATCGGCTCGCGCGCGCAGGAGCTGCGCGATGGCGAGACTCGCGACCACGAGGTAGACCGCGTAGGTGGTCCACGAGAAGGTGAAATGCGTGATGAGCCACGGGCTCTGGTAGACAGGCGTAACGGGCCCGACCGGATCCATGTGTGTGAGACCCCAGCCGAGCGTCACGATGACAAGCGGGAGCACCGCGACCGCGCCCGCAGCAGCTTCAGGCCGCGCGTAGACGAGCGCGAGGAAGAAGGCTACCGTCACGAACGTGCCGAAGAGAACGCCCTCGTAGTTGCCAACGTAGGGGAAGTGGCCCGCTTCCCACCAGCGCACGCCCAGGGTGAGCGCATGCACGACCAGGCCGAAGGGCATCACGGCTCGTACGGCGCGCCCGAGCCACTCGGGCCTGCGCCAGGCGACGCTGGCGAACACCATGAATGTCGCGGTCAGGTAGCGGACGACCATCGTCCAGAATGAGAATGGCTGGTAGACAGTCACGCGTCGCTCCTCGGTTCGGAAGGTACA
>JAENZW010000214.1 GCA_016841065.1 Actinomycetota bacterium
CTGCGTCGATGCCGGGTCCGGCGCCAGGCCAAGCTCGCTGCAGACGTACTGTTCGACGTAGGGGTCGATGTTGGAGTAGCTGCCGACGGCGCCCGAGATCGCGCCCCACGCGCATGACAGCTCGCGGGCCTTGAAGAGCCGGTGCTGACAGCGCCACAGCGCCCAGGCCCAGGTCGCCCACTTCATGCCGAAGGTCATCGGCTCGGCGTGGATTCCGTGCGTGCGACCGACGCACAGCGTCTCGCGGAACTCGAACGCCCGCCGCTTGCAGATCTCGCCGAGGCTGCGGATGTCCTCGATCACGATGTCGATCGCTTGCGTCATCTGATAGCACAGCGCGGTGTCGCCGAGGTCAGACGAGGTCATCCCGTAGTGGACCCAGCGGCTTGGCTTGTCCCCGCTCTCGATGCCCGCGTCGATGTGCTCGGCCATGTTCGTAAGAAATGCGATGACGTCGTGGTTGGTCTCGCGCTCGATCTCCTCGATGCGCTCGACCTCGAATGCGGCGTGCTCGCGAATGACGGCGACGTCTTCGGCAGGAATGGTGCCGATCTCCGCCAGCGCCTCGCATGCGAGGACCTCGATCTGCTTCCAGATCTCGAACTTGTTCTGAAGCTCCCAGATGCGGCCCATCTCGGGCCGGGTGTAGCGCTCTATCATGCGGCGTTCGAGCTCCCTGAAGTCGCCGGTAGGGGCGGTGCGGTGGTCACGTCGGCCGGGGCGTGCGCGACACCGCGCCCCCATTATCGCCGAGCGGCGTGCGGGGGTCACGCGTGTACGAGCGGAGTCCGCCTACTCGGCGGGATCTTCTTCGGCAGATCTGGGCGTCGGCTCGAACTCATCCTCGGGGCGGGGCCTCGGGGCGCCGGGGAGGATGTCCTGCGTGCCGGTCTCGCGCTCCCACCTGCGCATGGCGACGATGCCCCATGCGCCGACAACCACCGCCAGGAGCCCGAGGATCACAAACAGGTTCTGCCCCCTCGACAGGCCGAGCGCGATGAATAGCAGGCCGAAGACGAGGAACGCCGGGCCGTTGACTTCCGGAGGTTTGGGCTTGTCGGCGTCGGCAGTCACAGTCTCTAGGTCAGCCAGCTTCGCTGTGTCAGGCGCGTGCTCATGAACTCGCGGCGGGAGTCAGCCTCGACGGACAGGCGCTCGAAGGCGTCGTCCATCGAGCGAAGGCGGCGCGCCATGGTCGACAACATCTCGCGCACCACGGGATCGCACTGCATCTCCTCGAAAGCCGCCTTGCCGATGACGCGGAGCTCGGTCTCACCCACGGCGACCGCCGTCGCCGAACGCGGCCTCTCCTCGAAGAGTGCCATCTCGCCGAAGAACTCGTCGGGACCAAGCACGGCCAGATCGGTGTCGTGATCGTCCTGCGTCCTGAAGATACGCACCTTGCCGGAGAAGACCACGTACATTTCATGGCCCTTGTCACCCTGCTTGAAGATGGTTGCGCCGCCGTCCACCGTCAGGCGCTGCTTCCGCTCGATGCTGTGCTCCATCCTTTGACCCCCGTTCGTGTCGGTGGACCGCGCCCCTGCGAGATCCGGCATCCTTCCCAAGATATTACTACGCCGGCCACATCGGCGGTGATGCCGATGCAGAAGCGCCGTCACCTACTCCCTGGGTAGCATGCGAAGGTACGACTCTCGTGGCTGTGCAGCCCGAGCCGCACGCAGCTAGGATAGTCCCGTCATGAACATGATGCTCACGACGGTCACCGAACGCACCCGCGTGGTGAAGTAGCGACTTCCGGGGACGACCCGCCGGTCGGCTACGGTCCCCGCGCAATCGCGCGCAGGACCCAAGGGCTCATCCGGGGAAGAACTTCATATGCAGATCAAACGCGACTTCCCGCGCGCCGTGCGCCAGATCGAGAATGCGTGGCTACCGCTTGCCGATGGCACGCGCCTCGCCGCTCGCATCTGGCTGCCGATCGATGCCGAAGAGAACCCGGTTCCCGCGATCCTCGAGTACATCCCGTACCGCAAGGACGACTGGACCGCGCACCAGGACGCGACACGGCACCCGTACTTCGCCGGCCACGGCTACGCTGCAGTGCGCGTCGATATCCGCGGGACCGGGGACAGCGACGGCGTTCTTCTCGGCGAGTACCTGGAGCAGGAGCAAGACGACGCGCTGGAGGTGCTCGCGTGGCTCGCCGCCCAGCCGTGGTGCACCGGCAAGGTGGGCATGATCGGCTACTCCTGGGGCGGGTTCGCGGGACTGCAGGTAGCGGCCCGCCGTCCGCCCGAGCTCGGCGCGGTCGTGACCATCTGCTCGACGGACGACCGCTACCTCGATGACTGCCACTACATGGGTGGCTGCCTGCTCGCGTCCGACATGCTCAAGTGGGCCTCGACGATGCTCGCATACGCCGCACAACCGCCGGACCCGCGCTTCGTCGGCGAGGCGTGGCGTGACATGTGGCACGAGCGTCTCGAACGCACGCCCGCATTCGCCGAAGACTGGCACGCCCACCAGCGACGCGACGAGTTCTGGCGCCACGGTTCGGTCGCCGAAGACTACTCGGCCATCTAGTGCCCCGTGCTGGCCGTCGGCGGGTGGGCCGACGCGTACACTAACTCGCACCCGCGCC
>JAENZW010000215.1 GCA_016841065.1 Actinomycetota bacterium
AGGTCGAACGCACACGACCCCCGACGCGGCGATGGGCTCTAGCAGCCCTCGGGGACGCAATCGGCGTCGGCGTGCAGTTCACGGGCGGGATGGTCGAGCGGCAGCTTGCCATCCCCATCGCAGTGCTTCTCGTCTTTCGCGCCCTCGGTCCCCGTGAGGCTGCCGAAGCGCCCGGCTTCGTGGGCCGGACGGTCGCTCCCGCTGCCCTTGACGCGATGATGCTCGCGTGGTTGCTGGCCTATGCGGACTTCCACGGACACCAGACGATCCAGGTGCCACGCTACTTCATAACTATGGCACCCGGACTCCTCTACTTCGTCGCACTGGGCTGGTCAATCATCGGCGATCAGCTGGCCGACGTCTTCCGTGCAATCCGCGGTGACGACGGAGGCAACCGCCGCGCCAGCATCGCCGTCGCCGTGCCAGTGGTTCTTGCGACGTGCGTTGCGGTGCTTCTCTTCGGCACGGTCCGTGGCACTTCACGCGAGCGCAATCGTTTTGTCGTGTCATCGAAGGAATCGGCGATATGGCTGCTCGAGCACGACATCGGAGTCGCTGAGCGAGTGGTCTACTCGGATGAGTGGCCGCTTACTTCCTGGTACCTCGGTATGAACGTGCGCGCGATGCCGTCGTACGAGGAGACGGCTGCCTATGCCCATACGCTTGACCGCAGCAACGCCGACTACTACCTCACCCTGCGTGCAAGGCGCTACTCGGACTTCGATGAGGTCGCACAGACCGACGCGATGACAGTTCTCGCGCGGACCGAAGCGCCGCCCTTGGACCTGCCGCGAGTCACCTACCTGGGCAAGTCGTGGGACAACTACCTCGAGAGCCTCACGGGCTTCACGTTCTACCTCGACTCCACCGCCGGACGCTACGGCTGGGAAGGTGGCGCGTTCCTCGACGCCTATTCCGCCGAAGAACTCTCGCGTGACGCGGGTGCGGTCGCAGTCTACGGAGTGCGCTGGCGCAGCCGGGCTGACGGCGAGGATGCACTTGCGGGGTACGTCGAACACGGCGGCGCGGTGATCTTCGATGCCGCCAGAAACCTCGATGGTCTCGCATACGACATCGGCGACACGATCGTGTTCGACACGGTTGTGCGACGTGGTACAGCTCCGAGCGACGCAGGGGGAGTTCCTCTGCGCGTGAGCGATTCGTTCCTCGCGCGCCACCGGGAACTCGCCGGACTCGGTGCTTCGGCGCCGTTCATCGACGAAACCGGAGCCGGATGGACCGGTGCCGTGTACGAGGCACGCCCGGGAACTGCGCCCCTGCAGACGCTCGTCTGGGTGGGCGACAAGCCGGCGGTGCAGCTCCGTAGAGTCGGCGAGGGCCGCATCTACTTCATCGCCTACAATCTGATGTGGCATGCCTTCCACAGCGGCAACGCCGATGAGGCGGCCATCATCTCGGCGGTCTTCGCGGACGCGCTCGATGCTACGCCGGTAGGTGACACGGATGAATGACATCACACGCGAGGACTACTCACACCTCTCACAGCGGGGCCAGGCGCTGGTATCGGCGTTCCGAACCGCTTTGGTCGATCGCGTCGCCGCCTATGCGCCGACGCGCATCCTGGAGGTCGGCTGCGGACAGGGCTGGGTTGCCGAAGAGATACTGCGGCGTCTGACGGATGCGACGTACACGGGAGTCGACATCCGCGAGGATGCCGTCGCCTTCGCGCGCGACCTCGTACCGACCGCGACGTTTCTCGTCGGAGACGCGCAGAACCTCGACTTCGACGATGGCGAATTCGACTTGATCGTCTGCGCCGAGGTGCTCGAACATGTCTCCGACCCCGCGAAAGCTCTAGCAGAGATGAAGCGTGTCAGCACAGGAACGGGCGTGTACTCAGTCCCCCACGAGCCGTGGTTCTGGCTCGCCAACCTCGCGCGCGGGAAGTACCTGCGCACCTTCGGCAACTTCCCGGGTCACATCCACCACTGGTCAGATAGAGGCTTCCGTCACCTGCTCTACAACCACTACACCCGGGTCGAGGTCAGTCGCTCGTTTCCGTGGCTGATCGCGGATGTGAGCGACCGGCCGCAAGAAGGATGAGCCCGGCCGCACCCGGTAGCAGCACCAGGCCAACCATGGCCAACAGTGTCGCCGTGGCCGCAAGCGACTCTGGCACACCAGTGCGCGTGAAGAGCACAGTCATCGTGACCTCGCCAAGACCGATGCCGCCAGCGGAGATCGGTATCAGGCGCGCGAGCGATGCAAGTGGGGCAACCGCCAACACGTAGGCAAGCGATATCTCCGCGCCCACTGCTCGACACGAGGCGTAGACGATACCGTAGGTCAGAAGCCACCCCACGAGTGAGACCGCGTACACCTGCAGAAGCAATCCCTTCGGCACGTATGAGGCCACCTCAAGTCGTTCAGGCGTGATATCTGCATTCGGCGCTAGAACGCGGACGAGCGGACGCCAGGGCATGATCCGCGGTGCGGCGAACGGCACGAGCGAAGCGCAGACAACTGCCACGCTGAAGCCCGCCATGGGAAGCGATCCCGACACCAGGCCACCGGCCGCGCCCATCGCCGCTACTGCGGTAAGCGAGGT
>JAENZW010000216.1 GCA_016841065.1 Actinomycetota bacterium
GCGTTCGTGGGCGGCAATGGTGGAGACGGCGAAGGCAATGGCGGACAGCAGCCGGGCAACGGCGGGGGTCGCAAGTCTGCCGCGCGGACGGCGGCGAAGCACCGCAAGCCCGAAGAGGTCATCCCGCTCGACGACGACGAAGACATCGACTTCTAGGAAGCCGACATACATGCAGCGATCCGTGTACATCGATTTCCGTCGTGTCGTCTACGAGGCGACGGGAATCAACCTCGGACCGCACAAGGACGCGTTGGTGGCGGCTCGCATCGGGAAGCGAATGCGCGCTCTCGGCATCGAGAGTCACAGGGACTACCTGAAGCGGGTCGTCGCCGACGAGTCCGGCGATGAGATGACACAGCTCGTCGATGCCATCTGCACGAACGTGACCAGCTTCTTCCGGGAGGAAGAGCACTTCACCCTGGTGCGCAGCGTCGTCCTTTCCGGAATGGAGCACGGGCAGACCCGCTTTCGCATTTGGTCTGCAGCATGCTCCACCGGTGAGGAGCCGTACTCGCTGGCGATGGCCCTCAGGGACGTGCTGGCCGCACGTCCGGACGTTGACCTCAAGATTCTCGGCACCGATCTGTCGACCAAGGCGCTCAGGATCGCGCAGGAGGGCCGCTACCCGGCATCACGTGTGGTGGGCGTTCACAAGGACGTGCTCAAGCGGCACTTCTCCCGCAGCGGGAAGAGCGACGCCACGACGTACACGGTCAGGCCCGACGTGGCCGCACCCGTCCTATTCCGTCAGCTGAATCTTTCGCGCCCGCCGTTCCCGATGAAGGGGCCACTCGACGTCGTCATGTGCCGCAACGTGATGATCTACTTCGACAAGGACGTGCGCGAGCGCCTGCTAGGCGAGGTCTATCGGCTCATGAGGCCCGGCGGTCTGATCCTCGTCGGTCACGCCGAAAGCCTCTCGGGCGTTGAGAGCGGCTTCAAGCTGGTCACGCCGTCGGTGTACGCGAGGCGATGAGAATGCTTGGGGCGGAACTGGGACTGGGTAGCACACAGCGCAACGTAGGCATCGCCGAGGCCATCGTTACCGACGATGCCGATGAAGTCCTGGTCACCCACGCGCTCGGATCGTGCATTGGTGTCGCCTTATTCGATCCGCGCAAGGGCGTCGCGGGCATGGTGCACTGCATGTTGCCCCTGTCCCGGCAAAACCCGGCGCGCGCTGCCGAGAATCCGTACTACTTCACCGACACCGGCGTCGCCGAGCTGCTCCAGGAGATGTTCGACCGCGGGGCGCGGCGAAGCCGGATCATCGCGAAGGTAGCTGGAGCGGCGGCGCAGAACACCGACGACATGTTCCGCATCGGTCAAAGGAACCACGCCGTCTTGCGACGGGTGCTGTGGAAGAACGACATCCTGATCGCCACGGAAGACATCGGAGGCAGGGACCATCGGACGCTGCTGCTTGACGTCCGGTCGGGGCGGACGTTCGTCAAGAAGAACGACGTTCTCACCGAGTTGTGAAGGGAGCGATGCATTCATGTCTCTGAACGTGCTGATCGTGGACGACTGCGAACTCGTCCGCGGCCTGATGGTCAAGACGCTCACGCTGTCCAAGCTGCCGATATCGGGCATGTTCGAGGCGGGCAACGGCCGCGAGGCGCTGACGATCCTGTCAGAGGAGTGGATCGACCTCATCGTCACCGATCTGAACATGCCGCTCATGAACGGCGTCGAGATGATCGATCGGTTGCACCAGGACGGGCTGCTCAAGACCATCCCCATAGTCGTGGTGTCCACCGAAGGATCCGCCACCCGGATTGACGACCTCACCAGGAAAGGGGTCGCCGCCTATCTGCGCAAGCCGATAAGCCCGGAGGCGATTCGCGACGCCGTGCTTGACGTCGTCGGTCATCCCGATGAGGGCGACTGGCGTCACGCCCTTGAGGACGCGTTCTGCATCGTGGTCGAGGGATTCGCCCTCATGATCGGCGAGCTCGACGAACAGGGACCCGGTGCCACCCCGCAGGATTGGGTGCAGGCGAAGCTCTCCTTCCACGGGCCAAGTGCGGGTGTCTTGGCTGTTGCGGCACCCCAGGAGCTGGTGCGCGAGATGGCGAGCAACATTCTCGGCGTAGACTCGGACGGCAACGGTGCCGACGAAGCAGCGCCGGACGCCCTCAAGGAGTTCGCGAACCTGCTGTGCGGTCGCATCGCCACCGCCGTAGGCAGCGAGGAAGCCGTCTTCGACTTGTCGGTCCCGGTCTATGGCGGCGTTGATGCCGAAGACTGGCTCGAGCAGCCCGGTCGGACGATCTCGACGTTCTCGGTGGAGGGCTTCCCGCTCCACCTCTCGCTGGCAATGCGGACGTAGTCGGAGTGAGCACGCGGGTCCTCATAGTCGACGATTCGGCGGTCGTTCGCCAGGTGCTGAGCAGGGAACTCTCGGCGGACCCCGGCGTCGAGGTCGTGGGTACGGCTGCGGACCCGTACATCGCACGCGACAAGATCGTCGCGCTCGAGCCGGACGTGATTACGCTCGACATCGAGATGCCGCGCATGGACGGGATCACGTTCCTCCGCAAGCTCATGCGGTACTATCCGTTG
>JAENZW010000217.1 GCA_016841065.1 Actinomycetota bacterium
GAGCGCGTTCATCGGTTCGCTGGTGGTGTGGGGACGGGTGCGCTCGCACGGCCGTTTCGAGGGCCACGAATCGCGCGCGCTCCGATTCCTCGGTCGAGCCGTGGACGGCCTCGGGATGATCTACTCGAGCTGGCGTCTTCTGGCTATCGAGGTATTCATCAACTTCACGCTGCTGGTTCTTGCGGTACTGCGGACGATGTGGTCGTTTGACGCGCTCTCGGTGAATGCGGGCTTCGCATCATCCGTCGTCGTCACGGCCCTCGGCATCGTGGCTGCACGTCTCTCGATCATTCCCGGTGGGCTCGGCTTCAAGGAAGCCGGTGCCGCACTCGGCTCGTCGCTCACCGGTCTCTCTCCGAGCATTGGCTTCGCCGCATCCGTCGTCGAGCGGGCTGTCATGCTCGTGTGGCTGCTTCTCCTCGGCGTTCCGGCTACTCTGTATTTGCAGCGCATTTCGGGGGTCGGACTCGCCGATGCGCAGTCGTTGAGTACGCGACAGGATTCGCCGGAAACAGGGGAGGCTTGACGTTCTCGCCATGGGTCTCGGGGGAATCGCAGAACGTCTGACAGCGAAGAAGTGGACCGACGCTGAGGTGGAAGGCATGGTCGGCCCGCATGTGTTCGCGTGCGTGGCGCATGCATCCGACGCGTCCGTGCGCGAGCGTGCGGCATCCGGCGGTGTCGTGTCGGCGCTGCTCGTGAACGCGCTGGAGAGCGGTCGCATCGACGGGGCGCTCGTGTGTGTCACCTCAGTCGAGGATGGACGGGTTCGTGCCCGCTATCGCATCGCGACCACACGCGAAGACGTGCTCGCTGCTCAGGGCAGCACGTACGTCCTCGGCGACTTCCTGGGCGAAGCAATCCCGCTCATCCGCGACTTCGATGGAAGGCTCGCCGTAGTTGCGCTTCCCTGCGAGATCACCGCGCTGTCCAACCGGGCAGCGCTTGCCGAGAAGGTCGTCCTGAGGATCGCTCTCTTCTGTGGCCACACGTCCGAACCGGGGCTGATAGACGGCATCGTCGACAAGCTCTCCGCCGAGGCGGGCGGTGCGACACTCGTCGCGTATCGTTTCCGGGTCGGACACTGGCGCGGTCGCCTGCAGGCGACGTTCGACAACGGAACCGTCGTCGAGAAGTCGTCCGGCTACTACAACGACTTCCAGAACCTCTACTACTTCACGCCGAAGAAGTGCATCTTCTGTGCCGACCATTTCGGTTACGACGCCGATTTGTGCGCGGGCGACCTGTGGAGTTCGAAGTACAAGGACGACCCGATCAAGCACACCGCGATGGTGGCGAAGACGGCGCGGGGGGCGGAGGCTCTTCGCGTCGCCGAAGACGGAGGGGCGATAGAGAGCGCCTCGGTGGAGATTCGCGAGGTGCTTGACGGTCAACGGCGTGTAGCTCCGTTCCACTACAATGTCACGGCGCGTCATCACGCCGGGAAGCACTTCGGGATGAACATCCCGCCACGCGAGGGCGTTCACGCACGCTGGCATGAGCGTGCCGCAGCCCGGATGGTCGTCGGCAACTACTACGCGACCACTACGGACGTCGGCGCCCACTGGATTCTCGAATCGAATCGGCGCTGGCGCAAGATCAAGCTCTACGTGCTCAAAGGGCTGGAGTCTCTGTCGTGAGCGGTCGCGGAGTGAAGCTCTTCTCGGTCATCGCCGGCACGGTCACGGGCAACCGCGGTGCCGAGGCGATGCTCGAAACAGCCGTCGGGCGCATCCGCGACCGTGTTCCCGGCGCCGAATTCGCGGTGTTCTCGTACTACCCGACGAGCGATGCCGCGCTCGTCACCGATCCGCGGGTCCGCGTGCACTCCTGCACGCCTGCACATCTCGTACTCGTACTCTTCCCCCTGTCCCTGCTCGCGGCGCCCTTCGCGCGATTCTTCGGCAGCGTACCGGCGTTCTTCCCGCGGGCGGTGCGCGATCTTGCGCACAGTGAAGCGCTCGTCGATCTCGCCGGAGTCTCCTTCATCGACGGACGCGAGAAGTTCCTGCCGTTCAACGTCCTGACGATCCTCCCGGCTATGCTTCTCGGCACACCCGTGTTCAAGCTCGCCCAGGCGCTCGGACCTTTCCGGAACCCGGTCAACCGCTTCGCGGCGAGGCTACTGTCGCGCTGTCGCCTCGTGGTTGCCCGGGGAGAGGTCACCCTCAGTCACCTGCGCGAACTGCGTCTTCCGGAAGACAGGCTGCTCGAAGCACCAGACGTCGCCTTCCTGTTCGAGGCGCGGGACGCGCTGTCCGACGAAGGTGCCGAAGAGGCCGCGGCCATCTCTGCGCGTGCGTCGGATCTCCGGGCGAGCGGGCGCGACGTGGTCGGTCTGTGCCCGAGTGCTGTCATCGCGGGCAAGGCGGCGAAAGAGGGTTGGGACTACATCGGGTTCCTCGCCGAGATCGTGCAGGGCCTGCGCACGTCGGGCAGAGCCGTGCTCCTGTTCCCGAACGCGACGCGCGCCGCGCATCCGGACAAGCTGCGCAACAACGATCTGCCCTTGATCGCCGCCGTGGTCGACGCGCTCGCCGCCTCCGAAGCTGATGACGTGCGTG
>JAENZW010000020.1 GCA_016841065.1 Actinomycetota bacterium
CTCGAGGTCGCACAGCGGCATCCGAACTCTGTGGACACGATGCCACTCATTGAGGACTTGCTCTCCGAAGATGCTCGGCTTGAAGCGCTGACGGCGGACTTGCTGACGCTGGCGCGCCACGACGAGCGGGCTCTCGTTATGAAGACCGAACCCGTCGACGTATGCGGACTACTTGCCGGGGAGGCATCCTCGGCGCGTTCACGATCCGACCGCGACATCGCGATCGACATCGAGGGCACCGCTACCGTACTCGGGGACTGCGATCGGCTCTCTCAAGCGCTTCGGAATCTGATCGACAACGCCCTGCGTCACTCGGTCGGCCGCGTCTGGCTGTCGTGTGGCGCACAAGATGCAGATGTGGTCATCACCGTGAGCGAGGATGGTCCCGGCATACCCGCAGGCAAGAGAGAAGCTGTGTTCGACCGCTTCGTCCGACTCGATGACTCGCGCACCCGCTCTGACGGAGGCTCGGGCTTGGGCCTACCAGTCTGTCGAGCTCTGGTCCAAGCGCACGGTGGAACCGTTGCATGCGTCGAGCCCGAACACGATGGAGCGACCTTCAGGGTGAGGCTGCCGCTGCATTCTCGCTAGGACGAGGCACCCGGACATTCGGAACGGCGGCAGCGACGGCTGTGTCCAACGTGTTTGCGCTTCAGCAGCGGCTCAGCGCTCATCTTCAGCCTAGCGGTAGCGTGAGTCCGCTGGAAGCGCGGGGTTCGATGCCCGCCCCGTTGAAGCTTCGTCAGCCCGCAGGTCGACGTCGCCGTCCCGTCCCCACAAGTTCTGATCCGTATCTTTCGGCTTCACAAGAAGAAGCCCCCGTCTTGCGAGGGCTTCTTCCTCTAGTCTTGCGAACAGACTGAATGCTACTCGGTCTCAGCGGCCTCGTTCGGCCCCGGGATACCGTCGCCATTCTCGCCGACCTCTTCGCCATCGAACTCGTGGTTGATGCCGTCGTCGGCCTCATCGCTCTCAGCAGACTCGGTCTCGGCGGCCTCATCGGCTTCGCTGGCCTCGTTGGCATCGGCGATACCGTCGCCATTGTTGCCAACCTCTTCGCCCTCGAACTCGTAGTCGACGGCGTCAGTCTCTACCGCGGTTACGGTCGCCTCATCTGCAGGCGCCGTGGACGGCGCTGCGCCAAAAGCGAAGGCCGAAGTACCGATCGCGATAGCGGCAACAGCCATGACGACTGCGATGGATGCGCTCGCTGCTCGTTTCATTTTCGTTCCTCCTCTCAGGTGTGATCGCCGGTTGTTGACCACATCATGCGCTGCATCACCTGAAGGAAGCCTGAGACGTGCTGAGAGCACGCTGAGCCGGGGACAGTCCTGCTTGGAGCGAGTACTCGGGTCTGCAATCCACCCGAAGACGCCGCGATCCCGGCCTCCTTCTCAGGAGCACCGAGACCACGTTTTGCCTTCTAGTCGTACGACTCGCCTTGCTCCCTCGCTCGACCCAGCAGACGAGCACGAACCGACGCCGGCATATTGGTGATGTCTCGCCGGCTCACTGCATGGCCTCGACATAGGGACGCACGATTCTGGAAACACGGTCAATCTCTGCGTACTCCATGATCTCGACGGGTGTCGCCTTGCGACTTCGCACGACTTCCCTCAATGCTTCGATCGCGACGTCGAGTCCGATCTTGTTTCTGAACTTGAAACAGTCAGCGACCGTCTTTGCGACGCAGAAGACCCTGACAACCGTCCCGTCGACTGAGTGCTCCTCGATCCCTGAGATTAGGGCATCTCCGGACATCCGGTACACACGGACGGGTGGGTAGTCGAACTGCGGATGCCAGTCCTTGCGACCGATTGCGATACTCACAGCCGAAGGTATCTGGGTGCCAATCTCGTGAAAGTCCAGCGCGCTGACAAGGCACAGAACCGCGTCGGGGACACGTGCGGCGACGGTCACCACATCGTACTTGCTCGGCCCTTGGAGCTCAGTAAGACGATATACGCCCCTCGAGAGTTGCTCAAGAAGCCCCGCGTCGCGCATGCCATAGAGCGTCGAGTAGTGGACACCGCGCTCAGCAGCTTCATGCGTACGCAAAGTGCCGCCAGCGCTCTTGAACACTACAGTAGCATCACGGATAGCATTCTCTGAAGGCAGTCGTCTCATGTGCCTAGTGTGATAGATTCCTCGGACTTTGTGAACATTGTCCGAGGAATCTATCACACGCCCATATCGACGGGACGTCAGTCGGGGTGCAGCTCGTCGGAAGCTCCGGCGGTACCGCAGACTCGGCGCCGGGTATCCTCTCCTGCAGAAGCCGAGCCGAGAGGACCCGGAAAGTGGGCGCGATGGATTGCCTGTTCCGCGACATGCGGGATGCGGTCTGTGTCGTTACCGGCGCCAACTCCGGAATCGGCATGGCTACTGCAGAGGCACTGTCGCGCCAGGACGCCCGCGTTCTGATGGTTTGCCGGGACAGGAAGCGCGGCGAGAGTGCCGCCGAGGCCATCGCCGTACAGACCGGCAGAACGCCGGAGCTTCACATCGCCGACTTCGCCCGCCTCGAAGACGTGCGTACCGTAGCAGCGTCCATCGCGGCAAGCGTGGGCAGGGTTGACGTACTCGTCAACAACGCCGGACTCATCACCCCAACCAGGACGATCACGGAAGACGGCAACGAACTCACCTTCCAGGTGAACCATCTGAGTCACTTCCTGTTGACCAATCTGCTGCTCGACAAGATGCGACTGTCACGGGACGGTCGCGTGGTCACCGTTTCCTCCGACGCCCACTTTCGAGCGTTCACGGGGATCAACTTCGATGACCTCACATTCTCGAAGGATTACGACGGCTTCACAGCGTACGCGCACTCGAAGCTGGCAAACATCATGTTCTGCTACGAGCTCGCACGCCGAGGTGAGGCAGCAGGCATCACCTCGAACGCGGTCCACCCCGGGCTGGTGGGCACCAACTTCGGCATGAACGAGGGAGGCGTGGTCAGGCTCTTCTACCGACTCGCACGTCCGTTCATCCTGTCTGCCGAGAAGGGCGCTCGCACCGTTGTCTACTGCTCGGCGGCGGCAGAGCTCGGCGGAATCAGTGGCGGGTACTTCTACAAGATGAGACCCAAGCCGTCCTCCCCTGTGTCTCAAGACGAGGGCCAGTGGAACAGACTGTGGGAAGAGAGCGTTCGACTCACCGACATGACCGCATGACCACGAGATCGCACGCATCGTCCCATCCCGTTCCCGGGTCTGTGCTATCGGAAGACACGGAGACATGAGCCTGGAAGAAGAGCCTGCATTGAGGAGCATGCCGAATGACCGCCTGGTCCTGGTGACAGCCGCGACCGGCTACATCGGAGCACGTGTGCTGGAGCCTCTAGCTCAAGCGGGCTACACAGTCCGAGCTTCCGCGCGGACTCCCAGCCGGATACGCGGGCCGCAAGGAGTCGAGACGGTTGCCGCCGACGCCTTCGACGCCGAGGCAGTGCGCGCATCGCTCCGCGGTGTGGACACCGCCTTCTACCTGGTACACACGCTGGGTGGCGGTGAGGGATACGCAGAAAGGGACCGCCAGGCGGCCACGACGTTCGCAAGCGCCGCAGCCGAGTCGAATGTGCGGAGAATCATCTTCCTTGGTGGCCTGGGCGAGGATGTCGGGGAGCTATCCGAACACCTGGCGAGCAGGCATGAGGTCGGACGAATCCTCGGCACCACTGGTGTTCCCGTGATCGAGTTCCGCGCATCCATCGTCCTGGGTAGCGGCTCCACCTCCTTCGAGATGATCCGCAATCTCGTCGAGAAGCTCCCTGTCATGACAACGCCGCGATGGGTTCGCAGTGAGGCACAGCCCATTTCCATCGACGACGTCACAAAGTACCTGGTAGCAGCAGTGGAGCTCGACCTCCCGCCCCACACGGAGCACGCAGTCTATGAGATCGGTGGAGCGGACACGTGCACGTACGGAGAGCTCATGCGTCTCTACGCGCACTCCAGGGGTTTGAAGCGTCTCGTGATTCCGGTGCCCTTCCTCTCTCCGGGACTATCCGGCTGGTGGCTATACCTCTTCACCCCGAGGCAGGCGACCGTCGGCAGGCAGCTGGCCGAGTCGCTGCGCTTCCCCACCACAGTCGTCGATGACGCAGCGGCCCGCGACTTTCCAGATGTCAGACCCAAGGGAGCACAGAACGCCATGCGCAAGGCTCTCGACGACGAGGACGCGGCCTTCGCCCGAATCTGTTGGGCAGACGAGTTTGGAGACCGGATGGATGCCCAGACATTCGCACGGGAAGGGCGCTACGTGGATTCACGGGCGATAGTCGCGCGCTGCCCCCCTGAGGCCGCATTCGATCCCGTCGCATGCATCGGCGGTGATCGTGGATGGTACGCATTCGACACGCTGTGGGATATTCGCGGATTCATGGATGTGGTGCTGGGTGGCCCTGGGCGACGGCGCGGACGAAGGGATCAGTACGCATTGTTGGAGGGCGATCATCTCGAGTGGTGGCGCGTCGAGAAGGTTGAGGCCCCTCGACTCCTGAGACTCGAGGCCGAGATGAAGATGCCGGGCAAGGGATGGCTGCAGTACGAGCTTAGACCGTTCGGCAAGGATACCCTCGTACGCCAGACGGCCACATTCGACCCGAAGGGTGTACTCGGCAGGGCGTATTGGTATCTGGTTCTGCCGTTCCACCACTTCGTCTTCAACGGGACCCTCAAGGGAATCGACAACGAGTGCAGGGCCCTTGTCGAAGGGCCAAATACCTGCGAGCTGCCGGGAGCCTACGGGCGCGCGGTGGACGAACGGCTGTCGCCCTAGGCGAGGGCAGCGAGGGCTTCCTGCATGGGTTCCAGCTCGATAGGTCCATCCGGAAAACAACCTCGGAGCGGTTTCGCAAGGAGATACACGGCAAGGGGACGGACTAACTTGTACTGAAGACCCTCACGATCAACTGCCGAATCCGCGAGTCCAGCCTCTTCCCCACTCCGCGCATTGGCCGTGAGCTCTCAGGTGACAGCCCGGACATTGACGAGATTGAGGAAGCGCTGCGCGATCGCCTCGATGATCTCGACACCTTCGGCATCACCACCGCAGCGCCCCTTGTGAGTCAGATGGACGGCTCAGTGGCGTTTCTTTGTCGGAGCGATGGGCAAGCCCTAGTTGTCTCACGAGAGCTTCACGAGAAGGGCGTCCATCACGCTTTGCGCCGGAGGACGCAGGATCGACCCATGCCCGCTTGGGTTGGCGCGCCGTGGCGCCACGCCGTGTCGTCCAAGAGGTTGCACCAGCCGAAGACGCGAGGCGGCCTGGCTGCCCGAGAAGTCCGCCGGGTTCTGTCTCGCCAGACGCAGAGGGGTCCAGGCTGCGAGCCCGGACCCCTCAATCGTCGGCTTGCAGAAATCCGCTACGGCGTCCACCAGTAGGGGACGAACGTGGGCAGGTTGCCCGCAGTGACCTTCGGATAGACGTTCCAGATCGCGTTGCCGTCCGGAGTCGGCCACGTCCAGTCGATCGGAACCGTCAGCATGCGCGAATCGCCGGTGTGCACATCCTGGCCCGTGTTGTTCACGTGGATGTACGGGTCGAAGAACAAGTTCTCACCGTGATACAGGCCATCGTCCCACGTCGGGAACTCGAAGTCGCAGCCCGGATCGAATGCGATCACCAGCTGCGCATCGGTCTGCGGGCTGCCGGTGTTGGGCACGACGACGACGTCTAGACCTGCAGAGTCGTCGTACGCTCCGGACGCCACGAGCGCACCGTTGTGATACAGCTCGTAGTCGCCGTCGCAGCCGAAAGCACCTGCCGCGAAGTGCATCACGTGCGTGTAGCCGGCAATCTTCGCCTGTGGCGTGACGGTGAATGATATCTCCGTGAGATCACGGTCGAAGGCCAGGCCGGTGAACGTCGCAGTCGCGGAGATGTCAGCCACGAAGTCGTTGTAGTCCCAGTCGTTCCCGGACGCGAGAGGCAGGTCCTCGTACGCGACGCTGAGCGTGCCGCCTTCCGGCCACACTTCCTCCATCTCGCACGGCTGGATCTCGTACTCGATGTACGTCGCCCAGTTATTGCCATCGAAGTCCTCTCCGTCGCCCCACGCGGTTTCTTCCTCGTACTCGCGATCGATGACGGTCACTTCGGAATCGGCACACAGCTTGTAGATCAGCCCGCCCGGATTGCTCGTCACCGTGCCGTTGGATTCGCCATCGAGCGGTCCCATGTACTCGTTGACACCTGTGACGGCAATCGTGTTGGCGCCCTCTGCGAGAAGAGGCGACACGTCCCATGTCTCGACAGACTGCCACCCGTCGCGATCGCAGAACGGCTCGGCAAGGTTACTGGTCCGCCACTCCCCGTAGAGCTGAGCACTCCCGACTGTGGTCCCGTTCACTCCGGCCTCGTACCCGTTGTCCGTCGTGACCCAAAGGGTCCCGCCGGTCGGCGCGCCTTCTATCGTGAAGTCGCGCTCAAACTCGATGATGTCGCCGTCTATGGGATCGTCCACGTACGTACGCCCGGCCTGGCTCGAGGCAGGTCCGGTCTCCCAGATCCACTCGGCATCGTTGTATAGCGGCATCGACAGTGCACCGTTCCAGGAGGGGTGCACCCACGAGTACGATGAAGGCACCCAAGCACTCCCGTTGTAGTAGAGCGTGTCCGCGTCGCTCACGATGCAGACATGGCGAGCCTCCACGTGGCTGAGCTCGGGAAGCTCTACTACCGCATGTGCCGCGATGTAGGCAGTATCGCCAGCTCCGAGTTCCAGGTCCTCTAGATCGAAGCAGACCTTGTACTCCGTGGCGCCGGGGTCAAGGCAAGCACTCTCGCTGAAGTGGCCGGGAATCGGATTGCCCTTTTTCGTATGCGGGATGTCTCCCACATCGCCCGCTGCGTGCGTGTGCGTCTCTGTGATCAGCCACCCTTCGGCAATGGCCGCGTCGTTCAGCTCGTACAGCACGCAGAGCTTGTCCTCGCAGTTCATGACCGTGACAGTCCCGACGTCCATGTCCTGACCCGCGTAGAGCGTGCTCACCTGCGGCGTGCCGCACGGCCCGCATGGCTCCCCGTTGCTGTCGTTCGCCGCGGCGGGCAGTACGAGCGTGAAGACCATCGCCGATACGACCAGCGTGGCCAACATCGCCCTGTAGAATCCTCGGTTCTTCATGTCAACTCCCCTCTAGGTCGACTTGCGTCTTGGTCCTTTCGTGCGCTCCGTCGGGACTCGACGATTGCGGGCTGACGTTCCTGGATTGCATAGATCCGCGACTGGGAGACGCACACACTCTGTATGAGTTCATGCACCTCCTCCACGCGCCGCGTCACACGCCGCCCCCCGGCAACACGGCGCCATACACAAAGACCGGCAGTCCACGTGCGGACGTGCCGGTCTCACCACTAGCTCCCCGTCGGGAACGGTGACCGAACTCCCTCAACGGATCATCACTTCACTACGTCGCTTGTTACCCGTGGCTGCCGCGAACGAAACGCGGGTTGGAGGCGCCGTTGAAGCCGTGTGGCTCCATGAGGTACTTGTCCGCGTAGTCTCTCGTGGCGATAGGCGGACGCGAGATTCTGAGGCTGCTGGCCAAGTAGCGCCATTCGCAGACGAAGGTCCCGGGAGAACACGCGGCCCCGGCTCTCGACCTGAGAGACCGGGGCAACCGGCCTGGCGGTTTTCGAGCGGTAGGCCGTTCGTGGCTCACCGCATCTTCTTGTGCCTCTTCCTCGCCCGCTCGACACTCTGGGCGAACTTGCGAGCGTCAACCTCCTTGTCGCGCGGAATATCCATCGAGAAGTCGGATGACCCCGTCTCGAACACGAGCTTCACCGACGCAGTTCGGTACTCCGGTGCTCCCGGGACATCCTGCTTCACGCTCGAGCCGAGGAGCCCGCCGACGACCGCCCCGGCTCCTCCAAACAGCGCCCCGCCGACGACCGCCCCACCGACGACCGCGGAAGTTGACGGCCCTTGGGTGCTCGTCCCGTGGCCCACAGAGACCACGTCTCGCACGAACTCGGCTCGCGTCAGGTCATCGAGGTCCATCGGGCCCTCCGGCGTGTGCAGGACTCCGTCGTCCAGCACCAATCCCATGAACTCCTCGTGCTCCTCCATCAGACTCCCCTGTCGCCAGCGGCTGTTCTACTTCTTTCTTCCCGGACTCCTATCTTCCCGTTCCGTCCGACCGAGGACACATGCCTCAAGGGTGCCCGAGTACTCGTGACTCCAGCACCGTCGGGAACAACACCACCCCCACACGCCACATCTGCGAACGCCCGCCTCCCCTCATCGGGAAAGCGGGCGTCGCCGTGTCCTTATGGCGGAGAGGGAGGGATTCGAACCCTCGAGACCGGGGTAACCGGCCTAACGGTTTTCGAGTCTCGGCTCCTGCTTATCGGAGCGTATCTGCTCGTTCCATTGCGGACTCGTACGCGCTGGTGGCGGTACCGGCTACGCTCGAACGGTCTCTCCGCGGGTCCGTTGGTGACGCTACGATTCGGGGCGGATTCGGGGCGAACCCAAGAGAAGACCTCTCACACGTGGACTGGTTCATGTCCTGCTCGGCGCGCATGCCGCGCCTGGTGCAGAGGGCAATCCAGAATGTGGATGACTTCCTACACAGAGAGCGACACCATGTGATATGCAGTTACACAGACTGCAGAATCATTGTTCAACGGAATGGAGGTCCAGATGCCTCGTCGTTTTCGGGACAGGTGCGGACCCGGTCTGTGCCCCTACTTCGTCACCGATCGCTATCGCAAGAACCCTCCAGCGCGGCAATCCATGCTGAGGCAGGTGTCTCACGTTGCTAGGCGCTGGTGCACAGTTGATGAACGCGAAACGGGCTACAACGTGGAGTGCCATATCCGGCCGGATGATGACCGCCTGCCTGGTGCAAGCCCGGGTGGCGATCGCTTCGTCGATTGGGACGGCGAATCAGCCTAGGCCGGGTGCATCCGTCGAACAAGGGCATCGACCCGACTTCGCGTGCCCTCGGCTACCATGTGAGTCAACGGGCGCGGGTCATGCCCAACACGTTAGGACGAACGCAGTGGGGAGCGTCGTTGGATCACCTGCTGCAAGCAGCAGCGATGAGTCGTTCTCCCGGGGCGAGAGCCCTAGGAGAACACGTGTAGCCTGCCCAACGGCCTTCGAGTCTCTCCCCCTGCGTATCGGAGCGTACCGGAACGGTTCTATTCCGAGTCATCTGCGCTGATAGATCGATCGCATCAGCTCAGTTTCGATCTAGGCGGGTCGGCCCCTAGTCGTGAGTCTCGGCTCCTGCGTATCGGAGCGTATCCGCGCGTTCCGGTTCGGACTCGTTTGCGCTGGTAGATCGGTCGCGTCTATCTAGTTGGGATCTGGGCGAGTCGGCCAGCAATCGTGAGATTAGGGGCGAATTCGGGGTGACTCTCAGCCCTCGGCTCGCTCCTCCAGATATGCGGTCCTAAGGTCAAACAGAGTCCGATTATCCTCCGTGCGCCAACTCGTCCACCCGTTCACGGTGCTTCGCGAACTGCCCGCCTTCTGGATAAAGTACAGGGCAGCATAGCTCGGGGCAGAGAAGCTGCGTCCGTCAGCAAGCATGCTTCCATCTTCGGCGACTGATGAAGAGTAGGTGGTGCGGTCACTCCCTCGTGGACCGTAGGTCATGGATAGGAGTTGCCCCGCCGCCAAATAGCCCGCCTCGACAAGATCGGGGATGCTGACGTCGTAGTATGCGTTTCCTCTCGAATCCTCTGCTCCCTCACTAGTATCGAACACTGGACGATACTCTTCCGGGATCTCGTACAGGACCACATTCGGATCGTCGAAATCGGCAAGCTTGCGAACAATCCACAACTTGACCTCGGTACGAAGAGTCTGCGCCCACTCCTTCAGGTCGTTGGAGACGTGATCGATTGGAATGCCCACGATGGGCGGAGACTCAAGGACCTCCCTGAGGACCCGCGCGATGTCGATCTCTGCTACACCAAGTTCATCGATCCGGGCGAGCAGCGCGTTGTCGCCGCGCACGATATCAATCACTGCTTCGATAAGGTGCTCCCGGGAGGCGGGCTGGGCGGCAGCAACTATCTGCTTCGAGACCTGGGGGGCGATGTGACCCCAGACTGAATGCGAGGCGAGTTCAGCTTCGACGATGAACCATCTCCTTGAAGCAAAATCGATCGCATATCCATCTGGCACTGTTCCCGCCCCGTCTGCGCTGCGGATCAGAGACTTGGGGAGCAAAATGGAGTCTGGGCCAAATATGAATTCGGCGTTCTCGAACACGACCCGCTCTATCTCCGCCTCATCTGAGAACGAGGCCTCTATGAATCGCTTGTCGCCGAGGACGATCATGTGTTCTCCCCTGTTGCCGAATCGGCCGGTCTGATGCAGTCCCTGGCGCCCCCGCCCCCAACCGAACCCGCGAATGCAATCCGCCACGTCAATTGGCTCATTTCGTAGGGCACAGGCCCTATCTCAGGGAAACACCGCGCGCCTCCGTCGCATTCACTCGACGCTTGTCATACAGTTGTAGCCATCGATGGTACCACTGGAACCGAATCCGCGAAGGAGCAGGTCAGTGCACATCTTCAACCAACCATATGATGGACAGCTTGGGGACATTCTAATAGGCAAACTTGGCTCGGGCGAGTACGAGAGACTCGCGGTCGTCGTCGCGTTCGCCAAGGTAAGCGGGGTGCTTCGCGTCAAGAACGCCATCGAGAATTTCAGACGTCAAGGAGGATCTGTCACAGCATTCGTGGGGATCGATCTCAATGGTACTTCGTATGAGGCCCTTGTCGCGTTGTTCCATCTGTGCGACGAGTTGTACGTGGTCCACACCGAGTCCTCTTCGCAGACATTCCACCCGAAAATATACGATCTCTCCAACGCACAAGCAGCTTGGTCTGCAGTCGGCTCAAACAACCTAACGGCAGGAGGACTCTGGGGCAACTTCGAGAGCTTCGCTTGTTGGGACTACGACCTCTCTTCGGCGGACGACCTTGAGGCCCACGGAGCACTTGAAACGTTCTTCGCCCACCTTGCCGACGAGAAGTCACCGGAGTCGCGCAAGATGTCGTCAACCGACGACATACGCGCGCTCATGGATGACGGATACATTGACAAGGAAGTGACGACCAGACTCTCTCAGAGGGGGCACAGCCCTCGAAAGAAGGGTGAGCGGAACACTTTCGCCGCCTCGATACCAGCGGCCACGCCAAAAGTGCCCAAGGGTACGCCAACCGCCAAGCCGAGCCGCAAGAGGCCCAAAGCCAAGACACCTGACTCGTTGATCACACCCTCAGAGCCGCCGCCGCACGAGGAGGCAGGGACCGCTCGCGAGGTGATCTGGTTTGAGACAAGGGCGATGACCGGCGGGTCCGGCAACCAGCTCGATCTGTCCATGACAGGCAAGATCCAATCAGGCTCGGCAGAGGGAACGCGTTTCGATACAGGGGATCCCATGAAGATGCTGGGTGGCGTCTTCTTCTTCGACGTGAACCCCGAGGCGAGAGACGTCGTGGAAACTGTCACCGTGAATCTCGACGGCGTTGACTACCACCCTTGCCTGATCGAGATGTACCGTGTGGGTAAGCGTCCGAACGGTAGCTGGAGAATCAAGCTGCAGGGAACGAGTGCGGTCACGGGCAGGACTCTGGCGGACACGAAAGGCCAGGAGTTCTTCAAACACAAGATTGTTGCCTTCGAGGCAATCGGCCCCCACTACTACGCTCTCAATGTCTTCCCCGAGAGCGAGCTTGAGGCCTTCAAGGAGGCGTCCAGTGTGGTTGCGAGAAACGGTGCTGGGGGCAACACGAAGTTCTATGGACTGTTCTAGACTCTTCGCTGGTAGTAGCTACTGAAGTGCTCGGAAATCCTAGACTCTGTCTGCTTGTTGATCCCGTATGCGTCCATCATGACGGCGTCAATCTCGTCAATCAGCTCGCTGCGGCTCTTCGATGCCAGAGCAAGCGCGGAACTTGAGATCTCACGCAACAAAGGCTCGAGCGTATCCTCGTCTGCATAGAGCTGAGCGACTCGCTCCTCCACGTGGCTCCTGCGCGGACCTCTCACTCCATCGAACACCACGAGCTGATCAAGGACCTCACGTGGCGGAACAGGCATCTGCTGGATGACTGACCGTGTCAAGTCAATACCGGGGATCTTGAGGCGAACCACGTAGTCGAAGACGGTTGAGTTGAATAAGCCTGCCAAGAACACCAAGTCTCTCGCGCTCGGCACCAGAAGGAACTGGACTGACTGAATCGCAGGCTGGAACGGGGCTAGGGCGGCAAGCATGGTTCTCGTGTTCGTTGCGGAACTCAGGCTTCTCCACGCAAGCATGTAGGGTTCGGTATAGGAGCCGCTGATGCTCTTCCAGAATGAGTCCTCTACGAAGAAGCGACTCGCTGGTCTGTGCGTGAGCTTCTCCTCCTCCGAGAGCCGTCTGGCGCCAGCTTTGCCTGCATATCGCCGCCCGACATCCACCCCGTCAAACGTGGAGAACCGAAGATCATGTTGGCCGATAAACTTTCCCTCGAAGACAGGCAACATGCCCTCTCCTGGCTCCTTCGATATGCGATCAGAATGAGTAGTCAGGTGGAGTAGGCGGCCAAACTGAGACTGGGGAAACTCATCACGGAATGTCGGGAGAGAGCGGCAGAGGGACTGCAGCAGTCTGAACTCCCCGCTATCTGCAACATTCGGCAGAAGGAGCGTGTCGGGGTTGATGCACTTGAGAGACTCTTGGCTCACAGGGACCAAAACCATCTCATTGAAGGGACCGACAACAGCGTTGCCGAAGCTCACTAGTGGCTCGGTACCGTTGCCGCTGGAGAATAGGGCAACGCAGAACTTCTCCCGCGCGTCGATTGGAAAAATGCGATTGCGATTGTCAAACATGTGGATCTCGCGAATCCTGCCTGAATCACGCAACTCCGTGAAGAGCTTAGAGTTCACGGGCGAGGTCATGAAGGCCGCCTTGAGGACCAGTGCGGACACGCCCCTATCGCTAAGCAAGTGTTCGACTAGGAGCGGGAACAGCGTGTACGTGTTCAGCTCACCGACGGGCACATGAGACACAAGGGGGTTGCTGGACACGCCGCCCCTAACCAGCGAGTAGTCTCGCGCAAGCAGCTCATAGAGCTCATGCAGGCCAGGATCTGATTGCTTCATTGCTTGAATCAGCTGAGTTCTAACGGCCCTGTTTGACTCCGACGCGATATCGGGCCGCAGCATTGAAAAGAACTTGCGCTCCTCGAGGCGTATCTTCTCCCATGGGGGGTTGCCCACGATCAGGTCAAACTTGTGCCCCTCGGGTAGATCGTCGAGAGAGATTCCCATTCTCTCCTCGTAGACTCTTCCCACGGCAGCCAGAGAGGTCTTCATTCCTGGGGGCGCCGGAGTCGAGCTGTGAAGCAACGGATTCCCAAGAACTAGCTGTTTGGCGAGGCGCTCTCCCAACGTGGAGTTGCTTTGCAGATTCGCCCGCCTCAGAAGCTCGGCGTGGGCGACCAGCAGGGCGATCGGATCTACGTCGTAGCCCCAGCAACTCTGCAAGACAAGCAGGGACACATCAGTGAATTCTGATGCGTAGCGTACGACCGCCCACAAGAAGTCCCCAGCACCACACGACAAGTCTGCAACAGCAGTCTCTGCGAGCAGCCCGTTGACGAGACTCCTGCTCTGCCCTGAGCGAGGACTCCATGAGTAGTCGGAGATGCCCGTACTGTCCTCAACGTAGGCATCGACAGCCCTACGCGCTGTCTCCCAAGCCAGCTCCGGTGGAGTGTAATAAGCACCGGAGACATCGCGCGCATGCTTCGAGCGACCAAGGTGGTAGGCACCCCGATCATCTCTCCCCAGCTCAAACATGAGCATCTCTTGGTACAGCTCCGCAAGCTCGCTCTCAGCATCAGGGCGGATCTTGACGTCGGAGGCGGTCCAGAACAGCCCGCCGAGGCGACCGCGATTCTCCTCGCAGAACTCTACTGTCCCGTGTGTGAGGAGACCAAGAGATACGTAGTGCCGGAGAATATCAAGCGGATCCATTTCGTCATCAGGTTCGCTCCATCGCTGCGCAAGAACGGCCATGGTTGCAGCCTTGAGATGGAAGTACTCGATCCTGACGCTCTGGATGTCATGCAGCGAGCAGTCGGCGAGGTAAGCACTGTAGGCATCAAGAATGCTGTCTAGACGATTTCTGATGCCTACTCACCTTCTCTATAGACTGACGACCTCAAGGGCGCTGTGCTCAACCTCCGAGCTGATGCATCCGAATACACTAATCCACTCTTGATGCCTAGCCTTCTTGCAGCCACTTATCCCGCCCTTCGGCCCACCAAAGTGCAACCGAACCGCATCTTCGGATATTGGAGTGCCCTCGGACACGAAGATATTCTCCAAGCCCTTTGACTGCAGTCGCTGAACGAGCGCCAGCACATCGAAACTGAATCCGTAGTTGGTTGTGTTGTCATAAGGTGGATCAATGTAGATCACTGAGTTTCGAGGAATCTCCTCGTCAAGTAGCACACCTATGTCATCACAAACACATCGGACGCCTTCTGCAACACTCACTATCTTCTCTATCCGAGCGTAAAGTTCATCCGGGCCGGGCTGCATCGGATTCGCCGGGCTCCTCCTCACGCTAGTGGGAGTCGGCATCCAATACTTGCGGAAGAAGGCGTTCCGCCAAACGGTCCCATCTCGCCAGATCTGCTTGCCGCCGAAAGAACATGCTTGGAGCAAGAGATACCTGTAGCACTCGTCCACCGACGCGTCCTCCTGCGCAAGCTTCGTAGCGAAAGCGTGAATCTCCTCCTTGTCCTGTGGCACCTTCTCCAGGTAGGACGAGAGGAGTTCTAGACTGAACGACCCGTCGCCGACCGTACCCCAGAAGACACCCCACGAACTGATGTCGAGCATGAGAATGCGGCTTGGAGAAACACCTCGATTGAGCAGCTCCACCGTGACCGCACCAGAGCCGCAGCACAGATCGTAGAAGACAGTGTCTTCATCAGTGGTGGCTACCTCAAGCATATGATCAACAACCTGAGGGGCAATCCGCTGCTTGCCCCCTTGATAGGCACATGGTACGAGCAGCCTGCTAGCGTCTGTCTTGTGAGCTACCATGTCCGCGCTACTTCCTCCTCGCCGTTCCATGTATCTCAAGTGCTCGCTGCTTTCTGAACTCATTCCGGTTCTTCAAGCTGCGCATGTAGTATGCGACGATATCCGCTGGAAGCTCTTCTCGTTCGTCCGCGGCAGCGTCAAAGAAGATCGCACGCTCCGAACGCTCAAGTCCCAGTATGTCAGCAATCTGAACTTGCCTATCCGCGACCGGTGGCACAACGTCGCCCGAGAAGATCGCATAGAGATACGGGCGAGAGACACCAAGCTGCCTGCAGAGTGCACTCTTGGCGATACCCCGACTCTCAATCAGATTCTTGAGGAGCTCCCCGAATCTCACTTTCACCTCACAAGCGTGATGACTGTTAACTAGTCTACTATCACTCACGCTTCAGGTGAATAGGCAACGAATGATGCGGGGCTCGTTTCAGGCTTCTTCTCCCGAGAACAAGATATCGGGTTGCTCTGACATCGCGGTGCTAGGAGCTCAGGATGCGCAGATATCCTGCGGCGATGACTGCCCCAGGCAGGCAAGTCGACTCGTTGCCGCTTGCGCGACGCCCCTCTCGAACATCTCAGCGATGTGCCCCTCGCAGAAGCGCTCGCCTCGAACGATGTACGTTAGGACTGCCCGAATCGTGTCGAGACCGGCGCCCAAGAGCGACGATGGATCCTTGACCCACGCCTCAATACGCTGACCGAACTCGTCGGACAAATAGTCCGCCTCGGGGTCTACAATACCGCGCTCGTAGAGCGCATCATGCCACTCGACCACGACTGTGGAGGGGGTCCAGCTTGGCCACGTGTAGCGGTGTGCCTCGATCTCCTCAGCAGGGTGAGTCACTCCCGCAGTGAATCCTTCGCGTTCAAACTCCCGGACGAAGCGCTCGAAGTGGGCGAGATCGGCTTGACTCGGGTGGGCCATGCTAGCTCCCTACCGCCGCAGCTTCGAGCATCTGCCCAAAGCGATCGGCCGCTCCGGCGTCCATCCCCGGAAGCACGTGCGCATAGGTATCGAGCGTGAGCATCGCCGTCGCGTGACCAAGGCGATCGGCGACCACCTTCACGGGCTCCCCTGCCTTGAGCATCAAGGTCGCGTGCGTATGGCGCAGATCGTGGAATCGAGCCTCGATTCCGTGCTCTCTCCGAAACGCAAGGAAGCGCTGGCTGACCTTCGTCGGATCGAACGGCGAGCCGTCAGGCCCGGCGAACACAAGATCCTCGTCTCGGTAGCCAGCTCCGCACATCAGGCGTTCTCGTGCCTGCTTCGTCTTGTGGGTTCTGAGTTCATCGACGGCTCGTCGCGGAAGCGATATCGTCCGACGGCTTCGGGCCGTCTTCGGCTCCTTGAGGATCGGCTCCTTCTCTTTCGAGATCTTCAGGAGCGATCGCCTGACCGTGAGCGTCCCCCCAGCCAAGTCGATGTCAGTCCACTTGAGGCCGAGGATCTCTCCGCGCCGCAAGCCAGTCATGACCGCGGTTACCACGACACCGTACAGTAGCTCGTCGCCCTCGGCTTCCAGCAACGACATCATACTCACGACCTCGGCCTCGCTGAGGGCCTTCATCTCGCTCTTCTTCGGTCTGGGCGGCTCAACCGCTTCGCACGGGTTCGCGGCAAGCAGACGGAGACGAACGGCCCGACGCAGCGCGGCGTGAAGAACCCGGTGCGCGTGAAGTACGGTCCTCTCGCTCACGGGCCCCCGCCCACTACCCTTCTCGAGCGTATCCGTGTAGAACCGCTCTATGTGAGCTGGAGTGACCTTCTGGAGCGGTAGCGAGCCGAGCGCCGGGATGATGTACCTGTGGCAGCTCCCCGAGTAACCCTCTACCGTGGATGGCGAGAGCCGTTTCTGTTCGCAGAACTTGAGCCAGTCTTCGAGGTACTCGGCGAGGGACTGCCTGGACGGATCAACGAAGACACCCTTGTCGAGGGCAACGAGAAGCTCTCGGCGCTTCCGCTCAGCGTCTGCCCGGGTTCCGTGAACAGTCGCCTGAGTGCGGCGGTAGCGACTCGTGCGCTCGTCCCAACCAAGGCTCACGCGGACCTCCCACGTGTTGTTGCCGCGCTTCCGAATGCCGTCTCCCTTGCTCATGTCTTCCCGTCCTTCTTGGCCCTCCTGTACGCCTCGCTCATCGCCTTGTCACTTGGATAGGCCATGTCCGGCTTCTCCTTGTTCCAGCGACGACGCAACGCTAGCCAATCCGGACGAACGCCCTCTTGAGACAACGCTGCATCGACGAACGGCAGCAACTCTCGCGTCCTTGGCTTCCTCCTTCTTCGTCTCCTTGGGACATCGGCGAACAACTGCGGTTGCCGCGTCTTCAGTTCCCCCAACGCATCGGCGTAGGCGCGTGCGATCTCCGATGCGGTGACCGCTACGCTCCCAATCCGAACGTCGAGAACTGGACTGTCAAGTCCGACCGTCCGAATCGAGATCCACGGCATCTCGAGTGGCGCGTCCGATAGCAGGAAGTCGACCGCTTCCCATTCTTCGCAGCCGATCTGCCACGCGATCCGCTCTGCCTCCCTGGCAAGGAAGTACAGTGCGTACGCACGACCTCTCTCGGGAAAGCGGATGACATCGAGGTAGGGGTTCTCAGCCCCGAGGTAGACCTCGGCGTGAACCGGCAGCCTGAGTGCCAGGGTGGGCTCGAAGGTTTGACTGTAGTGCAGGATCAGCGATTCTCCAGTGCGTTCCTGCTCCGTCAAGGTGCGCGTGATCAGCTCCCCTTGCTCGTCGAGGGACAGGGGTGCCTCAAGCCCGAAGAGACCCAGGATCGAGGCTTGGGTACCGCGGAAGCCCTCCACGCGCCCCCTGGCATACTCCGTCCACCCCCTCGGCGGTTCAGCCCTCACCTCGTGACGCTCGCGTGCCTCTTCTGGCGCAAGCCTCCTTCTCGCAGGCACCATGAACCGCCGACTCCCCTCGATGACCTCGATGATTCGAGCGGAGTCCTGCTTGACGTTCTGAGAGAACCCGTCATGGCCGTCGCAGAAGGCCGTCTCCAACCAGTGGTCCCACTGTGAATCACCGAGTTCGCGTCCGAAATGCATCGCTACCGCCTTCCGGACCTCCGACTCATGGTCTTGCCTTCCCTTTGGAGTTACCACGGTTATCCTCTCCCACTAACCTTGGTTCTCGGTTATATACCGTGCCTTAGTATAGACCGCTTCAGCCGTCTAGACAAAGCACCCAACGCGAGACATGCGGCTGACAGATGAGAGAAGGGCGAACCACATGGATTTGCAGGAGCACACGCCACGTTTCGATGACTTGCCGGACCTGCTCACGGTCCCGGAGGTCGCCACCCTGCTTCGAATCGGACGCGGCAAGGCATACTCACTCGTCAGACAGGGTGACCTGCCGTCCCTGAAGTTGGGCCGGACGCTTCGCATCCCGAAGTCTGCGGTTGAGAGACTCGCCGGGGTCGACGCGATCTCGCTGTTGGCGGTGAACGGTGATGAATAGCCCGTCTGAGCGAGTCTTGAGTCACTTTCCCGACGAGTCCGGAGCGGAGACTCGAAAGCTCGGCATTCTACTGAGTGACGTCGAACCCGAGACAGTCGTTTGGCTGTGGCCGGGGCGGATCCCACTCGGGAAGCTGACGATCCTTGACGGTGATCCCGGACTCGGGAAGAGCACCGTCGGCATCGACATAGCCGCGAGAATGACGAGAGGCTGGGAGATGCCCGACGGCCCACCCATCATTCGAGCGCCCGCTGGAGTGGTGATCCTGAGTGCGGAGGATGGCTTGGCCGACACGATCCGCCCGCGCATCGACGCGGCAGGCGGGGATCCAACACGGATCCTGGCTCTGACCGTCGTACCGGCAGGAGACGGTGAACCGCGCCCGATTGAGATCCCGGGTGATCTCCAGTTCCTCAAGGAGGCCATCGAGAGCGTGGACGCGAAGCTTGTCATCATCGATCCGTTGATGGCGTTTCTACAAGCTGATACGGACACCCACAAGGATCAGTCCGCGCGAGCGGTGCTATTCAAGCTCGCGGCGCTCGCGGAGGAAGCCGATGTCGCTGTGCTTCTTATCCGCCATCTCAACAAGACAGTCGGTGGCAATCCGCTCTATCGAGGTGGAGGCAGTATCGCCTTCGTGGCCGCAGCGCGCTCAGCGTTGTTGGTCGCGAAAGACCCAGACAATCCGGATGACCGAGTTCTCGCTCCCCTGAAGAACAACCTGGCCAAGGACCTGGGCAGCCTTTCATTCCGCCTTGAAACCGCGGAGAACGGCGCGTCACGCGTCTCGTGGATCGGGGCCAGCGATCTCGATGCAGCGAGCCTGCTATCTGACACGAGGGATCGAGAGGGCGTGAGCGAGAGGGATTTCGCCAAAGAGGTCGTCGCAGACTTCATGTCAGATGGCCCGAAGCAATTCGAGGACATCTGTGCGTCAACGAAGAGAGAGGGACTCAGAAAGTCCATGACCAGGAAGGCGCTGCACGATCTTGGGTGCAGGGCGCGAAACGACGGATTCCAGGGCAAGTGGTTTTGGGAACTCCCAGACTCTCCAGACTTCGGTGACCCAGACGACCACTAGACTCTGGAAAGACTGGTCTCGAACCCGGTAGGCGAGTTCTGCTAGGTCTGTCTATGAGATTGTGGCTCTCGAGACGCTTCGGCCGCATCGGAATTCGGGCCCATTCGGGGCGAATTCGGGGCGAGAGCCCTCGGAGAACACGCGACCCCGGTCTCTCAAGTCGAGAGCCGGGGTCGCGTTCTTCCAGCTAGTGGCGGAGAGGGAGGGATTCGAACCCTCGAGACGGGGGTAACCCGCCTAACGGTTTTCGAGGGGGAGCGTCGCTTCAACCACTCTCCCACCTATCCGCGGTGGCGCGAGCCGTGTCCGGCCGGCTCGAAGCGCGCGTGCGAGCATGGCGACGGAGTCGCGGAGAGGAGCAATCGAACGGCACCTGGCGAGTGGACTCCGGGCACCAGTCGCGTCTTCGCTCCCGTCCTGGCGGCAGCGCGCCAAGGACACCGCGAGCACATCGGCCGTTCGCGTCACGAGTGCAATCGAAGAAAGACGGGCCCGGTCACCCGGGCCCGTCCGCTTGGGGCGTTCGCATCGCGGGCACGTTGCTACTTCGCGTGCACCACTACCGAGCCGCCGCCTATCGCCTGATCCATGCCGTTGTCGTACACGACGACCTCAGTGCCGTCGGCCTCTTGCCAGATCTTGATACGGAACGTATCTACACCGTCTGCGCCGGTCTCGTCGCCGGCCCAGACCATGAACTTGTATGCGCCTTCACCGTTGATGGAACCGACGCCCTTGAACTTGGCGTAGTCGCTTCCGGTGACCACTAGCCACTCGTAGCTGTCGGAGTGGAGGTTCAGGTTGCCAGCCTTGAACTGAAACTCCGTGTTGCCCGTGGGCACGGTGGCGCCCTTCTGGTACTTCGAGACGAAGCCGAAGTTGGCTTTGCCGGTCAAGGCAGCCAGGCAGTCGTCGTACTCGACCACATAGCCGGCAATGTAGTTCAGGTTGTGCTCGTCGTTCCAAGCCCAGCCTGATGCCCAGCCCTCGAGGTACCGCTCCGGGATTCCTGAGACATCATTCGGCTCACCAGGCGCCCAGTTGGTGTAGTCCCACGGCTCGCCGGTGACCCAGTTCCAACCGGCCGCAGGATCGGTCTCCCCTTCGTTCTGATAGCCGCCGTACCACCTTCCCTGCAGGGCGCTGCCGAACATCCCGTACAGCGCATCCTGCTCTTCTTGCGACGTGATGGTGACGAGGTGGGCATCGCCGCACCCTGGCAGTGTCATCGCATCGGCTTGCGCGCTCGCGCTATCCCACGCAATGCCTGCCGCATTGACGAGCTGGTAGTAGCTCCCGTCAAAGAACGGCAAGTCCGCTGGGTAGTAGGCCTCTGCAGGCGAGTCGATCCAACCGCCACCGGTCACGAAGCCGGCCGACGGGTCGTACACCACCACGTAGGTGCTGGCCGTGTAGGTCACGTAGTTGGTCCGCGACAGGTAGTCGCGAACTGTCAGCGTGACCTCGTAGACGCCGGCCGCTTCGTAGCTGTGAGCGGGCGCCGACCCAGCATCGAGAGCCTGGCTCCCGTCACCGAAGTCCCAGTCGAACACACCACCGCAGTCCTCGTACTCGACGATCGAGCCGATGTACTGGTTCCACCTGTCGTTCCACTCGGCGTCATACCACCCAGTGGTGTGCAGGAATTGCTCCGCTCCAGGCGTTCCGGAGTCATTCGGTTCGCTTGGCGCCCAGTGGGTGTAGACCCACGGCTCGCCGGTGACCCAGTGCCACCCGGCCGCGGGATCAGTCTCAGCCGCATCCTGATAGCCGCCGAGGTGCCTGCCCATCATGGAGACGTCGAAGGTGCTCCACAGCGTCGACGCTTCGTCCGCCGAGGTGATGGTGACCAGGTGCGCCGAACCGCTGCTGCCCGGATACGTCATTCCGGCTGCAGCGTCTCGGGCGTCCTCCCAGAACATCGGAGTATCCATCAGTTCGTAGCGACTCGGAGGTGCATCGCCGTACGGTCCGGTGCCGTCGAACACGACCTCGGTGCCAACCGCTCCGAGGTACGGACCGCCCGCCTCGATCGTGGCCCCGTTTGCCATCGCCGCCGGGACTCCCCAGGCGAGCCCGCCCACCAGCAGCACCAGCACGGTGACCGACGCGAGCATCCTCGTCTTCAGGATCTTCCTCTTGGTTGCTCTGCCTCTCGTTGTGGGTCTCATACCTACCCCCTCCTTTCGGGTCGAGCCCCCAGCTCGACCATGAACACGGTGCGACAGATTCTTGCGAGTCGGGGTGCACCACGCTCCGCTCGATCGCCCGGTCGTGTACGCACGAGTCGAGCGGTCGCCGATCTTGCCGATCACGGTGCCCTGCAACCCGATCGGGATGCACGGTGAAACGCCCCCGGCGCGACGCATCCAGCACCGCGCCGATGTCCATTTGCCCCTCTGAAAGCTTGAGGCGCCAATGGTTGACGCCTCATGCATTGCCACTCATCGGAGGACCGGCAAGCGCATGGTTTCGAAGCGTGCGATTGGGGTAAGAAGGCAGCGGTTGGGAGGGGACCTTGTCTGGTGCGTCGATCGACTCCGACTGTGCGTACTGGCACGACTGGGAGTCGCAAGCATTTGGCCGCGCCGTCTGTGAACTGGCGCGCTGTCGCAGAGTATTCTTCGATGCGGCGCTGAGCCAACACGCATTCGGGGTGGCGCAGCTCCCCGTGCTCGCATACCTCTGGGCCGGCAATGATGGAGCGATCCAGAGGAGGATCGCAGGTGACCTGTGCATCGACGCGGCATCCGTCACCCGGGCAGTGCAGCTACTCGATGACCTCGGCCTCGTGGAGCGACGCTTCGACGGCGGCGATGCACGGGTTCGTCAGGTCTGGCTTACTCCCGCCAGCCGCGACCTTGCCCCGAAGATCGCGGAGGTCGCCAAGGAATGGAATGCGCAGGTGAGCGAGGGCTGGACGGAGCAGGAACGGGCTGTGGCGTTGCGTTCCCTGCACCAGATGCTCGACCGCGCTCAGGAGCAAATCGGACGCTGACCGCTCATCTGACGCGCAAATCAAATGAGTGCCCAGTGTGAGTGCATCGAACGTCGGCGATTCGGCCCGAATGCACGCCAGCCCCGGCCACCTACTCGGCGACCGGGGCTGTGTCATGTCTTCTGGCGGAGAGGGAGGGATTCGAACCCTCGAGACGGGGGTAACCCGCCTAACGGTT
>JAENZW010000218.1 GCA_016841065.1 Actinomycetota bacterium
CGGCCACCCCGGGCGCAAGCGGCACCATCATCGCCGTCATCACGAGCATCAGCGCCACACGCGCAAATCGCTTCCCGAACCTCACAGTCGCCTTCATGACCGCCCCCTCTCCCCTCAGGGCCCCTCAGCCCCGAAAACAACAAAGACCGACCCATCTTCGGGTCGGTCTCACCATTGGCTCATCGCCGGCAATCGGTGACCGCACTGCCACCGGCGATTCAAAGCCTCCCCTGTTACCCCGTATGTCTCGTTGGGCACGCGCCGTCGCAGGAGGGCCACATCGTAGCACGGACTACAGCGGACATCGGACCGCGCGTGCCCGACGGCCACCATTCAAGGACAAGCGGACAGAATGCGGGTCCAGGCGGCGAAGCTAGCCTACTCGTTCGCCCCGTGACACTTCTTGTACTTCTTGCCGCTGCCACACGGACACGGGTCGTTGCGGCCGACGTTCGCCCAGGGGTCTTCCTTGTCTTTGACCACCGTGGTCGATGCAGGCTTCCCGCCTGCTGCAGCCGAGGCTGCGGCGATCTGATCGGGGGTGGGCCCACCCACACCCGCGGTCGCTGCCGCCTGGGCAGCGCCCTTGAAGATCGTCTGCTCGGACGGGGCCGAGTACGAAACGTCCTTGGCCACCGGCTCTGCAGGAGTTGGCTCCTTCACGACCTGGATGCGCATAATGGTGCGCAGGAAGTCCTCGTTGATCTGCCCGACGAGGTTGCCGAACATCTCGTAAGCCTCGCCCTTGTACTCGACGAGCGGGTCGCGCTGACCCATCGCCCGCAGGCCGATGCCCTCCTTGAGGTAGTCCATCTCGTGGAGGTGCTCCATCCACCGCGTGTCGATGACGCGCAGCATGACCTGGCGCTCCAGCTCTCGCAGGTTCTCGGCGCCGAGCTCCTCCTCGCGGGCGTTGTACGTGGTGAGCGCGGTCTCGGCGAGCTTGTCGGCCAGCTCGTGAGGGTTCTCGACCTCTCCCTTGTGCTGCAAGACCGCATCAGCCAAGCCGGTGAGCTCCCGGTACCACGTGGCGAGCTCGTCCCACTCCCACTCTTCGGCGTAGGTGTTCTCGTTGCAGAACTCGAGTACGCCGGCGGTGATTACCTCCTCGAGCATCTCCTCGACGCGCGCGTGGATGTCCTTGCCGTCGAGAATGCGGTTGCGCTCCTTGTAGATGACCTCGCGCTGCTTGTTCATGACGTCGTCGTATTCGAGGACGTGCTTCCGTGCGCCGAAGTTCATCGCCTCGACCTGTTGCTGCGCGCTCGCAATCGCGCGCGAGACGAGCTTGGCCTCGATGGGCATGTCGTCAGGCACGCCGGTGCGCGCCATCATCGATGAGATGCGGTCCATCCGATTCCCGCCGAAGAGCCGCATGAGGTCGTCTTCCAGCGAGAGGTAGAAGTTCGAGAGCCCGGGGTCACCCTGACGGCCGGAGCGCCCGCGAAGCTGGTTGTCGATACGGCGCGACTCGTGACGCTCGGTGCCGATGACGGCAAGCCCACCTGCGCCGACCACCTTCTCGTGTTCGACGGCACACAGACGCTTGGCCTCAGCCAGCGCGTCGGCCGTCTGCTCCTCGGTGGCCTCCTCAGGCTGGACCCCGCGCTCGCGCAGGATGTCTTCCATGAGGAAGTCCGGGTTCCCGCCGAGCACGATGTCGGTGCCGCGACCCGCCATGTTCGTCGCGATGGTGACCTGACCCAGACGGCCCGCCTGCGCGACGATGTGCGCCTCGCGCTCGTGGTGCTTGGCGTTCAGGATCGCGTTCGGCACGCCGCGTTTTCCGAGCAGCGATGAGAGGCGCTCGGAGTTCTCGATCGAGATCGTGCCGACAAGACACGGCTGCCCCGCCTTGTGCCGTTCCGAGAGATTCTCCACGACTGCAGAGAACTTCGCATCGACGGTCCGGTAGATCAGGTCGTTCCGGTCATCGCGGACCATGGGCTGGTTCGTGGGAACGACCATGACCGGCAGCTTGTAGATCTCGCGGAACTCCTGGTCCTCCGTGACGGCGGTACCGGTCATGCCGGCGAGCTTCTCGTACATGCGGAAGTAGTTCTGCAGCGTGATCGTCGCCAGCGTCTGGTTCTCCTCGCGGACGTGCTGCTTCTCCTTGGCCTCGATGGCCTGGTGGAGACCTTCCGAATAGCGGCGACCGTACATGAGGCGGCCGGTGAACTCGTCGACAATCATGACCTCGCCGTCCTTGACGACGTAGTCCACGTCCTTCTTGAACAGGAACTGCGCCTTCAGCGCCTGTTGGAGGTGGTTCACCATAAGACCGCTCGGGTCGCTGTAGATGTCTTCGATGCCGAGAATCTTCTCGAGCTTGCGCACGCCCTCTTCCGTCGGCGCGACGGTGCGCTTGGCTTCATCGAGTTCGAAGTCCACGCCGTCTTGCAGGCGTGGAACGGCCTTGGCGAACGACTTGTAGGCGTCTGCGGACTTCACGCCCGCTCCGGAGATGATGAGCGGTGTCCTGGCCTCGTCGATGAGGATCGAGTCGACTTCGT
>JAENZW010000219.1 GCA_016841065.1 Actinomycetota bacterium
CCGCTCGCGGCTTCGTCGAGGACGTCGAGTTCTACGCCGAAGACGCGGGCCGCGACGATCCGCCGTTCCTCTACCAGATGGTGGGCGTCGCGATAGCCGCGGGAGCGACTGTCGTCAACATCCCCGACACGACGGGGTACGCGTTCCCGGAGCGGTTCGGGGCGCTCATCGCCGGCCTCAAGGAGAACGTCGACGGGATCGAGGACGTGACGATCTCCGTGCACTGCCACAATGACCTCGGGATGGCCACGGCCAACGCGTTGGCGGGAGTGGCCGCAGGTGCGCGGCAGATCGAGTGCACCCTGAACGGCATCGGCGAGCGCGCTGGCCACACGGCGCTCGAAGAGGTCGTCATGGCGCTGCGGCAGCGGCAGGACATCTTCGGCGCGGACACCACCATCAACGCCCGCGAGATCATGCGGGCCTCTCGGCTGGTATCGAGCATCACCGGCATCAACGTGCAGCCGAACAAGGCGATCGTCGGCGCCAACGCGTTCGCGCACTCCAGCGGCATCCACCAGGATGGCGTGCTCAAGGAGCGCTCGACCTACGAGATCATCGACCCGCAAGACGTCGGCGTCGGCGGATCGAGCATCGTGCTCACAGCTCGGAGCGGCAGGCACGCTCTTCGGCACAGGCTCGAAGAGCTCGGATACGAGCTGCCCGAAGAGGAGTTCGAGCGGATATACACCGCGTTCCTCGACCTGGCCGACAAGAAGAAGGAAGTCTACGACGAAGACGTCGAGTCGCTGGTGGGCGAGAGCGAGCGCACCTCGGACGAGACGTACCACCTGCAGCAGGTCCACGTGAGCTGCGGTGAGCCCGGCATCCCGACGGCGACCGTCGAGCTCGTGTCCCGCGACGGGGAGCACATGATCGATTCAAGCCATGGGTCCGGTCCGGTGGATGCGGTGTACAAGGCCATCAACCGCATGATCGATGTCGACAACGACCTCATCGAGTTCTCGGTGCAGGCCGTCACCCGCGGTATCGATGCGCTCGGCGAGGTCACCATCCGCGTGCGCGGAGAAGAGGGCCGCGTGTTCACCGGACGTGGCGCTCACACCGACATCATCGTGGCTTCGGCAAAGGCATACATCAACGCGCTGAACCGCTTGCTGGTCGCGGTGGCGCCGTCCGTATCAGAGGAGTTGTAGCGCACATGCCCCGACCCATGACCATCACAGAGAAGATCCTGGCCGCGCATGCCGGTGTAGATGAAGTCGAACCGGGGCAGCTCATCAACTGCAGCCTCGACATCGTGCTTGCCAATGACGTGACGGCTCCGATCGCGATCAAGGAGTTCCGCAAGATAGGGGTGGAGAAGGTCTGGGACCGCGAGAGGGTAGCTCTCGTGCCCGACCACTACACGCCGAACAAGGACATCAAGAGCGCCGAACAGGCCAAGATGATGCGCGACTTCGTTCGCGAGCAGGACATCACCCACTACTGGGAGATCGGCTGCATGGGTGTCGAGCACGCACTCCTGCCGGAGCAGGGCGTGGTCGTGCCGGGAGACGTCATCATCGGCGCGGATAGCCACACGTGTACGTACGGCGCGCTCGGCGCGTTCGCGACCGGCGTCGGCTCGACCGACGCGGCTGCGGGCATGGCGACCGGCGAGGCGTGGTTCAGGGTGCCGGCGTCGATCAAGTTCAACGTGACCGGCGAACTCGGCCCGTGGGTGTCCGCGAAGGACATCATCTTGCACATCATCGGCATGATCGGTGTCGATGGCGCGCTCTACCAGGCGATGGAGTTCACCGGCGATACGATCGCAGGACTCGACATGGATGGCCGCATGACCATCTGCAACATGGCTATCGAAGCCGGCGGCAAGAGCGGGATCATCGCGTTCGATGGCGTGACCGCCGACTACATCGGCCCGCGTGCACAGCGCCAGTGGGTGGTGCACCAGTCCGATCCGGACGCGACGTACGCGCAGGTCATTGAGGTCGACGCGGCCGGCATCAAGCCGACGGTGGCATTCCCGCATCTCCCGTCCAACACCAAGCCTGCCGAAGACGCCCGTGACGTATGGGTCGATCAGGTCGTCATCGGATCGTGCACCAACGGACGCATCGAGGACATGCGTGTCGCTGCGCAGATACTCAAGGGACGGATGGTCCACAAGGACGTTCGGTTGATCGTGATCCCTGCGACGCAGCGCATCTATCAGGACGCCATGCACGAGGGGCTCGTCGACATCTTCATTGACGCCGGTGCCGCCGTGTCTACGCCTACCTGCGGGCCATGTCTGGGCGGTCATATGGGGATTCTTGCGGCAGGGGAGCGCGCGGTTGCGACGACGAACCGCAACTTCGTCGGCCGCATGGGCGACCCCACGAGTGAGGTCTACCTGTCCTCGCCGGCTGTGGCTGCGGCGACTGCGATCGCCGGACACATCGCCGTGCCTGATGATTTGCAGTAGGACGGCTCACACATGCTGGCAACTCTGAGGAAGCTGCAGACCGCCTTTCAGCAGGAGGTCGCGGCTGTCGTCG
>JAENZW010000220.1 GCA_016841065.1 Actinomycetota bacterium
GCATACTGGATGCCGCCACAGGCCGGACACGTCGCAGCATCCTCGGCAATCTGCTGACCGCAATGCTGGCAGAAGACCATGAGCTTCACCCCTCCCCGCGAGCGCCCAGCGCGCTCGCCCCCCCCTCGTGCAGACGATACTACGACGGTCGACGTCGCACTCAGGTTCGCGCAAGGATGCGAGACGCCGCCCGCCTCCAGGAGACGAGCGGCGTCCAATGCTTCTAAGCATCGTACGGAACGAGATTGATGCTACTCGACCTTGACGCCGAGTTCGTCGGCAACGGTCTGAAGATCCATGGCCGCAGTCATGAAGTCCTCGAAGGAGCTCTCGAGGTTGTCGAATGCGCCCGAGGCGGCTTCCATGCTGTCCGAATCGTCGAACGCCTTCTTCGCGTCCTTGAAGAACGACTCGATACCCTCAGTCGCGCCCTTCAGCGTGTCCTGGGTCTCCTTGTACTTGTCCGGAGGATTGAATCCGTCGATGGTCTTCTTGATCTTCGAGATCTCATCGACCTTGTCACCCAGAAGCTCCCGAGCCTCTTCGATGCTCGCAGGCTCGTCCATGTTGTTGAACTCGTTCATGGCGGCAACAAGATCTTCGACGGCCCCGCCGGCCTTCTCCTTGTACTCATCCTCGGTCATGGGTCCGCCGCCGCCACAACCAACAAGACCGATCGCCAGGATAGCGACCAGGGCGGTAGTCACCGCGAGTACGAACATCGAGCGAATCTTCATTTTGCTCTCCTCCCCGGACGCGTCCGGCGTCCATAGCTTTCCTTCCAGCAAACGATCTTCATGAAGATCGAATGACCACGCTTGAGTCGCGCCAGTCGAATGGCGAGTGCACGACTCCTGAATGCATCCTAGCGTATTCGGCCGTTCGGGTCGCGCCCGCTGCGGCGAGTGTGAGCTTGATCACATGGCGATACTCGCGCATCAGAGCCGGGGCAAACACCTTCCCTAGTAGATGTAGTCGACCTCGGCGCCAAACTCGTCAGCAGCCGCCAGTATGACCTCCGATGCATCATCGAATCGCGTTGTGTCGCCCAGTCTGTCCTCGAGAAGCGTGAACAGCTCCTCCATGTCGCCGGCGTCGTTGGCCGCGTTTGCGAAGGTCGCGTACGCCTCGGCCATAGCCGAGAACGCGTCGCTCAACTCCTTGTGCGAATCCTTGTACGAGGAGGGCGGCCGAAGACCCTTCACCTTCTTCGCAGCCCGCGAGACATCGGATTCCGTTTTGCCGATGACCTCACGCGCCGTCTCGATGTCGTCGGGCTCGTTCGCCTCCATCTCCCCTGCAGCCTTGTCGAGGTCCTCAAGCGCGGACTTCACCGCCGACTTGTACTCGTCTTCGCTCATCGGCCGCATGAAGAACCACCAGCCGCCTACCGCAAGAAGTGCAACCAGGGCCACTGCGACTACGGCGATGAGCGGACCCCGGCTCTTGCGCGGGACGGGCGCAGAGTAGGCCGCCTGCGGCGGATACGCCATCGGCATCGGCTGCTGCGGCGGGGGCACCTGCTGAGTGCCGGGCTGCTGCGGTGGCATCGCCGGCTGGGGCTGCACCGGCGGAGCCGCGACCCCCTGCGACGCCCCGCACCCGTCGCAGAACGCCGAGCCATCAGGCAACTGCTTCCCACAGTTCGCGCAGAACGCCATCTCCCTCATCCCCTTCCGTCACGCATGCGGCCGAAACCGCGTGCAATGCACCCTCATCGTCGATACGGTTCGTATCCCGAATAGTGCTCCTCGAAGGCTTTTCGGCCATCCTGACTTCTCGGCTGCAGTGCCGAGCCCCACCCCGTGTCGCGATCCGGGTTGTCCACCGCGATCAGCGCCGCCTGGTACAGCGCGTCAGCACGCTCGAACAGGTAGCCATAGAGCTCGACGAGATTCCGTCGGTCGGTCTCGTATGCCGAATCGACGACCGCCATCTCCAGTTGCGCCTGCCAGTCCGTGACCTCGTCCACGAAGTACTTGCATCGCGGCACGAGGTCGCGGCGCACCTGCTTGTCGCTATGACCGATCGACGCGTTGAACCCACCCGGCTCGAACACGAATCCCGTGCCTGTGTATGCGCCCTCATCCTGGAGCCCGATAGCGACATGCAGATCCCAGACCTCGCCATAGTGTTCCACGAGCAGCGAGTAGCTGTCCTCCGCGGATAGTGCGCTGGTTGTGGCCGTGTCGCCACCGGAGTCGCTAGTCGTTCCGCCACCCGACCCGTCTTCTTCTGTGCCGCCCTGATCGCCATCTTGGGTCGCGGTGTCGTCAGATTCCGCGTCGTCCTTGGCCGCCACCGTTTCGCCCGACTCTTTGCCGAGGACTCCGTCGAGCCAGCCCTGCTGCCACGCAAGCGCGCCGCCGCCCACAACCAGCACGAGCACCGCGACGACTACGGCGACCCAGATCAGTCCGTCGCCTGATCGGGCGGGCGTGGGAGCCTGCGGCGGAGCGTAGGCGGGAGGCTGCTGGGCCCAGACAGGCGCCTGGCCGG
>JAENZW010000021.1 GCA_016841065.1 Actinomycetota bacterium
TCGGTTCGGCCGCGATCGGTTCGGCGTTGGTCGTCATCGTCCTGACGCTCACGGCTCCCAGCGCCGTCGGCGCTGCGATCACATCGACGCCAGTCGTCGCATACGCGATTGCCTGCGGCGTAGCCATGGCGACGGCGCTCGTGCTCGCCTTGCGCGGGGGTGCCCACCTCGCCGCTAGTGCCCTGTTTGCCGTCCCGTCCGCCCTCACGCTGCTAACGCGCGTAGAGGCCTCGACGGGGGTCTTCGGTCCGCGGCCCATACTCACCGAACCGGTCCTGTGGTCGAGTGCCGTGGTTGCTGCCGGCATCGTGCTTGTCGTGCGCGTTGTCGAGGGGTCGCCCGTCCGGGCGATTCCTCGAGAGGGCGCCCGGAGGCTCGGGTTGGCAATCGCGACTCTCGCGGTCGCAGCCGGGGGCATCGCACTTGTCGTTCCGGCCGTCGCCGTAGAGGTGCGCGGCGTGCGCACGGACACGGCCGCATTCGCCGCCAGGTTCACCATGGAGGGCTTCGAGACAATGGGGGGCTGGCTTGCGCTTTCACTCGCTCTGGTACTGCTCGCGGAGTGGGCATGGAACTATCGGCCGAAGACGACGCACGCGGCGATGACCGTCGCGGCTGCAACTACCGTCGCGTTGGCGTGGAGCGTGCTGCGGTACGTTCCTCTGCATACGTGGGTACCATGGATACCAGCTGATGTGCAGCAGGACTACGGCACCGAGTACGCGAGTATCGTGTTCTCATCGACACAGGTGTTGTGGCAGGTAGCGGCAATTGCCGCAGCTCTTGCTTCGGCGGCGGTGCTGCTGCTGTTGGCGGCGGCATCTTTCGGCAAGGAACGGTCTGGAGACGTCGGCTCGGAAGGTGGAACGGGATGAAGCGCTTCCTACTCATCGCGATAGCACTCGTGTTGTTGTCCGGTGGCGTCTACGGCTGCAAGAAGCAGAGCACGGTCACGGTCACGACCGGTGAGATCGTGTTGTGCACCGAAGGCGAGATCATATCGGACACGACCGAGGACATAGCAGTCCCCGAAGGCGATGTTGCCGACTACTCGGTGACGACGCGCATCGAGACGTGTGACCTCCACAAGAAGCTTGCGGACCTCTACGCGCGTGCACAGGCGGCGATAGCAGCCGGCCAGTTGGACACGGCCGAAGGCCTTCTCAACGAGCTCATCGCTCTCGACCCGACGTATCGCCAGGCGGGCGATCAGCTTGCCAAGATCTCGCAAGGCACCAACCCCGGCACCGGCGGAGGCTCGAGCCCTGGCGGCGGGAACACGACGCCAGGCGGCGAGGAGCAGCCACCGACCGGGCCGATCATGAATCTCGTGCACTACGTGCCCGATGTCTTGTCGGGCTTCGTGGCGCAGAGGCTCGTCGCGGACCCATTCGTACTCACGCGCGAGTATATTCCTGCGAAGAAGGGCTCGATCATCCATCTGGTCATAGTGGCCGAGCAGTTCAAGGACGCCGCCGGAGCAAGAGCGGAAGTCGACGCGACCATCAAGACGACGTACCCGGAGCATGCCCAGGCCTTCAAGGTCGGTGGCAAGGAGGCATACTACGGTACCCGGGCTGACGTGGCGATCGTTACCTTCATCGACGGCGGAATCCTTGTGGCCGTCGAGGGCGCGGCTTCGGCAGGCGACGGAGCATCCATCGAGTCACCGATCAAGAGCATCGCGGATGAGATCGGAAAGTAGGAGACAACACGTGGAATCCCGAACCGCTCGGCGTTCGCTCGGGCATCGCATAGGCCTGATGCTTCTGACTGCGTGCTTCACGTTGTCTTCGGCAGGGCCGGTCTTCTCCGTAGCGCCGGGAGGCTCGACGGTGGAAACGGCCACAGTCGCGACATCCACGATAGACGCGTTGACAACCGCCAACCTGCGCGATGTGACGTTCGTGAATGCGACGCTCGGGTTCGCGGTCGGCACGGGCGGCACCATCCTCAAGACCACAGATGCGGGCTTCACGTGGCGCAGTGTGGGGCCGGGAGGTACCGGCGATGCGTATGACTTCCGAGGGGTCAACTTCTTCGACGCATCCAACGGATGGGTCGTGTCACTGGCCGGTACGGCGTGGCGCACGACCAACGGCGGCGAGAGCTGGAGCGTTGCTTCCGCAGACATCAGCGGAAGCGGCTACGTCGTGGATCGGTTCTACGATGTGGAGTTCCTCTCTCTGGTCGACGGCTGGTCGGTCGGCGGCGCGCAGGGCACACCGGGATTCGGATGGCGCACGTACAACGGCGGCATCAGCTTGCCGTGGGAGAGCGCGCCCCCCGAGCTATGGGCCGGCTACTACGATCCCGGCGAGCCGAATCCGCCCAACCAGGGCAAAGGCCGCTTCTATGCCGTAGACTTCCCGACGACTTCGCGCGGGTGGGCAGTCGGTATCGACGAGTACGTGACGCCGAACAAGCCGCTGGTCGTGAAGTTCGAGGCCGATCGACCGGGCGGGGAGTGGTACCCGCAGACCATGTCCGGTACCGGCGCGCTCTACGACGTGTCGTTCGCGAACGGGAACACGACTGCGGGCACCGCTGTTGGAGCCACCGGCCGCGCCTACTACACCACGAACGGTGGCACCAGCTGGATACTCGGTACGACCGGGGTGACCAACGACCTTCTCGGCGTCGTGATGTCGTCCGCTTCGACCGGCTGGGCCGTGGGCAAGTCCGGGCGCATCCTCAAGACGGTCAACGGTGGTGCTGCCTGGACGAGCCAGACGTCGCCTACGGGCTACAATCTGGAAGCGGTCGCGCGGGCTACGGGGACGACACTCGTGGCAGTCGGCGACTCCGGCACGATCATCCGCACGACGGACGGCACCACGTGGAGCGCGCCGCCCGAGCCGCCCATACTCTGGAATCTCGGATCGACGACACACCAGACTGGCGTGTGGTCGAAGGTGGCAGCGGTCACCATGTACTGGCTCGTCTCTCCGAGCACCGGGATCGAAGGCTACTCGTACGTGTTCGACAAGCTTCCCGGCACCACGCCGGATAGCGTCATCGAGACGTCCGCCTACGGCGCCACGGTGACGGCGACATCGAGCGGGGTCTGGTACTTCCATGTCCTCGCGAAGGACATCTACGGGCAGCTCTCTCCGACGGTGCACTTCTCGGTATCGATCGATCTTGCTGTACCGACCGCAGGAGATAATGCGCAGCAGTACTACACTGCGTCGCCCGCTGTAGTCGCGTTGACGGCGTCCGACAGCGGGGGCTCGGGTCTCACGGGTATCTCGTATCGGGTCGACGGCGCGGCGCCGCAAGTCGTCGCGGGGGCTTCGGCGAACGTGAGCATCTCCGGCGAGGGTGCACACACGTTGGAGTACTGGGCGACCGACAACGCGGGCAACACATCCACGCCGGTCACGCGCAACCTCCGGATCGACATCACGCCGCCGGCGGCGAGCGACAACCACACCGCCTACTACACTGCCGTGCCCGCTGTCGTGGCGCTCTCGGCGACCGACGTCGGCGGCTCGGGCGTCGCGAACGTCAAGTACTCGCTCGACGGCGGTGGGACGCAGACGGTCGCCGGTTCTTCGGCAAATGTCAGCACGAGTGCCGAAGGCCCGCACACGCTTTCATACTGGGCCACCGACAACGCGGGGAACGCGTCGACGCCGATTCCCGTGGCCTACACGGTCGATACCGTGCGACCCGTGGCCCACGATGACATCGTCGCGACCTATCCCGGCAGCGCAGTGTTCACGCTGTGGGGCACGGACGCAGGTTCGGGTCCCGCTTCGGTGACCTACCGGCTGGACGGTGCCGCGCCTGTGACGGTGGCCAGCAGCTCGACTGTGCTGACAGTGGATACCCCGGGTTCGCACAGCGTGGAGTACTGGGTGGCCGATGCGGCCGGCAACGAATCGACGCCGCATGTGACTGAGGGCTTCGACGCGGGAACAGACAGCGCCCCTCCGGTGCTCTCGGATGATGTCGCCGCGTACTACACGGCCTCGCCTGCGGTCTTGCACCTGAGCGCTACCGATCCCGGCTCCGGCGTCGCGTGGATCGCGTACCGCCTCGACGGTGCGACCACGCAGACGGTCGAAGCGGCGGCGACCACCGTGAACGTGACGGGAGAGGGCGTGCACTCGATCGTGTACGCCGCGGCCGACAACCTCGGCCACGTATCGACCGCGGTGACCCGGAACCTGCGCATCGACACGATCCAGCCGACCGCCACGAGCAACGCGGTCGCGTACTACACAGCCTCGCCGGCGGTCGTCACGATCACGGGGGCTGACCCCGGTGGCTCCGGAGTGGCCTTCATCCGCTGGAAGACCGACGGTGGCGGCACGCAGAGTAGCGCCGGCTCCTCGAAGGCCGTGAGCATCACCGGCGAGGGCTTGCACTCGCTGGAGTTCTGGTCCGTGGACGCGGCGGGCAACGAGTCCGGACACACCACCGTGGGCCCGCGCATCGACGTCACGGCACCAGCGCTTGCCGACGATGCGCCAGCCAATACGTTGTCGGACCCCGTGACGGTGCACCTCACCGCCACTGACGTCGGTGGTTCGGGCGTCGTGAGCATCTCGTACAACCTCGATGGCAGCGGGGCGCAGGTGGTGGCGGGCGCGAGCGCAGACGTGGCCGTCTCCGGCGTCGGAGTGCACACACTCGTCTACTCTGCCGAAGACGCTGCGGGCAACACTTCTCCCGCTAGCACACGCACCGTTCGCATCGATACGACCGCACCGGTCGTGACGCACGATGCGAACGCGTTCTACAAGGTAGACCCTGCGCAGTTCACGCTCTCCGCGACCGATATCGGCGGCTCGGGCGTTGCGAGCATCGCATACCGCGTGGATGCGGGCGGCCTGCAGACGATTCCCGGTGCATCGGCTCCGGTCAGCGTCTCCGGCGCCGGCCCGCACACGGTGCAGTACTCGGCGACCGATCTGGCGGGCAACGTCACGAACGGAAGCCTCAACCTAACCCTCGACCTCGCCAAGCCGGTGCTCTCCGACAACGGCGCGAGCACGTACTCCGGCGAGGCCAATATCACGATCCAGGCCATCGACACCGGCTCGAGCGTGCAGACGCTCTACTGGCGCCTGGACGACGCTCCAGAGCAGTCCAAGGCAGGTCCTGCATCTCCGCTGAGCCAGCCCCTCACCATCGGCCCCGGCAAGCACACGCTCGTCTTTTGGGCCGAAGACAGGGCCGGCAATCGCGCAGACAACAAGACCGTCACCTTCACGGTGCTTGCCTCCGGGGCCGAGCGCCTCTCAGACCGCACGCGGTTCTCGACTGCTGTCGCGATTGCTCGCGAGAGCTTCGATGCGGACGGGCTTGCCTCGAACGGCACGCAGTGGACCGGCGTCCAGCACGTCGTCATCGCTTCCGGCGACGACCGGGCTGCCGCCGACCCGCTCGCCGCAAGCGGCCTGTGCTGGGCCTACGATGCCCCGCTGTTCCTCGTGAGCGCGAAGCAGACGCCGGGCGAGGTCAAGGCGGCGATCAAGGAGATCGCGACCCAGAACAGTCACGTGTACGTGCACGTCGTCGGAGGGCCCGCGTCCGTGCCCGACGCTCGCTACAGTGATATCGCCACCTACGTCGGCGCGAGCAAGCTCACGAAGGACCGCCTGCTCTCCACCGGCGGTCGATACGACATGGCGGCCAAGATCTCGAGCGAGATGCAGCGGCTCAAAGGCAAGCCGTCGGTCGTGCTCGTCGCCAACGGTGCGGACCCGACGAAGTTCTTCGACGCTCTCGCGCTCTCTCCGATCGCGTCGCGCAATGGCTACCCGATCCTTCTCGTCACGGCGACGTCGATCCCGCCGGCCACGCAGTCGCGCATAAACGCGATTGCGCCGTCGCGCGTGATCATCGGCGGAGGTCCGAACACGGTGTCCGACACGGTCAAGAAGACGCTTTCCGCAGAGCGCTGGTACGGCCGTTCCCGGTACGACACGGCACTGGAGATCGCGAATCGCGCTATCGGTGCTGCGATGCTCGAGGACACGGTCGCCGGAGTCGCTGCGAAGCTGCCCGACGCACTCACAGGTGGCTCCATGGTTGGCCGAAAAGGCGGCGTGCTGCTGCTCACGGACGGTGGCAGTCTGACATCCGTCACGGGTAGCTGGCTGGCGACTCACAAGGGCGCGATCACGGCATGCTACGTCTTCGGAGGCGCTAACTCAGTGAGTTCCGCCGTGATCGCGCAGATTAACGCGAAGCTGCACTAGTCCGAGCTATGCGTCTTCTTGGGCATCGCAAACACGGTTTCGCGCCGCCTGATGCAGTCTGACATGAGATTCATGCGGAATTACTGCCCGCACGTGCGTCAGGAACCTGAAACAATATTTGCGAATATGCTGTTGACGGCGCTTGCGCTCAGACGTTACGATGCGATGGGGCAGTTGTAACATCTGTTACAAGCGCTCTACAGATAGATAGGCAGGAAGGGGTCTATACGCAAAGGAAACCACGGGTTGGAGCCGGCATTGAGACCCGCGGCAATCGACAACCGCATCCCCGACGTCCAAACGAACTCGCTGGGGTAAGGAATCCGATTCCGCATCACGAACCAACTAACGGTCACCATGCCTTCTCCTCCCGACTCCCGTTTCCGCGGGCAGGAAGGAGGTGTTGTGTGTCTCCCCGCGATTCGGGTAATGCCTATCGAATTCACTCAGAAGGAGGAACGACGGTATGGCTATAACCAGGCGACAGTTTGTCACCCGTTTGGGTGCACTCGCCGCCGCCGCCGGAATGAGCCAGTCGCAGATCGCGAAGATTACTGAGTCTTTCGCGGCGAATGCGCTCTGGGGCGGCAAGCCCAAAGTGGTTTGGGTACACGGCGCGGAGTGCACTGGGTGCTCCACGTCTCTCCTCAGCTTGTTTGAGGATGCGACGGGGACAGCAATAGTTACCGGCGCGTATGCCGGCACGAACACCGTCACGGCTCTCGGCCTTGCCGGTGCGACTGACTCGAGCGGCAATGTTCTTCGCACGCTCGATGACGCAGGCTACAACGTTGATGGCGAGACCCTCGTCGTCAACATCCAGGACGTGCTCGTCGATGTCATCGAACTCGACTATCACGAGACCGTCATGGCCATGGGCGGCGACCTTGCCGCGAAGTGGCTGAATGACTTCATCACCAACACCTCCGACGTCTTCGTGCTCGTTGTCGAGGGTGCCGTTCAGGGCAAGACCGAAGTTGGCGCTTGGAACGAGACGAACACAACGGTCCCGTGGTGCTCGATCGGTGTAGAGGCCGATGGTACCGGCGAGCTGAGCTTCGACGACGTCGTCGCAGCACTGTCTCTCAAGGCAGCCGAGATCGTCCCGATCGGCCAGTGCGCCACCTTCGGCGGTTATCCTGGCTGCAAGGCCCAGCTCGACAGCACGTCGGCCGGGTTCGACACCTCGCTTTCGCAGACCGGTGCGAAGGGCGTATACGACTTCCTGTACGACAAGGGTGGCGCGTATCGTGCCAAGTGCGCCAACGTCGTCAACGTTCCTGGTTGCCCGACGAACCCGTGGTGGTTCATTCTTACGGTCGTTGCGTTGCTCGTTGACGTCGAGAACGGTCCCATGGCGGGAACGCCGTTTACCAACGCCGGTCCCCTCGGCATCGTCAACGCCGATCTCACGATCAACGCTGCCGCGCTCGACTCGACGCAGCGTCTCAAGATCACGTATCCGACGGCCATTCATGGTCCGTACTGCCCGCGGTTCGACGACTGGTCGATCGGCCGGTTCGCGAACAAGCCGGGCGACCCTGGCTGCCTGCAGAAGATCGGCTGCAAGGGTCCCGCGGTCAAGTCTCTCTGTGGTCTGCACGGCTGGAACGCCCAGCAGCCCGAGAACAACGACGCATGGGCAAACGGACTAGCCAACGCCAACGCTGCCAACAACGGCTATCGTGGCGGCCACTGCACTCGCGCAGGTCACCCCTGCATGGGCTGCACGGAAAAGGGCTACCCGGATGCATTCGTCCCATTCGTGAAGTGGTAAGGACCGGGAAAGGAGGGAAGTTACATGGCTACAGTTCATGAGATAGACCCGATTTCACGCATCGAGGGTCACCTCGGTGTCAAGGTCTACGACAACAATGACAACGGCTTCATCGATGAAGCGGATATGCACGGTAACCTGTGGCGCGGCTTCGAGAACTTCTTGCTCGGTCGTGCTGTGAACGACGCAATCACGTTCACGCAGCGTATCTGCGGTGTGTGCCCGGTCCCCCACGGCCAGACGTCGACCTATGCTATTGACGCTGCGCTTGGATACAGCCGGAGCCACATCACCTTCGCGTACGACGGCTCCATGGGTGTGCCGAAGAAGGCAGTCCTCATCCGGAACCTCGTGCTCTCTGCTGAGTTCCTGATGTCGCACCTGACTCACTTCTATCACCTGGTCGTGCTCGACTATGTGCAGGGTCCTGCGACCCCGCCGTGGACCCCGTGGTTCAACGACACCTTCTACGATGTCGCGCTGCGCAATCCGGGCGGCAACACGATTCTGCCGTCGCTTGGCACCGATGCCTCTGGCAACGGCGCATTCTCGGACTCCACGTGGTCCGCAGGCGTCACGCAGTACGTCAAGGCACTGCGCATGCGCCGTCTCACCTTTGAGGCTGGCGCACTGTTCGCAGGCCGCATGCCGATGACCTCGTGCTTCGTCGGTGGTGGCGTCACGAACAACGGTCAGGAGAATCTGGCCGACGCGACGTTCAACCGCATCGCGAAGTACAAGACCATCATGGAAGAGGTTGGCCAGTTCATCATCAAGGAGCACGTACCGCTGGTTCTCGCGCTGAGCGCGCTGTATCAGGCCTACGACAACTCCGGCAATGGTGCGGGCGCCAACTACGGCGCTGGCTGGGGCAACTTCGTGGCCTGGGGTGCCTTCCCGGATGCTGACGACGACTCACTTGCTCTTCCCGGTGGCGTGAAGGTCACGAACGCCGGCGTTGGCGGGACCGCTGGTATCGACTTCCAGGTCCTCAACAAGACCGACGTCTACAACAAGTTCCTTGGTGACGACGGTAGTGGCAACAGCATCCCGGAGAACCTCACCGAGGATATCGCTGAGGCGCACTACGCGATCTCTACGTTCGACACGGACAACTACACCGGTACCTCTGCGTATCCGGGCGTTGTCCAGCGCACCGAGCCGGATCGTGCGGCAGGCTACTCGTACATCAAGAGCCCGCGTTGGGCTGGCAATCCGTGCGAAGTCGGTCCGTTTGCACGCATGGTCGTCGCAGGCTTCTATCCCATCGATCAGACCGCTTTGATCGGTACCATGGACGCCAGCTTCAACTTCACCGGCGCGATGTCGTCGGCGAACATCGGCGTGGCAGGTTATGACGCCTACGCCAAGATCCGGATCGACAGCTCGGGCAACCCGGTCGTCGGACTCGATCCCAGGATGATCGCTGCCGATCTGGCCGTTGGCGTGCTCCGCGATGGTCTTGCGACGCTGACGTTGCTCGATGCCAGCGGCAACAAGACGGTTGTCGACGCAGCTTTCGTCGGGGATCCCAGCGGCAACTCGCTGTCCAAGGCGACTCTCGTCGCAGCCTATGCGAACGTCGGCGCCTATGCGGCCTACGACACCATCATCACCGGCGTGGTTGCCGGTTGGGTCGCTGGTCTCAAGGGCGGTCTCTCCACGTTCGACCGCATCCGTGGTCGTGCGCTTGAGGCTCTCTACCTCGTTCAGAAGATGATCGGTACCTACACGACCGCCGGTGGCGCGTGGGATGCCAACGCAGGCGTGTACAACGGCGTCTTCGGCTCTGACGGTTGGATCAACAACGCTGCTCTCTTGACCACAGCTGCTGGTTCGAGCTGGCGCAGCAAGCCTGCCCCGACCGCCGGTGTGTCCGGCAAGTGGGGTGCCACCGAGGCTCCTCGTGGAGCTCTCGCGCACTTCGTCTCCACAAACGCGCAGGGCAAGATCACGGCCTACCAGTGCGTCGTTCCGACGACCTGGAATGCTAACCCGAAGGACTCGAATGGCAACAACGGTCCGATTGAGAAGGCCATCATTGGTGCGCCTTACGATCAGTCCTTGACGAAGTCCTTCACAAGCAAGGACGGTAGTGGCAACATCACTGCCATGGGTGGTCTTGAAGCCCTACGTATTACCCACACATTCGATCCGTGCATCGCTTGCGCGGTCCACTAGATACCCACAGGAGGTGAAAAGGTTGAAGAGAATCAGTCTAGTACTGATCATGGCGGTCGCACTAACGCTCGCATTCGGCGGGGTTGCATACGCCAACTTCGGTCCTCACGGTGGGTACATTGATGACACCGACGCTTGCGCCGGTTGTCACAGGGCTCACACGTCGTTCTCGACCCTGACGTGGACCGATGATACTGTTGCCGGAGCCGAGCATAGCGCGTTGCTGATCAGCGACGCAGACTTCATGTTCGAGTTCTGCAACGCTTGCCACGGCGACGACGCCCCTGGTGCCTCGACGAACGTCGTTTCCGGCGTTTTCGATTCCGGCCCCTCGGGTGTGTTCGGCGACCTTGCTGGTGCTGACAACGATGGCGTTCAGGTGGAGTACCTCACCAACTCATCGTTCGATGCAACCTTGAACGGTGGCGGTTTCGAGCGAGTGCCGGTCGGCGTCGCTGGCGGCCCCAACTCCTACAAGGCGTCGACTTCCGTGCACGGTATGACCGGCAGCAGCTATCCGCCGGCCGACCCGCTGTGGGGCGACAACGATGGCACGCCGCAGGCCTATGCACTGACCTGCACCAGCTGCCACGACCCGCACGGTTCGTCCAACTACCGCCTGCTGAAGGACTACGTCAACGGGAACACCGTCGGTGGCTTCATCGACGATGACAACCCCACCCCGTTCGTCGAGTCCGCAGAAGAGGGTTATCCGACGAGCGTCGGATGGCGCAAGCATGAGGCTGGCGCTGCCCAGATGGCACTGTATCGTCCGAACTACACGAGCGCCGAGTACTACAACAACGGCGACCCCACCCAGAACATGTCTGGTTGGTGCGCTGCTTGTCACGAGCGCTACATCGTTCGGAACGATGCTTTGCTGGATGTCGTAGGACCTAGCGGCGACGCGGCAACCTATGGCTTCTCCAGCACGACGTACGACTACGGTGACTTCATCGAGTCGAGCACTGCCCCGAGCGCTGGAACGAACCTCGGTCCGCAGGAGTTCCACCGTCACCCGGTCAACGTCAACCTCGTCGGTGGCGATCCGGACGGCTATGTACCCCCCGCGGCGGTTCAGACCTCGTGGCTGCGTACGTATGTCGTGACGACCACGGTCCTTCCGCTAGAGATGAAGGCCGCTGGTGACGCTGCTACGTTCCGTGCAGGCGAGTGGTCCTACGATGACTATCTCGGCTGCCTGACCTGCCACCGCGCACACGGTTCCTCAGCTGACATGACCGGTTGGGCCGAGGCTTCCCTCGAGTCCACGGACGGTACCAGCTGGTATCCGCAGCGTGAAGCGCAGGACGCTGGCGACAGCGGAGTTGCCCCGAACTTCACGAGCGCGCTTCTGCGTGCCGACAACCGCGGCGTTTGCGAGCGGTGCCACAACAAGTAGCACTCTCACAACGTAGCGGACCGGCGTGAAGTCGGAATGCACGTAAGAGGGGCCCCGGACCGGCGGTCCGGGGCCCCTTCTTCGGCAAAGAGGCCGGAGAACACACGCGAGCACGGCGTATAATCACCACTGCGCATGCCGCATTCACCCGCAACGGTACGCCGATCTGGCGTGTGTCCTCCAGACAAGACGTCTTTGATTGGGAGTGAGTGGATGACCACGGAGCAACTCGACGCCTATTCGTCCGAGCGCTACGCACCCCTCGGGCTCATCGCGAACCCGTTCGTCCTGCGCGAGCCGCGTGACGATGAGTCGCCGCACATGGCGCTTGAGGTTCACAAGGAAGCGAACAAGCTGCTGGTCGCCCTCGAGGCGATGTCGTCCGAAGAGCGGACGCGGCCCATGTGGGTCGATCGCACGATCGAAATCAACGACTACTACAACCGTGCAGCGGAGAGCGTCGCCGAAAGCGTGCTCATCCGCGACGACGCGCTCAACTACCTGCCGCTATATCTGCAGCTGTTCATGGCCCGGGCCGGACGCATCCGAAGCGCCTTGCACGTGCTTGCCGAGCGGCTCGCTACGCGCGACTTCGATCGGACGCTTGCCGAATGGGTTCGCTTCGTGGCAGCGGAAGAACCCGATACGGAGCTCCCTGCGTGGGGAGCGGTGGGCGACGATGCGTGGCAGGCGTTCATCCACGAGTTCGAGGCCGACCCGATTTCGGCACTCTCGGCCCGCTTCGGCGAGTGTGTAATGGAGCGCGAACGGATCATCAAACCGCCCCCCGACATCCGGGAGGTTTCGCTCGAGGCTGAGCCCGAGGAGGGTGAAGAAAGCCCCGAAGAGGACGCTATGACGGCGCGGACGCCCGATTTGGCGGACGCGGTCATAGCCCCGAAGCCTCCGAGCGAGATCGAGGAGGACGCCGAGCACGAGGAGATGGACGGAGTCGCCGCCTACGTCATCGAGTACACGAAGGCGCATTTCTCCCCGGTCGTCGCCCGCGGGTTGCGGGCGTACGTGGAACGGGGAGTCGGTCAGCTTGCCCAGGAGCTCAAGATCACGCAGGCTCCGCGCAAGACCTTCAAGAAGCTCGTTGAGTTTGCCGCGCTTCGGTTCCGAAAGATCGTCATGCTCTACGACGGCCTGGACGGTTGGAACATGGTTCCCGAGGATCTGCGCATCAAGCTCATCTCCGCGTTCACGGAGCTGCGGCTCCTCATGGGGAACGACGGCATCATCGTCTTCCTCGTTCCCACCGGCGCAGCGCCGGAGTTGGAGGACCAGTTCGGTGGCCGTGACGTCGTGAACTGGACGTTCGCAGGTCTCCTGAAGCTGGGCGACGAGAGTGATGAGATCGACCCGGAGGTTATCGACGCGTGGCTGGCCGCCGCGACGCTGCCGGGCGCTACGCCGATGAACTCACAAGACGTTGCGTTCGTCAGATTGATTGAAGCGTCCGATGGAAGCCTTCAGCGGTTCGTGGAACTTGCTGGCACTGCGATAGATGCTGCAGTTGACAGGGGTGCGGGAACGGTCGAGGAGACCGACGCTGAAGCCGCGCTCGCTGCACCCAGAAACTAGCGTATGCGCAGCTAGATGACCCGTTTCTAAGGACTTTGTAACTCCGTGACGCTTGCGACCGGTGGTTGCCCGGCGTTACGATGAAGGTGCCGCTCGGCACCAGCGGCACGCCGCCGAGATCGGCGGAGGGGTAGGAGTGGCACCGGTGAAGATGTGGCGTCCCTTTGGGCGAGACAATAGATCGCGACGGACCGTCGCAATCGTGGGCACGGTCGCGTTCGTGGTGCTTCTGGCCGGGGTCATCTACTGGCTTGCCGCATTCGGCAGTCCGTCGAAGAGTGACAACGGCAACGACCCTGTTGCATTCCAGTTGTCGCCCGAAGATGAGAGCGCGAGGTTGACCGAGCAGGGGCTTGATGCTCTCGCATCGGGAGACACGAGCGCTGCGGCTGAGTTCTTCGCGAAGGCGACCTCGCTCGACCCGGCAAACACCCAGGCCCAGGACGAGCTTCGCCGCATTACCGCGACCTCAAGCAGTGGCGGCACCGACACGAACGGTGGCGGCGACAGTGGCGATGGCGGCAACGGGGGCGGTGGCGACACGCAGACTGGCTTCATGGATCCTGTGTCCGACATGCGCAAGCTCTTGCCGAAGACCATCGTGGGCTACGAACTCAGCCTTGCGACCGCGTTGGGTCCAGACGCTACCGTGTCGGCAGATCCAACGGAGGACGGCCCGTCAGGCACCGTCATACGCGCTCTCTACTCGGTCCACGACGCCGAGACCGAGAAGGCCGCTCAGGCATACGTCACGACTGTGGCTCGCACGGCGTTTCCGCAGAACGGGAGCGACGTCACCGTGGATGGCGCGGAGGGGTACTTCGGGACGGACGGCACGAGATTCGCGAGCGTGTCATACGTGCGTGGTCGTTTTGCGTTCCAGGTGATTCTGACAACCGATCAAGGCACCCCAGGCTCGCTGTTCGACTTCGCGGTCGATGCGGCACGAGCGTTCCCCGATTCTCTCTAGTTACGAGGTCGATACCATGAAGCGTCTCACCATGACCGCGCTTGTTCTTGCAGTCGCCTTCGCCTTCCTGGCACCGGCGTCCGCGCTCGCAGTCGATCCGCCAACCGAGCCCATGCTTGCCACATCGGGAAGTGGTGACTCGGCGAGCGGGACGTTCGGTTTCGAGACGGCAACCTACACCGACTTCACGTGGGTGAAGAACCCGACGCCGCCGGGATACACGCCGGTCGCATGGTGGGGCCGCATCTCGAACACGAAGAAGAGCGGCACGTACGGCCTGTGGTGTGCGGGAAGTAGCCCTTCGTCGTGGGCGCTCTACCCCAACAAGACGAGTGGTAGGGCCACGCTCTCGCTCCCGCAGCTCGCCAACTACTACTCGGCGAGTCTCAACTTCTGGTGGATCCAACCTTCATATGGCGATGCGGACACGAGTTCGTTCCTGGTTCTTTGGGAGGCCACCGACACGGGCGACATTGAGTCGATGGGCAACTTCCCGAAGATCACGACGTGGGCGAACAAGGTGCTCGACATATCCGCGCCCGTGACGAACAACGCGGTACTCTCGCGTCAGGCCGCCAGAGTCTACTTCGAGTTCAACGACAAGATCGAAGGCGGCACCTATACCGCTACGCGTGGGCAGGGCGCGTCGATCGACAACGTGAAGGTGACGGGCTACTACTACGGTCCGGTACGAAACGCGACGGCCACCCCGGCATCCAGCAACCTCGAGCTGTCGTGGTTGCGTCCGTACAGTGCCACTGACTCGACGACCGAGGAAGGGCGCACGATCCTCTACAAGGTCTGGCGGCGCACGTCGAATCCGGGTCCGGGAGCGTGGACGGAGATCACTCCGGCCGGCGGGACGGCGTCACTGTCCCTCATCGAAGCATCGCCTCCACAGGGTGTCGAGCTCGACTACCGCATCCATGCTTGGGAGTCGGGCGGCAGCGCCTACGGGCAGCCCGTGACGGTCGCGGTCGACCAGCCGCCGGCGCTGAGCGACAACGCTCAGGCGGGCTACTCTTCTTCGGCAAGCATTGTTCTTACTGCGAGCGACACATCCGGTGTCGGCGCCATCTACTACAAGAAGGACGGCGGTGGCACGCAGGGTGTGTCCGCCTCGACAACGACGGTTGTGTTCACCGGCAACGGGCCTCACTCCCTGGAGTGGTGGGCGGCTGACTCGCATGGCACGAGTTCCGATCACGTCGTGCGCAACTTCACCATCGACGACACGTTGCCGAACGCTTCGGCGGATGTGCAGCCGTACTACAAGGTTTCGCCCGCTGCCATTCACATCACCGGCACCGATCCGGACGGCATCGTGAGCGTGCATTGGATCCTCGACGGTGGTGCACCGCAATCGCAGGCCGGCTCCAGCGCGACCGTGAACGTGACCGGTGAGGCGGTGCACGGAATCGAGTACTGGGTCGTCGACAGCACGGTAGTCTCCTCACCGCACGTCATCGAGAGTTTCACGCTCGATACGACCGCGCCCACGATCACCAACAACGCTCTCAGCAAGTACACGGACAGCGCCACAATCACCTTCTCGGCCGTCGATGTGGGTCCGGCAGGCATGAAGAGCCTGTCGTGGAAGTTGGACGCGAATCCACAGCAGACCGATCTGACGCCGCCGCACTCCGGCTCAGTGACCACGTCCCTCGCGGGCAACCACACGCTGTTGTTGACCGCCGAAGACCTGGCCGGGAATGTGCGCAATCTGACCCTGCCATTCTCCATCGGAACACTAACCGCCGAGCGACTGTCCGACCGCACGCGCTTCTCCACGGCAGTCTTCATCGCGCGCGAGGGCTTCGACGCAGACCCCGGCTCTAGCGGGACTCAGTGGGACAACGTGACGCACGTCGTAATCGCCTCAGGCGACGATCGTGCGGCAGCCGACCCGCTTGCTGCGAGCGGACTGTGCGGACTCTACGACGCGCCGCTCTTCCTCGTGAGCGCGAACCAGACGCCGACCGAGGTCAAGCAGGCCGTGAAAGAGATCGCTCAGCAGAATCCCAAGATAACCGTGCATATCGTGGGCGGGCCCGTGAGCGTGCCCGACGCCCGCTACACCGACATCGTGAACTACGTTGGCGCATCGGAGTTCAACGCCAAAGATCGCGTGCTCTCCAGCGGAGGCCGGTATGACCTGGCCGCTGCGATTGCGAAGCGCATGTCCGACGTGTCAGGTACGCTGCCCGACACTGTGCTGATCGCCAATGGCGCGGACGCGACGAAGTTCTTCGACGCCCTCGCGCTCTCGCCGATCGCTGCGCAGAACGGCTACCCGATACTGCTCGTCTCCGCCAACTCGGTGCCGCCGGCCACGCAGAAGCGAGTCAACGCCATCGGCAACCCTCGAATCATTGTCGGCGGCGGCGTGAACACGGTGTCTGAGACCGTTCGAAAGACACTTAGCCCGTCAGCGGAGCGCTGGTCTGGCCGTAGCCGCTACCTCACGGCGATCGCAATCGCGAACAATGCGATAGCAGATGACATGCTGTCTGATTCTGTCGTCGGCATCGCCGCGAAGCTCCCCGATGCGCTCACCGGTGGCTCGATGGTGGGATTGAAGGGCGGCGTGCTCTTGCTCACGGACGGAAAGTCACTGACGACAGAGACTGGCAGCTGGCTCTCGACCCACAAGAACAACATCGGTCAGACGTACGTCTTCGGCGGGCCAAACAGCGTCACGGCCACGGTCATCAGTCAGATCAACGCGAAGATCAAGTGACGCGTCGGTTACGTCCGCACATCGCGCACGTATCTAGAGGCGGGACTCATGCGCCGATACACTAGGCGTACGCCCAGCTCGAAGAAAGCAGGGTTTCGATGAAACGCGCTCGAGCCACTCTCTGCGCGCTGCTTGTCATGAGCCTCGTTCCGGTGGTGCCCGTGGCCATCGGAGCGCCGCGCGGCAAGTCGGCATCAGACCCTCTGAGCGGCGAGCCTAGGGTTCTTTCGGCCGGTAGTCGTATGTCTCTCCTGGACACAGCACCGCCTTCGCTTGCCGAAGAGTCGTTCGTACCCGGCGAGGTTGTCGTGAAGTTCCGCGGGGGCGACGTTCTCACCGCGGGCGCGAAGAAGGCCGTCCATGCCAAAGCGGGCGGCAAGAGGGGCAAGCGGCTCGGGCGCACCCCGGGTCTCGAACTGGTGACTCTGGAGCCTGGAATCAGCGTCGAGGACGCGATTGCCGATTACGGCAATCAGGGCGTCATCGAGTACGCCGAGCCGAACTATCGCTATCGGATAGCCGCGGGTGAGATCGATGTGGGCGAGGTCCAGGTCATGACCGACGACCCGCTCCTCCCGGATCTCTGGGGACTGCACAACACCGGACAGACCGGCGGAGTCTATGACGCCGACATCGACGCACCCGCAGCATGGAACCTCACGACGGGAAGCGATGACGTGGTCGTGGCTGTCGTCGACACCGGCGTGGACTACGGACATCCGGATCTCGATGGCAACATGTGGACCAATGCTCTGGAGGAGACGGGTGTTGCCGGCATAGATGACGACGGCAACGGCTACGTCGATGACGTGCACGGATACGACTTCCTGAACTCGGATTCAGATCCGATGGACGACCACGGCCACGGGACCCACGTCTCGGGCACCATCGCCGCCGAGGGGCAGAACGGAATCGGAGTCGTCGGGGTCGTGTGGGATGCCAGCATCATGGGCCTCAAGACCTTCGACAGCCAGGGCTACGGTGACCTTGCGGCGGAGATCGAGGCCATCACCTATGCCGACATGATGGGTGCCGACGTCATCAACTGCTCGTGGGGCGGCGGGCCCTACAGTCAGGCACTTCGCGACGCGATGGATGACGCTGATGCCGTCGTAGTCTGCGCCGCAGGCAACAGCCACACCAACGACGACGTGAGTCCCTACTACCCGGCAACCTACGATGTCGACAACATCGTTGCGGTTGCGGCCACAGATCACAACGACAAGCTAGCCGACTTCTCCAACTACGGCGCAACGACCGTTGATCTTGCGGCGCCGGGCAAGAGCATCCTAAGCGCCAAACCCGGCACACAGGGAGCTATCTGGGAGGACGACATCTCGACACTGGACGCCTGGGACGTGTCGACGTACAGCGTTGCTCCATGGATCAGAGACACAGACCCCGAGAATTACTACTCGGCTCCATCGGCGCTGACCCATCTGTCTCCGTCGGACAATGAGGACGCGTGGGCGATAACCGGGCCCTTTGACTTCTCAGGGGGCACATCCTACATCCTATGGGCAAACTACTACTGGAATCTGGAAAGCAACTTCGACTACCTCTACGTCGATGTATCCACTGACGGGGCAGCATGGACAACGTATGCCTCTCTCACAGGCTCGCGACAAGGATATCTGTACGCTGACCTGTCTTCTTGGGCCGGGAATCCCGAGGTCTGGGTGCGCTATCGACTCGTGACCGACGATGACATTCAGTCCGACGGTGTCATCATCGATGACCTGCGGATCGAGTCAGACGTTGCGCCGGCGGAGTACGGCTACCAGTACATGAGCGGTACATCCATGGCTACTCCTCACGTGTCTGGCGCCGCAGCGCTGCTCAAGGCGTACGACCCGGCTCTGACGCCTGTTGAGATCAAGGACATCCTTCTGGCTAGCGTCGATCCGCTGGCAGTGCTCGACGGCGTGGTCGTCTCCGGGGGGCGCCTGAACGTGGATTCGGCCGCGCACGCTGCGGCCGGGGTTGAGCCCTCGGTGAACAAAGTCGAACGCGTCTACGCCGGCACCCGGTACACCACGGCCGTGGCTATTGCGCGCATGGGCTTTGACGCCGACGAGGACTCGGCCAACGGCACTCAGTGGGGCGGTGTCACGCATATCGTGATCGCATCCGGCGAGGATCGCGCCGCCGCTGATCCGCTTGCTGCCGCGGGCCTCTGCGGTCTGTACGACGCACCGCTGTTCCTGGTGAAGAGGACGGCCGTCTCCGCTGAAGTCAAGCTCGCAATCAAGGAGATCGTGCAAGCCTCCGTCGATCCGGTGACCATCCATATCGTCGGTGGACCCATGTCAGTCCCGAGCGCGCGTGTCACGGAGATAACCCGATACGTGGGCGCCGGGGGAAGCCTGATATCGGAGCGCGTCCTGAGCAAGGGCGACCGCTACGATCTTGCCGCAGCGATTGCCATGCGTATGGCGGATGTCCTCGGCGATCGGGACACGGTGCTCGTGGCCAACGGGGCCGATTCCGCGACGTTTTTCGATGCGGCGGCGTTGTCGCCGATAGCCGCGGCTCAGGGTTACCCGATTCTCCTGGTAAGGGGAAACGAGATCCCTTCATCGACGATCCAGGCACTCAAGAACGTTCGTGGCGCCGCCGAGGTCGAAATCATTGTCGGTGGCGGCCCCAACACCGTCTCGAACGCAGTTGTCGACTCATTCGGCTTGCATGGATACACTGAGCGCTGGTACGGAAGCACCCGCTACACGACTGCGATTACCGTGGCGAACAAGGCTATCGAGAGGGGATGGCTTTCCGAGGACTTCGTTGGCGTGGCCGCGAAGCTCCCGGATGCGCTTACCGGCGGGAGCGTCGTCGGGCGACGAGGCGGGGCGCTCGTGTTGACGGCAAGTGCGACTCTGTCCCCCGAGACCGGCAGCTGGCTATCGACTCATCGCAGTGGCGTGAACGCATGCGGGGTCTTCGGCGGGCCGAACTCCGTGAGCCGGAAGGGGCTCGACGCCATCAAGGCGAAGGTGAACTAGGGGACCGGAGGCAGACGTGGGACACGCTCCCGCTTCTCGGCTGGGTTTGAAGGCGGCGCTTGGCGTGCTCGTGGTAGGTGTCTTCCTGGCTGCGCTCTTTCCCGCGTTCGCCACTGCCGCATTGGCCATCGATGCCTACGAGTCCGACGACACGTCGGCCACGGCAACCGTTATCGTACCCGGAGGCACGTCGCAATCGCGCACGCTTCTCTCAACGTCAGGCCCGACCGTGGCCGACTACGACTGGGTGTCGTTTGACGCCACCGCAGGCGTCACATACGACATCCGCACGAGTCCGGGTGGCTCGGTCAATCCTGACACGGTTCTCTACCTATTCGATTCCGACGCGTCAACACTGCTCGCATTCAACGATGACTTCTTCGGTCCGTTCTCTCGGATCGAGTGGACCTGCGATGTGTCGCGCGTGGTTTACGTCCAGGTGACCGACGCGGACACGTATCTGGGTTCGGCCGTGCCCCAGACCGGCGAGTACACGCTCGCAGTCGCTCCCGGAGCCCCGGGGATCACTGGCGTGGTGACTGACGTCTCAAGCGGTGATCCGATCGGCAGTATCATGGTCAGCGCCCTTGCCGAAGATGCTGTCGGCGACTGGTACGTTGCTGCGTGGACTCGGACATTGCCCGATGGAGCGTACGCACTCTTCGGCCTGTTCGACGGGGAGTACGCTATCGAGTATCGGGACTTGACGGCGTTCGACGCGCAGTACAAGACCGAGTACTACGATGACCGTCTTGACGTCGACTCGGCGGACCTGGTGACCACGGTCGACGGCTCGACAGAGGCTGGGATCGACGCCGAGTTGACCGAGATCTATTCGATCACCGGACGGGCGACGGCTGCTGTTGGCGGAAGCCCTCTTGGGGACGTTGCGGTCAAGGTGTGGCAGTGGAACGTCTCGGCGAGATCATGGGCTGTTGTGAAGTCCACCATGACCGGCGTCGACGGGAGCTACGCCGTGGGCGGGCTCGGTTCGGGCGTCTACCACGTGCAGTTCGTTGACGTGAACCGGCACGTCTACCGCACGCTGTTCTTCGGCGACGGCGCCGATGTGGACGACGCAACGGACGTCGTCACGCTGGTCGGCACGACCGTCGCGAACGTGGATGCGTCCATGGTGCGCACGGTGCAACGGGTACACGGTCGGGATCGCTACACGACTGCGGTTGCCGTCGCGCGCGCGACCTTCCCGGAGTGGTCGGGGGTTGCGGACGTGATCATTGCGTCGGGTGACGATCGCGCTGCAGCCGACCCCCTTGCCGCTTCCGGCATGTGCTGGGCCTACGACGCGCCGCTCCTGCTGGTGAGTGCACGTCGGACGCCCGAGGAGGTCAAGGCGCTCGTCAAGGAGATAGCGGATGCCAACGGCTTCGTTCGCTTGCACGTCGTCGGGGGACCGGTTTCCGTTCCATCTGCGCGAATCGACGAACTCAAATCGTATGTCGGTGGGGGGAGGGCTACGAGCGAACGCGTCCTGAGCACCGGAGGTCGCTACGACCTGGCGGCTGCCATCGCGCGGCGAATGAACACGGTGCGGCCGGGCGAGATGCCGAAGGTGGCGCTTGTAGCGAACGGAGCGGACTCCAAGACGTTCTTCGACGCCCTCGCTCTTTCGGCTATCGCTCGTTCGAAGGGGATGCCGATAGTGCTCGTGCGTCGCGATGCGATCCCGCCCGCGACCGAGAAGGTTCTGACGGACCTGGGTCTCGTTCGTCGGATCATCGGCGGCGGCCCCAATACCGTCACCGCCCGGCTCGCGGCGGCGCTCCACGCAGAGCGCTGGTGGGGGAGAACTCGCTATGACACCGTGGCCGCCATCGCCGGGCACGCCGTTGACGAGGGGATACTCTCGCCAGCGACGGTGGCGATCGTGGCGAAGGTGCCCGACGGGCTGACCGGCGGCGCGTTTGTCGGCTCAGCTGGCGGA
>JAENZW010000221.1 GCA_016841065.1 Actinomycetota bacterium
CGCGGCCCTCGAACCAGGACAGCGTCTTGTCGTCGGCCTTCATGAGGCCTGCCTTCGCGCCGACCTCGCTGGCCATGTTCGAGATCGTCATGCGCCCTTCGACCGACAGGCCGTCGATGACCGGTCCGTGGAACTCGATGGCTTCGTAGGTCGCGCCATCGGCGCCGATCTGGCCGGCGAGGTACAGGATCAGGTCCTTGCTGAACACTCCCGGCTCGAGCGCGCCGTTGTATGTGACCTTCAGGGTGTCGGGCACCTTGAACCACAGCTTGCCCGACGCCATTGCCGCAGCCCCGTCGGTCGAGCCGACGCCGGTGGAAAAGACGTTGAGCGCGCCGTACGTGCAGGTGTGCGAGTCGCAGCCGACCATGAGGTCGCCGGGAACGACGTGACCCTTCTCGGGGATGAGCTGGTGGCACACGCCCTCACCGACGTCGTAGACGGTAACGCCCGTCTTCTTGCCGAACTCGCGCATCATCGTATGCAGCGCGCTCACGCCCTCGATCGGGCTCGGCGACGAGTGATCCATGACGACGGCGACCTTCGCCGGGTCGAACACGGCGTCGACGCCCATGTTCTCGAGCGCGCGGATGGCCAGCGGCGACGTGCCGTCCTGCCCCATCACGAAGTCGACATCCGCGACGACGATGTCGCCGGCACGCGCGTCGGTTCCTGAGTGTGCCGAGAAGATCTTCTCGGCGATCGTCTTTCCGGGAATCGCAACTCACCCTCTCGAAAGCAGCCGAACAATGCCTCGCAGCACCTAGAAAGGGTGCTCCGTCTTGAACTCGTTGTAGAGCTCGACGAGCTCCTTGTCGAACAGCGGCCGCTTGATCTGGATGGCCTTCGTTCGCACCAACGGCAGCAGCGCCACCGCATCCTCGCGCGGAAGCTCGATGCCGTACTCCTCGAACTTCATCTCCAGAGTACGCGAACCCGAGTGCTTGCCAACGACGATCTGTCGCTCAAGACCGACCTCGTCCGGGCTGAACACCTCATACGTCTTCGGGTTCTTGATCACGCCGTCAGCGTGGATTCCTGATTCGTGGGCGAACATGTTGGTGCCGATGATGGACTTCCACACCGGCACATGGCGACCCGCAGCGTTCATCACGAACTCGCCCATCTCGCGGAAGCGGCGCGTGTCCATCTCCATGTCTATGCCCTCGATGTACTTGAGAGCCATCACGACCTCTTCGAGCGCCGCGTTGCCGGCACGCTCGCCGAGCCCGCCGACGGTGACGTTCACCCAGTTCGCACCGGCCCGAAGTCCTGCCAGAGCGTTCGCTACGGCCATGCCGAAGTCGTTGTGCGTGTGCATCTCGATCTCGAGCCCGGTCGCTTCGATGAGTTCCCGGATGACCTTGTACGTGCGGAACGGGTCGAGCACGCCGATCGTGTCGCAGAAACGAATTCGGTCTGCGCCTTCGCTCTTTGCTGCCTCCGCATACTCGATGAGGAACGAGAGCTCCGTGCGCGAGGCGTCTTCGGCATTGACGGAGACGTAGACTCCATTGCTCTTCGCGAATGCGACGGACTCTCTGATGGTGCTGAGAACCCAGGCCCGGTCCTTCTGGAGCTTCGTCTTGATGTGGATGTCGCTCGTCGCCAGCGAGATCGCGACGGCGTCGACTCCGCAATCCAGGGACATCTTGATGTCCGCGATGCTCGCGCGATTCCAGCCGAGCACCGACGCGCTCAGCCCGAGGTGCGCGATCTCGGTGATGACCTCGGCTTCGTCGCCGCCCATGACCGGGATGCCGGCCTCAATCTGGTGCACGCCGATCTCGTCGAGCATGCGCGCGATGCGAACCTTCTCCTGGTTGGTGAAGACGACACCAGCGGTCTGCTCGCCGTCGCGCAGCGTCGTGTCGTCGAGCTTGATCTCTCGCTGCCCGACGCTGGATTCGATCGGCAGCTCGAACACCATGGTGTGATCGTCACCGGTCACAGAGGAACCTCCTCGGCAAGGTCCGTTTGGGACGTTTCGGGATTCCCATGCCACCGCCGAATGGCGCAGACAGCACGGGCGCAGATGCGTATTGTACGAAACGCACGCTCGCGGTGCCAGCCGCGCGGCCGAGCGGGTAGGAACTTGGCGGAGGTGAGACATGAGGGTCATTTTCCCGTGGTCAGATGAGCTGGCCGAATACGATCTAGGCGAGGCGCATCCGCTCAAGCCCGAGCGCTTCACGCTGGCACGCGACCTCATGCGCGCCTACGGCCTTCTTGCCGAAGAGGATGACGTGCGCGACAACGCCTCGCCAACCACGCCCCGCGCGCGAGTTGTAGGATTCACCCCATCCCCGCGTGAGTCCATCGAGCTGGTGCATGACGCCGACTACATCGACGCGGTCATCGAGGCGTCGGGCGACCCGTGGGCGTTCCGCAGCCAGCGCGGCATCGGCCCGGGGGACACGCCGGCGTTCCACGGCATGCATGCGGCCTCCGCGCTCATCTGC
>JAENZW010000022.1 GCA_016841065.1 Actinomycetota bacterium
GGTAGTCGCCCGACTCCCACGTTCGGCTCGATGGCGATGATAGCGATTCTCGTGGCCCTCGTCGTCGGCACGATCGCGGGCGGCGTGGCCGGACTGGCGGGATCGTGGGCCTTCACGCACGGGCGCCCCGATTCGAGCGCGCCTTCTTCGATCCGCGTAGTACCCGCGGAGACGGACGAGCCCATCGTTGCGGCTACGGCAGCCGCACTCCCGAGCATCGTCAACGTCGACGTCACCGGCTCCACCGTCTCCACCGGCGACAGCGAGTTCCCTGAGGGACACCCCGGTGTTCCCGTTATGGGCAACGGGTCCGGCGTGGCATTCAGGGAGGCCGAGGGCGGCGGCACCTACATCATCACCAACGCCCACGTCGTGGATGAGGCGGACACGTTCATAGTCAAGGGTACCGATGGCGAAGCCCATCGGGCGGAGCTGGTCGGGGCAGACGCCGACACGGATATCGCCGTGCTGAAGATTGACGCGACCCTCCCGGTCATCCAGATCGGGAACTCGGACGACCTTGATGTCGGGCAGACGGTGGTCGCCATAGGATCGCCATTCGGCCTCTCCCACTCGGTTAGCGCTGGCGTGGTCTCGGCGCTCGGTCGATCTCTGCCGAACATGTCCGACACGGCTCCCGGCACCTACCCATTGGTCGATGTCATACAGACCGATGCGGCGATCAACCCCGGAAACTCCGGAGGCGCGCTCGTCGATCGCGAAGGCAAGTTGATCGGGATCAACGCTGCGATCTACTCGAACAACGGGGCGAACGACGGCATCGGCTTCGCAATCCCGGTCAACACGGCCGCTCGTGTCGCTGACCAACTCATCACGGATGGCAAGGTGCGTCACCCGTTCCTCGGCGTCTTCGGACGAACGGTAGACGCCTCACTCGCCAAGGAGGAGAACCTCCCGGTCGAGGAGGGAGCCTGGGTCGTTGAGGTCACAAAGGGTACTGAGGCCGAGAAGGCGGGAATCGCCAAGGGCGATGTCATCGTCGGACTCGACGACGAGAAGATCCGCTCCATGGACGACCTCATCCTCCAAGTGCGCCGCAAAGCCGTTGGCGACACGGTCGTGCTGAAGCTATACCGCAACGGTGATCTCATGGAACTCACGATGACCGTGGGTGACAAGCCCATCGACATCGACATGCCGAGCACTGAGACGACCGGCACGGCTCCCACGGAGTAACCCGGCTCTCCGGCCCGACGAAACACAAGAGCGGGCCCCGATGTGGGGCCCGCTCCACGATCTGAAGCACCTGTCCGCGTGTGGCGCGGTCTGGCACTCGCAGCCTAGTTCTCTCTCGACTTTCTCCGCGCCACACCCGCCACGAGGCCAGCAATGATCAGCAGGAGACCTCCGCCCGCGATCACGAGGAGGACGTTGTTGCCCCCGCCACCGGTCCCGTCCACATCGCTTCCCTGCGCTCGGGCGTCCGCCGACGCATACACGACCTGCTGCACCGTAGCCATGGTGGTAGTCGGAATCTCGACTCCAGCCTCTTCCGCCATCTCCTCCGAGCATGACCGGTAGTACAGTGTCGCAACGAGTTCGACCTCTTCGCCCTCGGGCATCTCGAATTCGTACTTCTCAGAAACCGACTCCTTGGGCGGGATCCGGTCGTCACTCGCGATGGCCACAGCGTCCCACAGCTCTACGGGCGAGTTGCCGGCCGCATCCTCCAAGACTGTGCCGAAGACGCGCCTCCCGATCTCTTCCTCTTCATCGCCCTCGCCCTTGGCCGTCACCTCGAGCCACATCTGGCGCACCTCGGTGAGACCGGTCGGCAGGTAGTGTCCGGCGCCGGAGTTGGTGATCGTCACCTCAATCTGAGCCTTCTCGCCACCGGCGAGGATCTCGGGCGCCGAGATATCGAGTGTGGCCGCGGCCTTCAGGCGTTCTTCGGCAAGAACCGCGTCTCCTAGCCCGACGTTGCCGCCCGCGAAGGTCATTAGGTAGATGTGGTCACGCTGCGGGCCGCCCGCCGCCGCCGTCCCCGGGTACGGTTTGACGACGCCCGGTCCTGGCGTCATGTGGCAGTCCTGGCAGACGATGCCCTCTTTGGCATACGGGCCGTTCTTCCACTCTGTGTACGTCGCCTCGAGGTGCAGGTTCGGGTCCGAAGGGTGGTCGACGTTGTGGCACGATCCGCAGAACTCCGCAGTCATGTGGAATCCCGAGAACGCGGTCTCGTGGTAGGGGGAGTTCGCGTCATCGTATTGGGCCTTGTATACGCGGTCGGCCTCGAAGGTCTGCGATGTGTTGCCGATAGGCTCGGTGGTGCCGGTCACCTGATGACAGAAGGCGCAAATCACTCCCTGTGCCGCCTGGGGAGGCATCGCCGCCGGATCCTTGCCTGACAGGCCACCCATCACCGCGATTGGCGCGTGACACGCCTCGCAGAAGGGGCCGAGGGCGCCGTCAGTCGCCTTGTTGGCTTCGTCGAGCTTGAGCCGATAGACGGGATCGACCAGCGCCTTCGCATGCATCGATCGCCCCCAGTCCTCAAGAAGCGCGGAGTGACACCCGCAGTTCACGACAGGCTCGATCTGTTCCGCATCGATCTTCGGCAATCCCAACACGGAGGTGGCCGCAAGACCGAGGAAGCCAACGAGCATGGCTGCGACAAGGGCTGGACGGATTCCTCTCATGTTCACTCTCTTCCTATTGCTGGCATGCGACGAGACGGTCTTGATACGCTATGTACCCCTAGGCGGGAGCGAGAATCGGCGATGTGCCTATCGCGTGGCCAGCGTCACTCGTAGGTGCTCGGCTGGTCGACGTTGGCGCCCCTGGGGAATAATGCGTCCTGACACCCGGAGACCTGCAGCCGCCTCCGCGCTGCTGGAGAGGAGATCTTCATGCTCGAGACTTATCGCTGCAAGGGCTGCGGATATCTGCACGTCGGCCCTCCACCAGAGCACTGCCCTGTATGCGGCGCGCCAAAGACCTCCTTCGTGCCGTATGAGGGACCGGGCGAACTCGCCGGCTCCAAGACGCTGGAGAATCTGAAGTCTGCGTTTGCGGGAGAATCTCAGGCCAACCGCATGTACACACTGTTCGCCCGGATTGCCGAGCTCCAGGGCGCACATGAGGCGCGGGCCGTGTTCGAGCGTGCCGCTGCCGAAGAGACGGCCCATGCACACGGACATCTTGCGTACATGAACGGCTTCGGGCCCACCGTAGAGAATCTCAGGAAGTCCATCGGCGGCGAGGACTACGAGTGCACGGACATGTACCCGCAGTTCGCGGCCGCGGCCGAGGAGGAAGGCTTCCCGGAGATCGCATTCTACTTCCGTGCAGTCGGCCGCTTCGAGAAGGAGCACCGCGACGAGTACCGCAAGGCGCTCGAGGGCCTCGAGAGCTAGCGTGCCCTCGACCGAGAGCCCCGATGTTCGCGTCGACATCAAGGCACTGGGAGTTGCCGGCTTGGCGAATGCACTAGCCGACCTGGGAGAGCCTCGCTATCGAACGGGTCAGGTTCTGCGCTGGCTGTACAAACGCGGTGCTGTCTCATTCGACGACATGACAGATATCTCGACCGCCCTGCGGGAAGCACTCGCAGGGCGGTTCGCTCTATCCCGACCGGTACTTGTAGAACGTCAAGTCTCGGAGTTCGACGGAACTCGGAAGTACCTGTGGCGGTTGTCAGACGACTCCCATGTGGAAAGCGTTGGGCTACCGGGACCCGGACGTCTCACCGTTTGTTTCTCGACACAAGCCGGTTGTGCCATGGGTTGCTCGTTCTGCGCGACGGGGCGTGGAGGATTCGTGCGGAACCTCCAGTGCGGAGAGATCGTGGACCAGGTCGCGATGGTCGGAGAGGACTTTGGAGAGCGCGTGTCCAACGCTGTGGCGATGGGTCAAGGCGAGCCGCTCCTGAACTACGATGCCGTACTCGATGCGCTTCGCATCATGAACGCACGCGATGGTCTGGGCATCGGAGCTCGGCACCTCACGATTTCGACGTGCGGCATCCTGTCCGGAATCGAGCGCATCTCGACTGAGCCGGAGCAGTACACGCTCGCAGTGTCTCTCCACTCCGCAGTCCAGCGGACGCGCGACGAACTCATGCCCGGAATGCGATCGGCGCCCCTACCGCGACTTCGTGCGCGCGTGCAAGAGTACGCTGAGCGAACCGGGCGTCGCCCGACATTCGAGTACGCCCTGATTGACGGTGTCAACGACACCGACGACGAGCTTCGAGCCCTGGTGGCCTTCTGCAAGGGCCTGCTGTGCCACGTAAACCTCATCCCGGCGAATTCTGTGCCGGGAACCCGTATGCGGCGAAGCGACGGCGAAAGAGCGGCTCACTTCGCCCGTATCCTGTCTTCGGCGGGTATTGAGACCTCGCTTCGGGCAGAACGCGGCTCGGACATTGACGCCGCCTGTGGACAGCTCACCCAGCGGCACCTTGCTCAGGACTGAGGTCGCACGCGATTCGGGCGGCGGGACATCGGCTGCACTTGGCATCATCCCAAGAGCGCAGTGCCGTGAACTCCTGCCTTTCGATGGCGTCTGCCACGCCACCGATCCACACCTTGATCTCTGCGGCCGCCGATTCATCGAATCGGAACGCGATCTCTTGCGGACAGCCCACCGTGTCGAGCACCTCCGGTCGCACGAACACGACCTCGATCTGCGTGCAGCCGTCCGACAACGCTGCGAGGGCATAGCTCCTGGCCTGGCTCACATAGCGATCCCGAAGTTCGGCGGGGTCACCGGTGACGCCGGTCTTGTAATCGATCACCAGCGCGGTGTCGTCGGTCCTTCCGTACGCGTCCATCGATCCAACAAGCAGCAGTCTCCCATCACCGTCCACGGGTACCGCAAACGGCACCTCACGTCTGATGCTTTGGTGGGCGCAGAGCCTGCCGGCGACGCTGGATGCGGCGTAGTTGTTCGCTACCTCCCGTAGGTGCGCTGTGGCGCTACCGTCCAGGCCGTACGAGCGCGCGATTGCAGCAAGACGCTCCTCTTCGGGTATCTCATCTGAGGCCAGCTGCAGCGCCGCATGCACCGCCGAGCCGAAAGCACGCGGGTCATCGTCCTCCGGCAAGTACGGCTCGCCGATTCCCAGGATGTGCGTCGCCCAGAACCTCCGGGGACACTCCTCGTACTTGGCGATCTGGCTGTACGACAGCCAGCGGGGTCTGCGCCCCGCGTCTTGCGCCTCCTCAGCGAGCGCTGGCGACGAAATCCGCGAGGCGAGCATGACCGGCTCGGGCGTCGCGAGCTCACTCTCCGGCGAGCCGAACTCCGGCACATCTTCAGCGGGCGTGACACGAACGCATGCGATAGGACCGGCACTGTTCCCGATCGCTGTCGCCTCTCCACCGACGGCAACTCCTCGAAGCCCAGGGAGCGCCGAGTAGAGCCACGTCAACGGCCCGTCCGAAGACGCTTCCTTCTCATGGTTCGCGGTGCCGAAGAGCATCAACGCATCGCGCGCGCGAGTACAAGCGACGTAGAAGAGCCGCTTCGACTCGTCCGTCTCATTGCTTGCGGCCGCATTCCCGAGATCCCGGAAGGCCGCGGTCTCGGCCTCGTCCTTCGGCTCTGAACCTCCGGCCGCCTTGACGCGCGCCCTCCAGTCACGAGGGACGCGGAGAGCGACCTTGAGTTCACCGTCCGCCGCCAAGACACGGACCGCGGCACTATCCCCGTGTCGGCTCTCGCCGAGACGCGGAACGGCCACGACAGGGAACTCCAGACCCTTCGCCGCGTGGATGCTCATGATTCGCACCGCTGGCGAGTCGTCGTCTGCGAGTGTCATCGGTGACTCGTGCTCCCCGTAGCGTTCTCTTGCATCGAGGTGCGCCGAGAAGCCGGCCGGACCCGAGCCCTCAGAACTCTCGTACTCATCCGCCATGCGGGCGAACTTCAGCACGTTTGCGTACATCTCTCGACCCTCATCGCCCGCAGCCAGCAGCTTCAAGTCGACCTCTGCCTCTTCTACGGCGCGCAGGATGACTTCGCTCAGCCGCTGGGAACCCGTCCGGGCTCGGGCCGTCGAAATCAACTCGGCCGCATCGCGCAGGCAACCTTCGGCACGGGCGTCGGCGGAGCTCGCAAGACGCATCACTCCGTCCCAGAGACTGGCGGAGCCAGCCTCTCGAGCGCTTGAGCGAGCCCGATAGAGAGCATCGTCAGTGACGTCTACCAGCGGCGATGTGAGAACCTGGATCAGAGCGTCGTCCTGGCGGGGATTCGCGAGAACGCGACAGAAAGCACGCAGCCACACCGTCTCTTTGAGGCCGAAGAACCTGCTTCCGCCCACCGTCAGTACTGGGAAACCTTTGGCTCTTAGTGCCGATGCGATGAAGACAGCGTGGGAGTACTGACGCACCAATACGACCATGTCGGAAGGCCGGACTCCGTGCACATCGCGCAACTCGGCGAACCGCGAGGCGAGAATCCGGGCCTCGCGCGCCGCATCAGCATTCGTGTGCCGACCGGGCGCGTGCAGGATCTCGACTCGCACCCGGGGTTCTCCATCAGGAAGGAGCGGTTCCGCCGGTTCTTCCCGACCATGCTCGAGCGACAGGAGGTCTTCGCCAAAGAGTGCCTCCGCACCAAAGACGCTGTTCGCGAAGCGCAGAATCGCAGGGTGAGACCGGTAGTTCACGACGAGATCGAAACTGGCCGCACCGGCCACCCGCATCTGATTCACGTGCTCGCGGAACACGTCGATGTCGGCGCCTCGGAAGCCGTAGATCGACTGCCGTTCGTCGCCCACGGTACAAAGGTTCTCCCCCGCCAGAGTGTGAACGATATCCAGCTGCAGGGAGTCCGTATCCTGGAACTCGTCAACCATGAACATCTGCATCTCGCTGCGGTAACGCTCCCGCACTTCCGGCCGCAACTCGAGCAGCGACAGCGTCCGGATCTGCAGGTCATCGAAGTCCAATAGGCCCGCCTCCGCCTTGAGCGCCGAGTAGCGTGCCCCGTAGTCGTTCGCGAGTTCGATGAGCGACTGCGCGAGCGGGTGAAGCGCGCTCGCGGCGGCTTCCGAGAGCAACTCCTCCCGCACGCGGTGGAACTCCTCGCAGGCCGCCGCAATCTCCTTCTTGGTTGTCTTGATTGCCCTGTTCGCTGCGGCCGCAGCCCAGATGGCCTCTGCCACCTCGGTCCCGTTGTCCATACCTTCGCCGAGGCCGAGAAGAAGCTCCTCAATCCCCTCACATGCGTCGCGATACTTGTGAACGGTCGACGCGTCTATCCCGCACGTGGCGAACTCGTGGCGCGCCTGGCCGAAGTACTGCAGCGCGTCATGACGCATCGCTTGCGCATCCGGCGCCGGATGAGCGACGACCGGCTTGACGCCTCGGGCGGCAATCTCGCGTCGAATTCGCTCGGCGCCAGAGAATGCCCCCCGAAAGCCGTACAGGCCGAAGAGTCGTTCTCCCGAACCAGTCGTCTCTATGGCCGCGTTTGCGGCGGCATCGAATGCTCGCTGCTTGAGCCGCGCCGACACTATCCCCTCCGCCACGGTGAAGCCAGGCGCTATTCCGACGTCCAGAGCGTGGCGCCGGAGTATGCGCGCGCACATGCCGTGAATCGTGGATATCCACGCCCCGTCCACCGCACGCGACTCCTCGACCCGGCCAACTTCTCTCAGAGCGCATCGGACGCGCTCGGACAGCTCACCGGCGGCTTTGTCCGTGAACGTGATGGCGACAGCCTGTGAGATTCCGATGGCTGTCCACCCAGACACCCTCTCAGGCACGACAGCATTGACGAAGCGCTCTGTGAGAGTGCGTGTCTTGCCTGCGCCAGCCCCGGCCGTGATGAGGACCGGTCCCGAAAGCGTTGCTGCTGCGTGTCTCTGCGCGTCGTTGAGATCCACCCTCGTCATCGGGCAGCCCTCTCACACGTCTGAAGAACAGCGCAGTAGAGGCACGCTTCTCTGTTCGCGGGATCGGGAGTGATGCGGCCCTCCTGGATACCCTCTGCCGCGACGCAAGCCGTCGCGATCGCCCGGGTGATTATCTCCGCAACATCTTCTCCCCCAACCGCGTCGCGCCCACTGAGACCCACGCACTTCGGGAGAACGTCTCCGTTCCAGAACCCTCGCGCTGCCATGGAGCGCAGTGATCGATACACCCCTCCGACCTCCTCGAGGCCGAGAACTTGGCCTGCTGCTGCTGCGTATATCGGTACCTGCAGAAGCCCATATGTGCCGAAGGAACCGTGCCCGTGGACCTCGGAAGCCTTGTAGTCGGAGACGATCAGGTGCTCCCCGTCCGCGTCCACGCGGTCAATCCGACCCTTCAGCCTGAGATCTCCCAGCGAGACGCTCTTCTCCTCCGGGCCGCCGAAGCTCAGTTCGTGAGCGACGGGTTCGAAGCCCGGCAGGAACTCTGCATCCTCCGTAACGATTCGACGCGCCCACCGATGCGCCGTTGCCGCCTCGAGTTCCTCGGCGATGCCGATGGCCCTAACGCGCGCTTCGCGTTCGGCCAAAGCGGCGATCTCGTCCAGTACCCCGAGCGCAGCCGCGAGATTCTCGGTAGTCACCCGCCCGGGTTCGTGCTGCTCACGCCACGTATCGTAGAACCGCGAGAGGATCCTGTGTGCTCGGCTTCCGCGTTCTCGGGCATCAAGCCCGCGATCGAGCTCACGGGAGCCAACCGCATGCCCCAGGAACCACTTGTAGGGACACTGGGCGTACGTCTCCAGCTCGGTCACGCTGTACTCGCGTGGCTTCGCAAGATCGGACAGCACTTCGTCGTCGAAGAGAGCGCGATGTCCGAGGCCCCTGCCGGGATGCCCGGCCGAGACGTTCTTGCGCCGTTGCGGGCGCCCGCGCTCGAACGCGGGCGCGTAGTCGGCAATGTCGGTGAGCCCGAGACGATGTACCGTCAGCCCAGCTAGCAGGGCCTCCTCATCGCCCCCCGAAGGTCTGTAGAGATCGAGGACCTCGTCCCAGAACACTGAGGGTCGTATGAACCTGTCGTTGGAGTCCCCCGCCTGCCGCAACAGCACCAGCCGCTCGCGGGCTGAAGACACGACGAGATAGAAGAGGAGCCGCTCCGACAGCCGTCGGTCCGGGCCAATGGGGAGTCCGACGCGCTGCGCAATCTCGTCGGCAAGTGACTCTCCGCTGTCTGCTGTGAACTCGCTAGCCGTGAGTCCTCCAAGTATCACGGCGTCGAAGCGACGCGAGCGCAGCCGGTGGGCCGAGGTCACCTGGACGCAGCCGTCTGTCTCGGCTGCCCCCGCAGACACGACGGCTTCCCTCGCCGCGGCAATCAGGTCTCCGGACGTGACGCCGTTCGCATCGATCGCGCCAAGTTCACCCGCTACCCGAAGCGCCGCACGATGCGAACGCGCGTCTAGCTCCTTCAGGGCATCGTCTCTCTCTTCCGAGAGCAGGCTCTGCTGAAGCATGAGACTTGCCAAATTATTCCATGACATAAGGCGCGCGCGCCCTCCCCCTTCTCGGAGAACGCCAGCCGCACAATCGATTGCCTCGCGGGCCACGACGCTCAGCAGGCGGGCCCCTGCAAGCAGCGCCGTACCAACGAGCCGGTTCTCTCTCCAGCGGGCGTCTTCACGCGCGAGCGCTTCCCGATCGACACCCGAGTACGGGCTTGCCAGGAATGCAGCCAAACGCTCGCGTGAGCCCTCTTCCGTCAGGAGCGCATCCAGAAGGGAGTGCAGAGCAGCCCCGTACGCAGTCGACGCGAAGCGCACCGGGACATCGAAGTCTGCAGACACACCCTCGGACATGAACGCGGTCTTCAGCGCTGGAAGTCGACGTTCGACATCCTTGAAGGCCACCGCTATCCGATCACCGGCAAACCCCTCGCGCTTGAGCTGAGCGGCCACGCGAGCTGCCAGCGTCACCTCGGCCTCCGGACCTGTCGCGAGAGCCAGCTCGATTGCTCCGCCGGGATCGAGAACGGGCCTTCGCCCCCGGTACAGGCCATCCGCAACAGCCACGAGCTCTGCTTGACCCGGGGCATCTGGCAGCTCCAGGTGCTCATCGGCCGCTTCCAGAAGCCGTGACGCGAGCGTATCGAGGGCGACGGTTGCCTGATGTCCTGGCTGCCAGGACAGGGTGACGAGCGCATCCGTCACTTTGCTCAGCTCCAGGATGAACAGCTCCTGAGCTGGGGAGAAATCGGTGAAGCGGTGCACGACGACCGCAGGAAGATCCCCGGCGAGCCGCCCTTGGAGGCAAGAGACTGCGTCTCGAAGCTCCACGAGCCCCCGGGCGTCCAACTCGCTGCGGTACGCCCGTACAATCGCAACAACTTCGGCTTCGATGCCTGTCGGCCGCTTCGGCATCTCCGTCCCGTGACGCCTCACGACGTCCGAAATGAGCTTCACGAGGCCCCGGCCGCGCGCTTCTTCGGCAATCAGGGTCAGCGGCGTGTGCGTCGCCGCACGTGTGCACAGCATTGACCGTGCGGCGTCGGTGGCCACACGTCGTCCATCGCCGAAGAGTCTCCAGCACTCTTCGATCCACGCATCGAGCGTGACGGCGCGAAGACCGACGGGCTGCCGTTCAGATAGTTCTTGTGCGGCACGCTGAACATCGGGGACGCTCGGCACAGCGAGGATAGCCGCACGACCTTCCGACGCGGCCTCCACCACTCGATCGTACGCGATGCCGGTCTTCCCCGAGTTCGCGCGCCCGGTGACTACCGTGAGCGACACCCGACCCCCTCACTCCGAAGACGAGGTCAGCATCTCATGCGAGTCTGACATCACTCCGCGGTCTGAGCGCGGGTGTAGTGTCCGACTCCCTCACGTATCTCGCGAACGCGCCGCCACGCGGCCTCTTCATCTCGCCCGAGGTAGTGGTCCACGCGCCCCGTGATCAGTTCAGCGGCTTGTTCCGCTCTTTCAGCCACAACGCGCGCGACATCCGCCGCCCTAGCCGCTTCGTTCGCCAGCCGCCTTCGGGTCTTCGCACCGCTGGCCGGAGCGAACAGGATACCGATGACGACGCCGATGACGACGCCGGTAATCGTTCCGATGATGAAATACTCGAATCTGTCTCTCATCAGCCGTCCTCCCCTGCGGTCGCCGCCCGGTTGCCCTCTGTGAGCAGCCGGAATATCCGCTCAAGATCTTCTTCGCCATGAAAATCGATCTCTATCTTGCCCTTGCTCTGGGCCTGACGAACGCGAACGTTCGTGCCCAGCACCAGCCGCAGCTTTCGTGCGGCCACCTTGAAGGACTTCGGCGTCTGGGGGCGAGGAGCGCGTTCTGCGTGCCCCGCGGCGAAGAGACGCGCCAGGTTCTCCGTCTCGCGAACCGACAGGCCTTGTTCGCGCACCCTGACAGCCAGATTCGCCCTCTGCGCTTCATCCGGCACCGACAGGATCGCCCGCGCATGTCCGGCGGACAGGGCGCCTTCATACACCATCTGTTGCACTTCCTCGGGCAGGTCCAGCAGGCGCAGCGCATTGGTCACTGCCGAACGTGACTTCGATACCTTGTCGGCCAACTCTGCCTGAGTCATTTGATACTCGGTCAGCAGGCGCCTGTATCCGCGGGCCTCTTCGATCGCGTTCAGGTCTTGGCGCTGCAAGTTCTCGATCAGCGCGATCTCGAGTGACTCCGTTTCGTTCGTCGACAGTATGCGCACCGGTACGCGCTCGAGCCCTGCCTTGCGCGCTGCTCTCCACCTTCGTTCACCTGCGATTATCTGGTATCCGTCGGCATGAGGTCGGACTATGATGGGCTGCAGCAGGCCCACCTTGCCAATCGAGTCCGCCAGCTCGGCGATGCCCTCATCATCGATGCTCGTGCGGGGCTGCTTCGGATTCGGCTGAATCTGCTCAACGGGAATCTCGAGAGCATCCTCGGCAACGTCGTCGCCAGCGTTCGTGATCAGGGCAGACAGCCCTCGGCCGAGACCCTTCTTAGACACGGGCAACCACTTCCTTCGCCAGACAACGGTACGCGTCAGCGCCCTTTCCGGTGGAATCGTACAAGGTAATCGGCTGGCCGAAGCTCGGCGCCTCGGACAGGCGAACGGTCCGCGGAATCAGCGTCTCGAACACCTTCTTGTCGAAGAAGTCTCTGACCTCGTCCACGACGAGCTGTGAGAGCCGCGTTCGTTTGTCGAACATCGTCATCACTACACCAAAGACCTCAAGGCGCTCGTTCAGGTGACGTTTGACCAGGCGAACGCTGTCGAGCAATTTGGAAAGTCCTTCCAGTGCGTAGTACTCGCACTGTATCGGAATGATGAGACCCTCGGCGGCGGTCAAGGCGTTGACCGTCAACAACCCCAGGGATGGCGGGCAGTCGATGATGATGAAGTCGAAATCGTCCAGAACCGGAACCAGGATCTGCTTCAGTCTGTTCTCTCTGCTCATCGCCGACACGAGTTCAATCTCGGCGCCCGCGAGTTGAATCGTAGCGGGCACTACGAACACGTGTTCGCTCTCTACCGGCTCGATCAGCTGCTCGATCGGGGTGTCCCCGATGAGTGCATCGTAGATACACAGTTCCCGCTGATTCCGGTTCAAGCCAAAGCCCGAAGTTAGATTGCCTTGAGGGTCGAGGTCAACCAGCAGAACCTTCTGCCCCAGCTCCCCCAGCGCCGCTCCAAGGTTGACGGACGTGGTGCTCTTGCCGACGCCGCCCTTCTGGTTCACAACCGCAAAGACCCGTTGGCGTGCGGCAGCTGTTCCCGCGGAATCCTCGAACACCACGGCCCCATCCCTTTCTGTTCGCCTTTTCAGACGATAGTTATTGTAGGGCAAGCTGCCCTCTCGGGAAAGCCACTACAGGGGATGGTTCTGTGCCATCCCTGGCCTGCGCGGCAGAACCACACTTGAATCGCTCACACGACGGTACACGACAATGGTTCGACTCTCTCCTCCCACTGCAAGCGAGTAGCGTTCCGCGCGTTCCTCTGTCAAACCAACGACTGCGGCCGCCCGATTCCCGTCCGCGCGTTCTGACTCCGACAGGTTGCCCTTCATCGCGACGAAGGCGCCTCCGTCTCGAAGAAGGGGAGCGGCGAGCTCAACGAGTGCGGGCAGTGCACCGACCGCGCGGGCTATCGCGGTCGCGTAGGCGCCCGGATAGATCGTTGCGTGCTCTTCGGCCCTTTCGGCCTGAACGCTCACTCGGTCCGTGAGGCCAAGCTCCTCAACGATCTCGCTCAGAAATGCCGCTCTCTTCTTTCTTGAGTCGAGCAGCGTGATCCTTTCCACGCCGGCAATTGCGAGGGGCAATCCGGGATACCCCGCGCCTGATCCGATGTCGACAACTGGAGACTCCAGTATTCCGAGAGCGCGGACGACCTCGAGAGAATCGAGCACGTGAAGGCGAATCGCCTCATCGGCGCTCGTGATCGCAGTCAGGTTCATCGATGAATTCCGACGGAGGACGGCTACGAGATGGCGCTCCAGCAGGCACACCTGGTCGACGCCAAGCTGTGTTCCCTGCTCGTCAAGGCCGGCACGGATCATATCGAACATCGAGTCTCCGATGTCCGGTACGTCTGGTGTTTCACGTGAAACATTCAAGGCTTTACCCGTCGTCGGTTGCTCCCCCATGATACCGGACTTCCCGTGGCGTACAAGCGTACGCGGTGCCGGTCTGCAGCTGTCCAGAGGCTTCGCACTCCCCTGTGGATGGTCCGTCAGAATCGAACTTCCACGCATCCCTCCGCGTCGCGGAGTTGCCGCTTCCTGCACTTACGGGCTCCGGTGAGTCGCGCTGTGGAGGGGTGCCGGAGCGCGTCGTCCGACGGCTCGGTGTTTCACGTGAAACACTACTCTAGGACTGCTGACAGTGGCGAATCCGCCAGAACCAGGTGTTCCGTGGGTTTCTGGCGGAGTGTCCGGGAGGCGACACACTAGAATCAAGTCGATTCCCGACCTCGTCATTCAGCCGACTAGCGCCGCATCAGTCAGATTCCGGTGGCACGGAACTCCCTCTTTGGGCATCGGGCCGCTCGCGCGGTTTCGCAGCGATACCCACACCACATCCTTGGTGGCACTCACAACAGAGAAGGGAGGCCGCCTCTGGGCGACCTCCCTTCAAGCATCCCTATTGCTGATACGCTACTTGGCCATGACCACAACCTGGCGAAATGGCTCCTCACCTTCACTTGCCGTGAGAACCCGCTGGTCCTCGCGAAGGTACATGTGAACGATCCGGCGCTCGTAGCTGCTCATTGGGCGCAGCTTGACCGGCGTTCCCTGACGCGCCGCGCGATCCGCAGCCCTCCTGCTCATGTCCTCGAGCTTCTCCCGCCGCCGATTGCGATAGCCCTCGACGTCCACCACGACGGGATGCCGGAAGCCCATCCGGCGGGTCGTTATCGCCGAGACCAACGTCTGGAGCGCATCGAGGGTCTTTCCGTGTCTGCCGATCAGCACAGCGAGGTCACCTTCAACGATGTCGAGAATGATCTCGCCCTCGTCGCCCTCGTACTCTTCGACCTCTGCCTCGATATCGAAGGCCTTGAGCACAGTGCGAATCGCCCCGACCGCCTCGTCTGCGATCTTGTCGAGCTCCTCATCGGTTGGGGGTTCTCCCTCTTGGTCTTCGGAAGGCGAGGGTGCGTCTGCTGGCGCCTCTTCCTCGACGTCAAGGATCTCCCGGGCGGCCTGTTTCGCTTGCTCGATTTCGCTGACGAACTCGCCCTTGAGCCACACCTTCACACGCGCTTCGCGATCGGCGCCGATGCCGAGGAAGCGTCGGCCGGGCTCATCAAGCACTTCGTACTCGACAGCGTCCTGCTGCACCCCCAGCTCTTCAAGGGCGGCATCCAGGGCGTCTGCGACCGAAGCTCCTTCGCCGATAGTCTCCCGCTTCATCACCCAGCTCCTTCTTTCCTCGCATACGAGCGTAGCTGTATCTGCTGCTGCGCAACTCCGAGCATACTCGAGGTCACCCAGTACAGAAGCACGCCCGCAGGACTGATCCAGCCGAACCAGAGCATCATTATCGCCATGATCTGCCCGATGGACTTCTGCTGCTTCTCTCCTGGCATGAGCTGTTGTGGCAACCAGATACTCAGGCCAAAGAGGATGACGAGAATCGCGTACGGGATAACCGCTTTCAACCCGCCACTGGAGTACATCTGCTGTGGCGTTGATGTGATGTCTGACAGAATTATCCAAAAGCGCTTCGCCGTCTCCGGTAGCGTCGCGGCATTCACCTCTATATATGAGGGGAGGTTGTGCATCGCGGCTTCTTCGGCCGTTCCGCCTCTCAGCGGGCCGAGAACCTGGTACAGGGCGAAGAACACGGGCATCTGGAGAATCAGTGGGAGGCATCCTCCAAACGGATTAACCTTGTTTTCCTGGTAGAACTTCAGGGTCTCCTCCTGAAGCTTCTGCTTGTCGTCCTTGTACTTCTTCTGGAGTTCCTTGATCTTCGGCTGTATGCGCTGCATCTCGTACATCGAGTGTGTCTGCTTGATCGTCAGCGGCATAAGCGCAAGCCGGATGAACAGCGTCAACAGGATGATCGCGAAGCCGTAGTCGTTCGTGATGCTGTAGAGTCCGTTCAGCGCCGAGAGCAGCAGTTCCTTGATCTCATTCCACACAGGCTCGGTACCTCCTCAGGGGAGTACAACGCTCCACACGGCACACGGCCGGATGGAATCGGTTATGGCACAGGATCGTGACCTCCGGGACTCCACGGGTGGCAGCGCGCAACCCGCTTGAGCGCGAGCCAGCCGCCTTTCACCATACCGTGACGCTCCAAAGATGTTATCGCATATGACGAGCACGTCGGCGTGAATCTACAAGAGGGGGGGAATAGGGGCGAGATGAATCTCTGATATCCCCTGATCACGATGACGAGAGGCGCGCTCGCGTATCTCACTGCGAAATCGCCCCGGCCTTCCTGAGAGCCGAGTCCAAGAGTCTGTCCAATTCCGTGGCCGGGCAGTCAATCGCCGCAGATCGCGCAATCAGCACGATGTCCCAGCCGGCCCACGGTCCGCCGCTACGGTGCACCGCTGCGCGCATAACGCGCTTCGCCCTGTTGCGCACGACGGCATTACTCAGCTTCTTGCCCGCAACAAAGGCGACGCGGCCACGTGGGCCGCGCTTCGCTGGCGTCTTGCCTGCCAGGAGTACGAGCGCCCTGGTCGCCGCTCGTTCTCCTTCTCTGAATATCGCGTCGATCTCGCGCGACGAACGAATCGTTCCACGCACCGTGGCCTCCACGGCGATAGAGAACTAGGCGCTCAGGACCTTGCGTCCCTTGCGACGACGGTTTGCGAGCACAGCCCTGCCACCACGTGTCGCCATACGTGCACGAAAACCGTGGGTCTTGCTGCGCTTTCTCGTATTCGGCTGGTACGTTCTCTTCACTGTTCCTCCGATCTGCTGCCCTGGCGCACGGGCGCAGAGCCGCACAAGTATAGCGACGCGTCTCCCGGCATGTCAACGAAATCCCTGCTCTTGGCGCGCGTTCCGTTCGTTTCCACCCAATCTGACCCATCAGCGAAATATCTCAGGAATCTGTGGATAGTGTGGAAAACCGAGGACGCGCATCCTATACGCCTGTGGATAAGTCGCCCGGCGTCGTTGTTGGCAATGGGTGCCTTTGCTAGAATCGACCGCACATCGGCGGACCCCAATCTGTCGGGAATGACCTTGAAAACAGCCGTTCAGGCTCATATGCGTGTTTGGCGGGGAGAAGCGATCCTGGGCTCCCTCGACGTTTTCCACAGAGGCGTAGTCTGTTTGGTATCCCGGGAACACACATTTCCACAGCCGCGCCGTTTCGGCATCCTTCAGAACGTGCACCGGAAAGGGGTGGAACCCCCGAAAGGGCGTCTTCCAGGTGACTCACACGGTCTGCGGGAAAGGTTGAGGGTGTGTTTTCCACAGTTGTGGAAAGGCCTGTGGACAATCGTGGAATCCCCACGTCAGATGCTTTCAGTCTTGCTTGGAAGTTTCTAGATGAGCTGGTAGATACGGCTGTTAACAGGCGTTTATCTTGGCAGGGTACTCGCGCTGGGGTGTTGATAAGCGTGTGGAACCCGGAGGCCTCCCTGGAAACGTGGGGGATCATGAAAGTGTTCTTTACTCCCGTGCCTGCACCCGGGCACGGTACATCGCTCATAGACGAAGGCGCACCCCAGCGGGTGCCGTCGCAGTCCGAGACGTCCCCGGATGCCGGGCATGCACCCCGGCAGGCCCGTGTGGCCGTGTATGACTCCGTGGCGGCGGCACCACGTATCACCGACATACGTAGCGAGGATGTGCGCGAATTTATCGAGGATCTCTCGTCACATGTATATATGTACGCGAGCGAACTCGGCGGCCTGGTTCCCTACACGGTGATCCGTGAGGTTGTCGAGAACCTAATTCATGCGGACTTCCGCGAGGTCGTGGTCTCGGTGCTTGGCGGAGGCAGCGAAATCCGGTTCGCGGACCAGGGACCCGGCATCTCCGACAAGGATCGCGCGCTCCGGCCTGGCTTCACTACTGCAACCTCGGAGATGAAACGCTTCATCCGCGGAGTCGGCTCCGGCCTTCCAATTGTTCACGAGTACCTATCCCACAGCGGCGGAACGCTAGACGTCGAGGACAACCTCGGTCAGGGAACCGTAATCACGTTGCGGGCCGCGGCGCCTGAGGCTCGGACCAACCTCGCCGGAGGCGCGCCTGAAGAAGCCGCTGTTGCGCCCCCCGGAAGCGACGAGGAGCACCTGGAACCCCCGCTTCCTCGCCTGACTCTCCGACAGAACAAGGTCTTGTCCCTGGTGATGGAGTACGGCTCGGCGGGTCCGAGCTTGGTCTCGCGAGAGCTGGGGGTGGGCCTTTCTACGGCATACCGGGACCTTGCGGCTCTCGAGAGAGCCGGCTTGATTGTCTCGGCTGATGGAGGCAAGCGAGTCATCACTTCGGACGGAACGCAGTACCTCAACGCCCTGTTTGGCTGGGATAGAGAGTGACGGACATGCAGCAGACAGCTCCAGTTTCCGGAAGCGTGGACCAGCTCTGGGCCGCGATCCTCGATGTGGTTCGGTCAGAACTCAACACTCCCACGTTCAAGACGTGGTTTGAGCACACCGAGCCCATCGACATCGCCGACGGCAAGCTTCGTATCGCCGTCCAGAACGAGTTTGCCCGTGACTGGCTCGAGTCTAGGTACTCGGGTCTTCTACGGGCCGCCCTCGCCCAAGTCGATGGCGATGGACTCTCTTTGTCCTTCGTCATCTCCCCGACCCAAACGGACGCATCGTCTCCCGCCGCCGACAGCGCTCTTCCCGGGCAGGACTCCGAGGAGCCGCCGGTGTCGGCCGAGATCAACCAGCCTGCGGGGGGCATCCAGCTCCCAGCCGCTTTCCACCCGAAATACACCTTCGAGTCGTTCGTGATTGGTGCCTCCAACCGCTTCGCCCATGCCGCTTCTCTCGCGGTTGCCGAGGCTCCTGGGCGCGCCTACAATCCCCTGTTCATCTATGGTGGCGTCGGACTAGGAAAGACCCATCTTCTCCACGCAATCGGACACTATGCTCAGCAAAGCTTCCCCCACATGAAGGTCAAGTACGTTACGTCGGAGCAGTTCACGAACGAAGTCATCGATCTCATCCGCGCCGGCGATCGGCAGAAGATGGATCGTTTCCGGCGCCAGTACCGCACCGCGGATGTCCTCCTTCTAGACGACGTCCAGTTCCTGAAAGGAAAGGACGCCACGCAGGAAGAGTTCTTTCACACATTCAACGCTCTCGAGCAGGCCGGGAAGCAGGTCGTGTTGTCATCTGACCGGCCGCCGAAGGATATCGCCACGCTTGAGGACCGCCTCAGAAGCAGATTTGAAATGGGCCTCATCACGGACATCCAACCCCCGGACCTTGAGACGCGTATCGCAATTCTGCGGCGGAAGGTTGAGATCGAACACCTTGACGTTCCCCACGATGTCTTGGCTTTTGTCGCGGACCGTGTGGCTTCAAACATCCGCGAGCTCGAGGGGGCCTTGATTCGGGTTGTCGCGTTCAGCTCCCTCACCCGCCACCCGGTAGACATAGAGCTTGCCCGAAACGTACTGAGAGACATCTTCCCGGAGCGGTCCACGCGCCCTATTGCTGTCTCCACGATCCAGCGCGAGGTCTGCAAGTACTACTCGTTGAGTCATGCGGAGCTCGTGGGGAACAAGCGCTCTCAGTCGATTGTCTATCCTCGACAAATCGCCATGTATCTTGCGCGGGAACTCACCGATCTATCGCTTCCGAGCATCGGCTCTGAGTTCGGGGGCCGAGATCATACGACCGTCATGCATGCGAAAGCGAAAATTGAGAAGATGCTGACGGCCGACCGTGATGTCTACAACCAGATTCAAACCCTGACAAACTCTGTGAAGCAGAAGAGTTGATAGTTCCTTGTGTGTGTAAGAGTGTGGAGAAGTGAGGGAGCTCCTGGGGATAGGATTTGTTTTCTGTTGAAGGATTCTCCTGTCTGTGGGAGTTGTGGAGGAGAAGAGACACATGCTCAACACTTCGCGCACATAGGACACGCGGGTGTGCACCAGCGCAAATAGACGTTGTCCACTTCACCCACAGCCCCTATTAGTACTGCTACTGGATATTGATGAAGTATAGAGAGGATCTTTGATGAAGTTCTCCGTGACCCGCAGTGAACTCGTTAACTCGTTGAGTGCAGTAAGCAGAGGGCTTTCCTCAAGATCGACTCTTCCAATCCTTGCAGGGATTCTCTTCACCGCCGAAGAGGGCGGGCAGGTCACGCTGCAGGCAACAGACCTCGAGGTCTCAGTGAAGGACTCCTTTGAGGCAAACGTGGCCGCCTCAGGTCAAGCCGTCCTCCCTGGTCGCCTCGCCACAGACATAATCAAATCGATGCCGGAAGCTGCGGTCACCATCACCCTCGAAAAGGACACCGCAAAAGTAGAGTGCGGATCATCGTCTTTCTCGGTAAGGACCCTTCCGGCGGATGACTTCCCCAGGTTCCCTGAAGTCGAGGTTGGAGAGAAGGTGACCGTCTCGACGAAGCCGTTCTCTTCGGCGGTGACCCACGTCTCTCGAGCTGTTAGTAGAGATGAGACGAGACCGATTCTCACAGGGGTTCTGGTCGTAGTCGACGGCCCATCGATTCGAATGGTGGCAACGGACTCATACCGTCTTGCCGTGAAAGAGATAGTCCTCGAGGCCGGGACAGGCGCCGAGGTAGAGGCAGTCATCCCAGGGAAGGCCCTCGATGAGGTCAGCCGGCTTGCCACCGGTGCAGACAGTGTCGTATTCGGTGTGACGGAGAATCAGGTGGTGTTTGAGGTCGGAAGGACCGTATTCATCACGAGGAGAATCGACGGGACATTTCCCAACTATCGGCAGCTGATACCCCAAGAGATAGAGACGAAAGTCTCCGTTTCTCGCGAGGAGTTTGTCCAGGCCGTAAGGAGAGTCTCTCTGCTGGCTCAGCACAACTCACCTCTTCGGGTAGGCGTGTCTCCGACTGACCAAACACTGACCTTGTCGGCAACGACGCAAGATGTCGGCGAAGCGACGGAATCCTTGATGGTGAAGGCCGAAGGAACCGACATGGAGATTGCATTCAACCACGCGTTCCTCGCAGACGGTCTCTCGGCATCAGAAGGTGATGAGGTGACCCTGGAGACGGTCAGCCCGCTGAAGCCGGGGGTGCTTCGCGCACCCGGAGACGAAGGATTTCTCTACCTGCTCATGCCTGTTCGCCTCGGCTGATTCTCTCCCTGTGTCACTCAAATTGACGAGCGTCGCCCTGGCGGACTTCAGGAACTACGAGCGCGTTTCTGTCGCGGTGGATCCGAACCTTACTGTGCTCGTCGGTCCGAATGGTGTTGGCAAGACCAACTTGATAGAGGCGGTCCAGTTGCTTCTGACCGCGGAGTCGTTCCGAAGACCCCGGTGGGAGGAGCTCATTCGGTGGGGAGCCGAGGAGACGCGGCTCGAGGCCTCCCTGCGTGATGACCCGCGTGAGGTGGATGTCGTAATGTCCATCACCCAGCAGGGGCAACGCTCGACGAAAGTGAACGGGTCGGTCGTGAGAAGACGGCGCGACGTCCGAGAGACCCTTCCCTGTGTGGTCTTCGCGCCCGATGACCTACAGATGGTGAAAGGGCCTGCTGAGGGCAGAAGGTCGGCGATAGACGGCATCGGCGATCGTCTTTCGGGGACCTATGAGAGTCTTCGGCAGGAGTACGAGAGGACCGTCCGCCAACGAAACAGGGCGCTTCGCGACAGCGCGGGAGACGATGTGATCGGCGTGCTGACGGATGCGGTCTCACGCACGGGGGCGAGACTCGTCACGCACCGGCGCCGACTTCTCGGACGCATGGCGGAGGCAGCAGGCGAGGCATATACGGGAATCGCCGGAGGACAGGATCTCGAGGTCGAGTACTGTGCCTCCTGGACGGACTACGCGGACGCGAGTCTCGGAGAGGAGCAGGTCGCCGAAGGAATCGCCGAGACGTTGGGCCGGCGGGCCGCCGAGGAGCGTGCTCGCGGCGTGACTCTGGCGGGTCCGCACCGAGACGACGTAGTCTTCAGGATCGCCGGGCGCGACGCGAGAGCGTATGGCTCGCAGGGTCAACAGAGGACCGTCGCCCTCGCCTGGAAGCTTGCCGAAGTGGCGGTGTCAGAAGACGTCGTGGGAGTCACACCGGTTCTTCTTCTGGACGACGTGATGTCGGAGCTCGACGCGAGCCGCAGACACGCGCTGACGGCAATCGTCGGGACGAGGGTGCAGACTCTGGCGACGACCACAAACCTCGACTACTTCGACGCCGAGATGCTGTCCCGCGCCTCCGTGATCGGACTGGGCGC
>JAENZW010000222.1 GCA_016841065.1 Actinomycetota bacterium
GTCGGCTACGAGAAGCGTGCGGCGCTCACGCTGTCCGGTGGGGAGGCGCAGCGCGTCGCGCTGGCGCGGGCGCTGGTACTCGAGCCGCGCGTGCTTCTCCTCGACGAGCCGCTCGCCTCGCTCGACGCGCTCCTCAAGAGTCGTCTATCCGAAGAGTTCGCGCGGATCCTTGCTTCGACGGGGGTGACCACCGTCTACGTCACCCACGACCACAACGAGGCACTCGTCGTGGCCGACCGCGTCGCGATCATGAACGACGGGCGAGTCGTGTCCGAGGGACCGGTCGATCAGGTTATGAGCGTGCCCGGCGACGAGTGGACTGCCCGGTTCCTGGGTGTGGAACCGTCAATCGAGGGAATCGTCAAGGCGTCGGAAGATGGGCTCATCACCGTTGCATGCGGTGCCGACGAGGTCTTCGTGGTCGGCGAGGCGGCACCCGGAGACCACGTGCTCGTGGGCGTACGCCCCGAGGACGTTATGCTGTTCGCCCCGGCCGAAGAGATGCCGCTCTCTTCGGCACGTAACCATCTTGCGGGTCATGTCGTGTCGCTGTCTCCACGGGGCGCGACGTGGCATGTCACAGTCGCATCGGATAGCGTGCGTATTGTGGCAAGTGTGTCACGCGCCTCCTTGAGGGATCTTGAACTCGCGGAAGGCGCGTCGGTGACTGCGGTCTTCAAGGCGACCGCGGTGCGAATGCGACCTGCAGTTTCGAGTGCGTGACGGAGGGTATCGGTTCAGGACATGAAGAGCGAGACCACAGATCAAACGCACGAGGGTGGCGATCGGCTGCCCGTGACCGCCGCAGTGCTGGCCGGCGGGCGTTCGATGCGCATGGGCGTGGACAAGACGCTGCTCGATGTTGACGGCGAACCGCTTGTCGCGCACGTCGTCGAGTCCGTGCGCGCCATCTGCACACACGTCATCGTCGTCACGAACCGTCCTGAGGCTCTCGACGCCGCCGACCTGCCCGCAGACGTGCCGGTCCTCGCCGACGAAATCGCTTACCAGGGCCCGCTGGGAGGGCTGACCACCGCCATGGGAGCTGCCGAAGACGACTGGGTTCTCGCGGTCGCAGCAGACATGCCGTGGCTCGAGCCGGACGTCATCCGTGCGCTGTGGGATTCTCGCGGTGGCGCCGACGTCGTTGTGCCGGTGGGCGAGAAGGGACTGGAGCCACTGCTGGCCCTTTACCGTATCGAGGCCTGCCTGCCTGCGGCGCGCGCCGTGCTCGCGCGCGGACGCCGCAGAGTTGTGGCCATCTTCGGCGAGCTGAACGTCGTGGAAGTGCCGCTCGAGGCCCTGCGGTCAGCCGATCCAGAACTGCGGAGTCTCGTGAACATCAACACTCCCGAAGACCTCGCGGAGGTCAGGGCGAACGCGATCCCACCGAAGGCCGAAGCAGGCCAGCGGCCCCGTCTGCAGGTTGTTGAGGTCGGGACGACTCGGCCGCGTGGAATGCCCGAAGAGCGGCCGATCACGGTCCACATGAACGACGTGGAGGTCGCGACCGTGCAGGCGACCCCCGCCGATCTCGCGGACATGGCTGCGGGCTTCCTGATTGCCGAAGGGCTTATGGCCGACCGCGACGCGTTCGGGCACATCGATGTTGACGCGAAACGCGGCATGGTCTGGGTCGTCACGGACGAAGACGTGCCCGACGATATGGTGTTTCGCACCCGATATGTCACGAGCGGCTGCGGCAAGGGTGTGACCTTCTCGTCCGTCGGTCACGCGAAGGGGCTCGCGCACGTAGAGTCGGACGTCACGTACTCCAGCGACGATCTCTACAACATGATGGGCCAGATGGCCCGCCTGGCCGAGCAGTACCGCGATACCGGCGGGATGCACTCGTGTGCGCTCGGTCGCGACGGGGATGTCGAGCTCGTGCGTGAGGACGTCGGTCGCCACAATGCGCTCGACAAACTCCTCGGGCGTGCGTGGCTCGATCGCATCCCGACTCGCGATGCCGTGCTGTTGACCACCGGGCGAGTCTCGTATGAGATGGCCGTCAAGGCCGCGAAGTCGCGCGTGCCGGTTGTCGTGTCGCGCACTGCGGTTACCGACCTGGCTGCCGAGATCGCCGACGAACTCGGCATCACGCTTGTGGGGTACGCCCGCGGGGGAAAGCTCACTGTGTACACCCATCCAGAGCGCATCACCATTGCCGAAGAGGAGGCCTGAGCCCGCATGTCGCAGACGATGACCGTCGAGGAGGCGCGCGATCTGCTGTTCGGACGCGTTCGCACACTGGAGATCGAGCACGTTCCGCTCCTCGATTCTCTGGGCCGCGTACTTGCCGAAGACGCGCTGTCCGACATCGACGTCGCGCCGTTCGACAACTCCGCGATGGACGGCTTCGCCGTGCGCGCCGCCGATCTCGTCGGCGCATCCGCAGACAACCCAGCCACGCTCTCGGTCATCTCGCACATCGGC
>JAENZW010000223.1 GCA_016841065.1 Actinomycetota bacterium
ATTGCCGATGATCGTCGCGACGTACCCGAGGCCCAGTCCGAACGCTCCTCCGATGAAGCCCATGATCGCCGACTCCACGACGAACTGTCCCATGATCTGTCGGTTGCTGGCGCCAATCGCCTTTCGCACCCCGATCTCCCGCGTCCGTTCCGAGACCGACATCGTCATCGTGTTGATGACGGACAGACCGCCGACCAGGAGCGATATCAACGCCACCGCGTAGACGATCGACGTGAACATCTCAAGCGGCTGCTTGACCTGCTGCTCGAAATCCGCCGGGCTGACACCGTCCACGCCCTCTACCTGACTCTCGATCCGCTCGGCTATGCGCTCGGGATCCTGTCCCTCGTCCGGGAACACGACGAAGTCGGTCGCGATGCTCTCGGGGCTGATCGAAGCCGCAACGATGTCGGGCAGTTCGTCAGACACGAGTTGCTGCACGTCGTACAGCGACATGACCGCCGAGTTGTCAGGAGCTGTGAGCGTCTTGCCCATGATGCCCACGACCTCGTAGGGATCGCGCGCCTTGCGAACCTCGATGCGACTGCCGACGTCGGCGTCCAACTGCTTCGCCAGGTCGATGCCGAGCACGATCTTGCCCCGATCGTCCGACGTGATGTCACGCCCCTGGGCGATGTCGATGACGAACGTCTCGTAGCCCTCGCTACGCCCGTCACTGCCCTGGATAGTCGCGATGGTACCGAAGTTGACGCTTCCCGGCTCCTCTTCGTACAGCACCGACGCTTCGGCCGACACGCGCGCGACGCCAGGCACATTCTCGATGTCGCGAAGCAGCCCGATGTCGAGGGGTGGAGACGAAACGCCCACCATTCCGCTGTCGCCCACAACAATGACCTTGCCCTCGTAGTAGCGGACTCCCCCGTCGACGAGCCGCGTGAGCTTCTCGGCAAGCGCGCCCATGACCACGAGAGCGAACACGCCTATAGATATGCCGAAAATCGTGAGAAAGGCCCGCAGCTTGCGGCGGAAGACGTTTCGTAGCGTACGCATCGCGCGGTCATCCCCTCCCTGTCCTTGACAACTTCCGGCACCCAACGAATGATAGCGCGGTTCGGGGTTTCTATACCCCGAGTGTGAGCTGGTCCCCGTCCGAGCCCGCGTCAGCCCCTGCCACCGCGTCTCCGCTCGGCACATCGCCCTGGCGCGGCGCAACCGCATCCCCCAGGATCGCCGCCATCTCGCGTGCGTTGCGCGGCGCGTAGTCGTACTTGCAGTTGTTGAACATCACCCACGTCCTCTCCGACTCCGCAGCCAACTCGCGGATGGGCTTCTCCCATTCGCGCAGCTCTTCGGCGGTGTAGAGGTAATCGAACCTCTCCGCCGCCGAAGACGTGCGGGCGAAGTACGTGTCGCGATTGCGACCATGCATTCGAACGTACGCCCACGGCGCTGTCGCAGCCGTCACCGCCGGCATCGTCGAGCGGTCCGGGAACTGCGGCGCGTCCACACTCACGTAGGCGAGATCTCGGTCGGAAAGGAAGCGCATCGTCTGCTCGCACTGGTCGCCGGTCACCCACGACGGGTGCCGGAACTCCACGAGCATCGGTGAGCCGGGCAATCCGCGCGCGAGCTGTCCCGTCGCCCACTCGATGTACTCGAGCGCTTCCCGCGTCTTGTCCGCGTACAGCGCCGTGACGAACGGCGGGAACTGCATGAGCACGCCGCCCATCTTGCCTGCTTCACGCAGCGGAGCCAGCTCTTCGGCGAAGATCTGAAACGACCGCTCGATCATCGCCGCTTCGGGATGCTTGACGCGGCCGCGGTCCGAGACCTCGTGGGCGTACTCGCGCAGCTCGGGATGGAGCGAGCGCTCGTCGACCTCATGGCGCGTCATCATGCCGTACGCCTTGACGTGGAAGACGAAGCCCGGCGGCGTCCGCTCGACCCACTGCTCCGCGAAACGGCGCTGCGGCAGACCATAGAACGTCGAATCGACCTCGACGGTGTCGTAGCGTGCGGCGTAGTAGCGCAGACGCGCTTCCGGCGAAGAAACGTCGCGTGGATACCACCGCTCGATCATGGTCTTGTCGGTCCACGAGCACGTGCCGACGACTGCGTCACCCATACGTCAGTGTGTACCCGCGCGGAGGATCAAGCGGCGACTACTCTCCGTCAAGCGGCGTGATGAAGGTGATCGCGGCCACTGCGACAGCTACGAACGGCTGCTTCTCCCCGACACGGTAGTGCTGCCCGCGATCGGTGATCTCAACGTCGGCCATCCGCAAGAAGCGGTCACCGTACGTGTTCAGGTAGTCGGACAGACGTATGTCACCTGTCGCAGGCTTGTAGACGAAGCCCTTGAAGCTGCGCTCATCGGTCTCCACGAGTACCTTGATGCGCTGGTAATCGCCCAGATTCCCCTCCATCGGCTTCCCCTCCCTCGGCCGACTCACCCACCTA
>JAENZW010000224.1 GCA_016841065.1 Actinomycetota bacterium
CGCACTTGACGGCTTCGAGGCTGCGGCCGAGATGGATCCGAACACCGGCATCCCGTTGTCGGGTCAGGCACGCGTCGCGCTCGTCTTCGGAGACAGCGAAGCCGGCATCTCGCTACTCGAGCGCTGCGTGGAACTCTCACCGCTCTACGTACCGGCGTGGGAGGACCTCGCCAAGGCGTACAGGCTGGCTGGTCAGGAAGAGCAGGCGCGCGCGGCCGAAGAGAAGGCCGCCGAACTCCGCAGGTAGCCGCCGTCCGTCGAGAACACGACTCCAGGCTGTGACTTCCCGCACCGGGATACCGTTCGTCGGGTTCAGAGTCGCACCGCGTCTGCCGATGACCTTCTACGAGGGCGCGCGCGCCCGTTCTTTCCGTATTCGTACGGTCGGGGAGGTAATCATGAGAATGCAGGGGAGGAGTCACCGCCACAGGATCACCGCGGCGCTGCTCGCGGCACTGATGGCGTTCGCGTTCGTGCCCATCCAGGCCGGCGGTGTCGTCATCACGCCGGACATCTCGGGCACGGTTACTGCCGAAGGAGGCGCTCCGATTCCCGGCGCGACCGCGCTGCTCTACAAGTGGGTGGCCGACGGCGGGTCCGGCTCGTGGGTGAAGATCGCTTCGGCAAGCACTGATGGTGCGGGTGACTACGGCTTCTCGAGCCTTGAGACACGGCTGTACCGCGTCGGCTTCCAGGCGCCGGGCTACTACACCGCCTACTACGACGGTGCAGAAACGCTGGCGGCAGCGAAGACGATCTCGTACACCGCAGGCACCGAGGTCGAGGGCATCGACGGCGTGCTCTACTCGATGGAACCGAGCATCTCAGGCACGGTGATCGAGGATTCCATCGAGGCGCCGATGCCGCTCGAAGAGATCAAGGCGAAGGTCTTCAAGCGCAACGGCTCAGGCGGCTACGACTACTACACGTACGCCTGGACCGATGCGAACGGCGACTACTCGGTGAACGGCCTTCCGGCCGGCACGTATCGCATCTGGTTCTACGACTATGGCGACAAGTACATCAACGAGTACTGGAACGACGTGCCCGAGCTCTCGCTGGCCACCGACCTCGTCTTCGACGGCACCAACGAGGTGACCGACGTGGATGCGGCGCTCCTGGCGAAGCCGGCTCCGGTTTCGGGAACAGTGCGTGACGAGGACACCGGCGATCCACTCGAGGGCGTCAAGGTCGTTCTCGAGCCGAAGAGTGCCACCGGTAGCATAAGTGGCGACGCGGTCGCGTGTTCCGGTCAGGCCTACACCGACTCCTACGGGCGCTACCGCATCTACGGGCTGTCGAACGGAAGCTACTCCGTTGAGTTCCTCGACGAGGACTACTCCGACGGCGCGTACCGCGGCGAGTTCTACGACGACAAGCCGACCTTCGCGACGGCGGACCCGGTGACCTACGCAGGCGTCCCGCTCACGAGCGTCGACGCGTCGCTGACGCCGCTCGCAGCAGCCATCACGGGGCAGGTCACGAGCGAGTCCGAGATCTCGCCCGAGCCGCTCGAGGGCATCAAGGCCAAGGTCTTCAAGTCCAACGGCAGCGGTGGTTGGGACTATCTCACCTACGGGTGGACGGACGCTGACGGCGTCTTCACGATCTACGGGCTCGACGCCGGCACCTACCGCATCTGGTTCTACGACTACGACGGCAACTACGTGAAGGAGTACTTCGACGACGTCTCCTCGCTCGGCGAGGCAACCGACATCGTCTACGACGGTCTCAACACGGTGACCGGCATCGACGCCGAACTGGCGGCGGCGCCGCGCGTCGCAGGAAAGACCCGCTACTCGACGGCCACCGAGATCGCGAAGAAAGGCTTCCCGGGTTGGGACGGCATCGACACCGTCATCGTCTCTTCCGGTGACGACCGTGCCGCGGCCGACCCGCTCGCCGCGAGCGGTCTGTGCTGGCTCTACGACGCTCCGCTCCTCTTGGTGAGCGCGAAGTCAACACCCGACGAGGTGCTTGTCGCGATCCGCGACATCGTCGGTGTGAACGGACCGGTCAAGATCCGCGTAGTCGGCGGACCGGTTTCGGTCCCGAACGCGAGGGTGACCGCGATCAAGAGCTACGTCGAGAGCTACTTCGGCAAGACGGGGTTGGTGAGCTGGACGCGGGTGACGGACACCGGCGGACGCTACTACCTCTCGCGCAAGATCGCCGAAGAGATGAAGACGAACGCCGCCGCGCAGGGCAAGACGCTGCCGGGGTCCGCACTCATCGCCAACGGTGAGGACTACACGAAGTTCTTCGACGCGCTGGCCATGTCGCCTGTCGCCGCCCAGAACGGGACGCCCGTGCTGCTGGTGGCGACGAAGTCGGTGCCCGACGACACCGAGAAGGCGCTTGCGATGCTCAAGGCCGCCGGCGTGACCGAGACGGTTATCGGTGGCG
>JAENZW010000225.1 GCA_016841065.1 Actinomycetota bacterium
CACGCTACTCGCGTTCGGAGGTGCCCTGTTCATGGCGGTGCAGGCGGCGTTCAGTCTCGTGAGCCTGGACTCGATCGCCTTCTGGATGCCCGGTGCGACCATGTTGGTCATCGGGCTTGTGTGGGTCGTGCTCGGTGCGATGAAGCGGCTCGAGCCGGCGAACGCCGCGCTCGCGTACGGCTCGTTCATCGCGCTCAGCGGTCTCATGGGAATTCAGATGGACGGCGAAGGAGAGCCCGTGGTGTGGGGGGCGATTCTCGGCATCGCGGTCGCGGTCGCCGCGATCTTCGCGAGCATCCCGCTCAAGCGCGGCGTCCTGCTCGGCTTTGGCGCAGCCGGCGTGCTCGTGCTTTCGATTCAGACGATCATGACGTTCTTCGAGGGTCGGATCGCAGGTCCGATACTGCTGCTGGTGGCCGGCGTGGTGTTCATCGGCGTGGCCGTGCTACTGGCGGTTCTGCTGCCGAAGATGCGCGATCCGTCTCGCGCGGGGAGAGCGTTCCTGCGTCCGAGGACTCACTGACACGGTCTGCTCACGCATCGATGCGCATTCGCTACTCGGCCGGTCTGAGCAGCGCCCTCCAGAACAGCCTGTCTGCAAGTAACAGCGCGGTTCCGACGCCGATGTAGATCGCTCCCATGATGCCCGCGCCGATGACGTCCGGGTGTACGACGACACGCCTGAGCGTCATGCCGGCACCCATCATCAGCGCGATGAGCAGCCACGAATTCACCGAGAAGAAGCCGAAGAAGTGCGCCCGGCCCCGCTCGCCTATGCGGACCACCGCCTTGCGTGCGACGCGATCGAGGAGGACGCGGGCCTTCAGCATGCCGAGCGCGAGGCCGGCGGCGAGCGCCCACGCGTGCCAGTAGCGATCCTGCAGATAGCCGACCCCGCGTACGAGCAGAATCGAGGCGCCCACAAGCCACATCAGGGCTGCGGCGAGCATCTGGGTGCGTTCGGCGGCGGGCGGCGAGAGCCGTTTGAGGAGCTCAGGCATGGGTGCGCACGCAGGGCGCGTGGCGCTGGATGTTCTCGCGCATCGTCGTCCTCCAGGTTTGCTTTGTCGGGCTAGTGTACGTTGCGGTGCACGGATTTCAAGCCGAAGAACAACGAGCCGCCTTTGAGTCACAGTGGCAGGGAGACGCCGCCGGGCGTGCGCGGCACCCCGTCGGAGCTCCTCTCGTGCGAGAGGCGTGCCAAGACGTTCGGAGTATCGTTGGGCGCCGGGGGCTCAGCGACTTGTCTACGCGAGTGCCTTGCCGAGCCGGCGTGCGAGCGCGCCGATAGTCACCATCGGCGGCATGCCGGGCGCCACAGGGAGTACCGATCCGTCGCTCACGAAGAGGCCCTCGACCGCGGTCTGCATGTCCGCGTCTACGATCGTTCCGATGGCGGCTGTCCCCCCGGGGTGGGCCCCCTGAGGCTTGGTGACGATCATGGAATCCGGCTTCGCGCCGGCGGCGACCAGCACGTCGGTTGCCACCTTCACCCCGTCGTCGATGCGTCTTTGGTCGGCCGCTGTGACGGGTTTCGAAACGGTGCCGTCGGAGAAGATCTGTCCGTTCGGATCATCGACGGTCTTCACCATCATGCCCATGCTACGTCGCACCGAACGGGATGCGGCCTTGGTGCCGGACTCGATCATCCGCACACCCTTGGAGTAGTTGACGAAGGGTGATAGCAGGAAGCCGCGTTCGTCGTGGAACTCCGTGTCCACGAGCGACATCTGCGGCTCGACGCTCTGCAGCGGCTCGTCGGTCGCACCGTACACGTTCACGAGTACGTCGATGAACAGGTTCGAGCCTGCCCCCTTGATGCCGGACGCTGCGAGTATGGGCGCCGTGCCGAATCCGCCCGCAGCGAGCACTACGGTGTCGGCGTGCGCCTCGAAGGCCTCGCGCGGTCCATGGCCTTCCACGCCCTCCACATGCCCATTGCTTCTGAGCGCTCGTTCGATCTTGATCCCGTAGACGACCTCGGCTCCGTGTTCCACGGCTTGCGCGAGCGGTCGTTCGGCAGTCCACTTCGCATGCTGTCGACAGCCGAATGCGCAGTTGCCGCACGCGTTGCACTTTTCGGGATCGACCATCTTCGGCATGAGACTGAAGGTATAGCCGAGACCGGCCGCCCCTTCTCGGATGCGGCGACCCATGTCGGACAGCTTGTCCTCGGCCAGCGGGAGCATTCCCATCTCGGCCTCCATGGCTGCCATCTCCTCAGAGACATCCACACCGAGCTCACCGAGCTCACGCTCGAGACATCGCACAGCATTCCCGCACGAGACCACCGTCGATCCGCCGGCCATGATCGTGCGCCACAGGATGGTGCCTTCCTGGGACTTCCTCGGCATCCGGGTGATCTCGTTGCCGTCGTAGATGCGTGTGGCGT
>JAENZW010000226.1 GCA_016841065.1 Actinomycetota bacterium
CGGGAGGCCGCCCGCCGCGCCGCCGAGCTGCTCGAACTGGTCGGCCTCGGCGATCGCGCCAAGCACGTCCCCACCGAGCTTTCCGGCGGCCAGCAGCAGCGTGTCGCCATCGCTCGCGCGCTCGTGAACAACCCGAGCATCGTCATGGGCGACGAGCCTACCGGTGATCTGGACACGGCGACTTCCGCCGAGATCGTGAACGTCATGCGCCGCATCTCCAAGCAGCGCGGAACGACGTTCCTGATCGTGACCCACAACCCCGAGGTCGCCGAGGCGTGCGATCGCACGATCCTGATGCGCGATGGCGACGTTGAGTGTCACGGGTTCGTCGGCGAGACGGTTGCCGAGAAGGCGGCTGCGCACGTCGGGGTTGGCGTGAGCGCGGGTGCTCGCGTGGCGGTCGCAATCTAACTCGCCCTCTTCCCCTCCCTACCGAAGGCCGGGATCGCTTCGTGCGACTCCGGCCTTCGTGCGTCTCGCTGCGTCCCTCCGGGGGGCGTGCCGGACTCTGTCGGCCCACATGGGTGCAGTTGTACCCCTGGTGGGTACAGTCGTACGCATGTCGACCGACAGTTCTCCAAAGACCCCCGACACCCTCTCCCATCAGCGCGGTCAAGCAATAGGAAGGGCCGGAGTCCCCTGCTACGACCCCGGCCCCCCGCGTCACGTATTTGGAGCCTGCTCAGAATCCGGTAGGTGCACCTGTCGCGCTAGTCGGAGATCTCACGGTACGCGGCGCGCCAATCCCCATTCTCGTCTCGCACGAACGTCCACGTGTAGGCGAACTCCATGCCCTGGGCAGTCTGTGTCTGGCGCACGGTGACCGTGTCGCTGCCACCCTCCTGCTGATCGACCCAGAAGCCCGTGATGCCGTACGAGACCATCGTCTGCTCGAACTGATCGGCGTCACCGTAGTACGCCTGCGTCTCGTAGGGCAGCATTCCATACGCCGGGGCATAGCGTCCCGCGCGCACGAGATCGCAGTATTCCCACACGAAGTCGTAGGGTGTCTGGCTGACCGGCACCATCGGCCCACTTTGGCCGGACTCCTCAAGCAGGGGATGTCCCTCAGGGAGACCCGGCTCGATCTGGTCGTCGGTGAGCTGCGGGAGCGACCCACCCGCGAGCTGCTCCTCCGTGAGCTGCGGCGCCGCAGACTCGTCAGGGGCCTCATCGGCGGCGACATCCTCGGCAATCGCGTTGCGCAGGCCATCAAGAATCTCGTCTTCGTCCTTCTCGGGATCGTAGAAGACGTAGTCGAATCCATCGCTATCCGCAGAGCGGCAGGCCGCCACGACCCAGCGTCCCTCAAGACGCATGACGACTATCTCAACAACCTCACTAGTGGCTTCACCGTTGATTGCAGTCGTTATCTCGACCACACCGCGCTTCTGATCGCTGTCGACAAGTCGGAGCCGCATGCTGGCGGTGGCCGGCTCCCACTCAGCCGAAACGGTGTCGGGATTCTGGGTGTACTTGTAGCCGACCTCGACGCCTGGAGTCGTGTCCTGCGATGCGACGTCCCAATATCCGGCCCATCCGTTGAACTGATCGATGAGCAGTAACACGTCCTCGTCCCCCAGGTCCTCCACGTAGCCGGGAAGAGTCTCGAGCAACGCGTCGGCGTCGGACTCCAAGGTAAGAGCCTCGAAGAAGCTCGCGGCAGTCTCGAGCTGTTCAACGCGCGCCTCTTCGGCAGAAGGTCCGCGCATGCCGAACCACCAGTAGGCGGCTCCCCCGAGGATGAGCAGTGCAAGGCCCACGGCGATAATGCCCGCACCCGACGACGATCGCCGCCGCGGCGACGGCGGCGCGGTGATGATCGTCTCGACCGGTGCCGGCGACGGTCCCACCGCAGGGCCACCGACAGAAACCTGCCCTCCGCACGACGCGCAGAACGCAGCGTCTCCCGGGACTTCAACTCCACATCCTGGACAAAACACGCGTACCCCCATTCGTAGGCAACCATTGCAGGATCGGGCGCACGTGGTTGGCGCCTTGAAGATGATAACACCAGGCCAAGAGCGGCAGGAGTCGTCTTCGGCACACCACACGTGCCGCACACGCGGCACCCCAGCACCTACGACCCCGGCAGGCCGTTCCGCAGGCAGATGTCTTCGTACAGAAACGCGCTCGGCCGCGGCCGGCGCTCCTGCGTTTCGAAGTCGACCGCCACCAGCCCGAAGCGCGCGTCGAACCCTTCGGCCCACTCGAAGTTGTCCAGCAGCGACCAGTGAAGGTAGCCGCGAACGTCGGCGCCGCGCTCGATGGCCCGCGCCAGCGACATCAGGTGGTCGCGGATGAACGCCCCCCGCAGGCGGTCCTCCGCATCGGCCACACCGTTCTCGGTGATGTAGATCGGCAGCCCGT
>JAENZW010000227.1 GCA_016841065.1 Actinomycetota bacterium
CGGCGCTCGTCGGCGAGACGGGAATCCACGATCCTGAAGCCCTGAGCGCGGCGCTCGCCGGGGCCGTCAATGTGCCCGGAACGCACATGATGGTCCTCGATGCGCAGGGCCGCCCTCTCGCCGGCTCAGGTGCCGAGGACCCGGATGTCGCCGGCGCGAGCACGGACGTGGGCACGCGCCCAGAGGTGGAGCGAGCGCTCGACGGAACGGTCGGCCGCTATCAGCGACCGACGGACGACGGCAAGCTGCAGATCTACACCGCATTCCCCATCCGCGGTGGAGACGAAGTAATCGGCGTCGCCTACGTCTCCGCGCGCACGTTCTCGGTCGCTACCCTTATCCGTGACTACCGGGGTCGCCTGCTACTTCTGGGAATCGCATTCGTCGTCGCGTCCCTTCTGCTCGCCGAGATTCTCTCGCGGTGGCTCACCTACCCCTTGCGGACCCTCGAGCGATCTTCGGCGGCATTCGCCGCGGGAGACCACACTGTCCGCGTCAGACCTGCGGGCTCACGCGAGACACGCGCGCTGGGAGAGGCGTTCAACTCACTCGCCGACGAGGTCGAGCGCATGGTGGTCGAGTTGCGTGCCGAAGAGCAGCGCAAGTCACGGTTTGTATCAGACGTAAGTCACGAGCTCAGAACGCCGCTAACGGCAATCCGGGGCACGGCGGAAACGCTGCTCGAGGGCGACGTGCCCGCCGAAGATGCCCAGCGCTTTCTGACCACGATCGTGCGCGAAGCCGACCGCCTCGCGCGGCTTGCGGACGATCTCCTCACGCTGCAGAGAATCGAAGGTGCCACAGGCGAGCTGCCGCTAAGGCGCGTACGCTTGCGTGAGGTCGCCGAACGAGCTGCAGAGGCACTGCAGCACCTTGTAGGGCGGAGGGGAGTGACGGTAGCGGTAGCCGGAGAAGCGCCCGTCGTCTTGGGTGATCCCGATCGCATTCAGCAGATCATCGCGAACCTCGTCGACAACGCCAGTCGCGTCATGGCTCCCGGCGGAACAATCGAGGTTCGGCTTGGCGGCGGCGATGGCAGCGCCACCATATCGGTCCTCGACGAGGGACCGGGCATCCCGCCCGAAGACGTGAACCGCATATTCGATCGCTTCTATCGATCCCAGCCAAGCAGAGACCGCACGAGCGGCGGTGCCGGGCTTGGTCTCGCAATCGTCAAGGCGATCGTGGACCGGCATGGCGGAGCCATCGAGGTCGCGAATCGGCCGGAGGGTGGCGTGCGCTTCACCGTTACGCTGCCTGCGTTCCGCGAGATTCCGTCCTAGCAGCGCCCCAGCGCAAGCTCTGTTCGGTCGGGCGCGACTTCGGCGAACAGCGCCGCAGTCTCCGGATGACAGGTGAAGAGCACCACCTGACGATGGTAGGCAAGCTGATCGATTGCCTCGGCGGCACCGCGCTTGCGCTCCGGGTCGAAGTTCACGAGAACGTCGTCCATGAACACGGGCAACCCCTCGCCGATCCCGTCAAGTGACTCGATAAGTGCAATTCGCAGCGCGAGGTAGAGCTGCTGCGCGGTGCCGGTCGAGAGTTCGGATGTGGTCTTGCTCCGAGCGTCGGCGTCGAACACGCGGAACTCCCCGGCTGTTGGCACCGCAACCCGCACGTAGCGGCCGGACGTGATGGTCGAGAACACCTCGCTTGCCCTCCGGATCACTTCAGGCTGTCGCGCCTGTTCGTTGTAGGCCTGCACCCGCGACATCATGCTGCTCGCGATCGCGAGAACGGCGTAGCGGTCGAGCGCCTCGCCGCGTCGCTCTTCGAGCCCGGCGAGTTCGAGTCGCAACTCCGCCATGCGCGAGTCCCGGCCGTCGTTGTCGAGCCTCGTGGCGAGCTTCGTGTGTTCGGTGGCGATTTCCTCGAACGTCACAGCGATCTCTTCGGCCGATACGCGGGCCGTCTTGGCCTCAAGGGCGAGCAAGACAGCGTCGGCATCCGGCATCCCGACGCGCTCCGTCAGTTCCGCAGCTTCCTCGCGAGCTGTCAGCGCCTTAGCACGAGCAGCCGTCGCCTCCTGCTCGCGGCGTGCGATCTCATCCCGGAGCGCGTCTCTCCGCTGTCGGGCGGTGCGGGCGACGGCGAGCAGGTCGCGAATTCGGGCCGCGTGAGCGGCGACGTCAGCCAGATCGGCCGATGCGATACCAGGCAAGACGGGCTCAACGAGCGCCGCAAGTCGATCCCGGTATGCTTCGCACTCGGCCATGGCCGAACCGCTCGCTTCCGCTGCTCGTCCTGCATCGGCCAGGAGCGACCGGTTCTCCTTCAGCGCATCGATGAGCAGCACGGCAGCAGACGGGTCTTCACCGGCGTCGCCAAGTCCTCGCGAGCCAGGCCACTCGCGCCACTCGCG
>JAENZW010000228.1 GCA_016841065.1 Actinomycetota bacterium
GGACGAGGTCGGCGGCATCATGGGAGCGCAGACCTCGATCATGTCGCTCACGCGAATCCCGGCACCCGTGATCGCGGGCGCCCTCATCGAGCGGGTCGGTCCCTGGGCACCGGGCATCACCGCAGGCGCCCTCGCGGGCATCATGGTTCCCTACGCCTACGTCAACCTGTGCTGGAAACCCGGCAAGAAGGCGTGTGCCGAAAACGAACTCTTCGGCGCGCCTACTCCCAGTCCGGAACCGTCTGACGCCGACGCCTAGCCGCTCAGCGAAGGACCAGCTCCCCGTACTCGTCGAGATCGATTGTCGCAGTGTCACCCTCGAGTAGCGTGCCTCCGATGAGCGCCTTCGCGACGCGGTCCACAACCTCACGCTGTATCGCCCGCTTGAGCGGACGCGCACCGTACACGGGGTCAAAGCCCTCGATCGACAGTCTCTCCAGCGCCGCCGGCTCGATGACGAGCTCCACCTTGCGCTCGGCGAGGCGCTCCCGCACCTTCTCTAGCTGGATCACGACGATCTTCGCGACATCTTCCATCGACAGTGAATGGAAGATCACGATGTCGTCCACGCGGTTGAGGAACTCGGGCCGAAACGTCGTGCGCATGGCTTCCTCGACCGCGAGGCGCATGTCGGATTCCTCGCCACCAGCCCGTGCGAACTCGCTAATGAACTGCGAGCCGACGTTGCTCGTCATGATCACGATCGAGTTCCGGAAGCTCACCGTGCGGCCCTGACCGTCTGTCAGACGACCATCATCGAGCACCTGCAGCAGCACGCCGAAGACGTCAGGGTGTGCCTTCTCGATCTCGTCGAGCAGCACGACGCTGTATGGACGGCGCCGCACGGCCTCCGTGAGCTGACCTCCCTCTTCGTAGCCAACGTAGCCCGGAGGCGCGCCTATCAGCCGCTGCACGCTGAACTTCTCCATGTACTCGCTCATGTCGATGCGAACCATCGAGCGCTCGTCGTCGAACAGAAACTCCGCCAGCGCGCGTGCAAGCTCGGTCTTTCCGACGCCGGTCGGCCCCATGAAGATGAACGACCCGATCGGGCGGTCCGGATCCGACAGCCCCGCCCGACTCCTTCGTATTGCCGAAGACACGGCTGTGACCGCCTCGTCCTGACCGATCACGCGCTGGTGGAGCAGCTCCTCGAGCTTCGAGAGCTTCGCCATCTCGCCCTCAAGCAGGCGCGAGACCGGAACGCCGGTCCAGTTCGCGACCACTTCGGCTATCTCCTCCTCGGTGACCTCTTCCTTGAGCATCGTCCCGCCCGACTTCAGCTCGGCGATGCGCTCGTCGGCAGCCGCGAGTCGGCGCTGCAGCTCGGGAATCTGCCCGTAGCTGATCTCGGCCGCACGGTTCAGGTCGCCCTCGCGCTCGGCGCGCTCGGCTTCCATCTTCGCCTGATCGAGCTCAGCCTTGATGCTCCCGACGCTGCCAATGACCTCCTTCTCGGACTCCCAACGGGCTTTGAGCCCCGTGAGCTGCTCGTTGACCCCCGACATCTCGGCGCGCAGGGTCTCCAGTCGCTCCGCGCTTGCCTCGTCCGTCTCCTTCACGAGCGCCGCTTCTTCGATCTGTAGCTGCCGAAGCTGGCGATCGAGAACGTCGATCTCGGTGGGCATCGAGTCAATTTCGATGCGCAGTCGCGACGCGGACTCATCGATGAGATCGATCGCCTTGTCGGGAAGGAAGCGGTCCGCGATGTAGCGATCGGAGAGCGTGGCCGCCGCGACGATAGCTCCGTCGGTGATGCGTACGCCGTGGTGGACCTCGTACTTCTCCTTCAATCCCCGCAGGATGGCAATCGTGTCCTCGACGCTCGGTTCGCCGACGAACACCGGCTGGAACCTCCGCTCGAGGGCGGCGTCCTTCTCGATGTGCTCTCGATACTCATCGAGCGTCGTTGCGCCGATTGCGTGCAGCTCACCGCGAGCCAAAGCCGGCTTGAGCATGTTGCTCGCATCCATCGCCCCTTCGGCCGCACCCGCACCGACGATCGTGTGCAGCTCGTCGATGAAGAGAACGAGGCGCCCTTCGGCCTGCTCGATCTCTCGCAGCACCGCCTTCAGGCGATCCTCAAATTCGCCGCGGTACTTCGCACCGGCAACCATCGCGCCCAGGTCGAGAGCCACAACGTCCTTGTCGCGCAGCGAGGATGGCACGTCACCGTCGACGATGCGTTGCGCAAGTCCCTCGACGATCGCCGTCTTGCCGGTGCCGGGCTCGCCAATCAGCACGGGGTTGTTCTTGGTGCGCCGCGACAGCACCTGGATGACGCGGCGGATCTCGTCGTTCCGACCGATGACCGGATCGAGCTTCCCATCGCGCGCCGCTGCCGTGAGGTTGCG
>JAENZW010000023.1 GCA_016841065.1 Actinomycetota bacterium
ACCCGCGCTTCCAGCAGAAAGCGCGCCTTCAGTCAGGTAGACTCGGGCAAGAAGCACGCTGAGGGGCGCGCTTCAGCTGAAGCGCAAACACGTTGGCTCGAAGCCACGGAGGCGAGCGTGAGGTTCTTCGTCTCAACCTACAGTTCATGTGCTTGGCCCGGCTCGGCGATGATCGACCACTTGCGAGAGCTTGGGCATGACGTGGAGCACTCGCCGGATTCTTCTGGAAGCTCGGCAATCGACCCGCGATGGCGTGGATGGTATCCCCAACCGGGTGGAGGGCCGGGGAGCGACAACACGTGTGGGCTCGGCGTAGCACTCAACGCGGTCGAAGCATGCGTGATTGTGATCGACAAGGCTTGGGATTCCTCGACATGGATGGCGATCGAGGCTGATGAAGCGCTTGCACGGCTGGGGGTCGCACGGCTTTTCCACTGGGATCCCGATCAGTATCGCCCTCGGGCCAGGGGGATGCTTCGCTACCTCAATCGCCCGCTGCCAAAAGATGCGGCCGAGTCAGCCGCCACACTGGTTGAGCTGGGCACGTCCGCAGGCAACACTCCTGACTTCGATGCTTCGTTCGCGAAGCTGGAAGGCTTCCTTCGAGCCGCTGGCCTTGCGGCGTGGGATGAGGTCCGAATTACTGAGTCTGTCGTCTGGGATCAGAGCGGAGCCGTGGTGAGCTTGGGCGAGCTCCGTTCCATTGAGGATTTCCGTCCACGGTACACGGAGTTGGTGACAGCGGGTTGGCCTTGGGTCAACTTGAACGCAATGGGCTTGCTCGGCGAGACTCTCATACTCACCGTCGAGTGTCCGCAGTACGATCCCGTCGGTGTCTCCCCAACGAGCGTCAACCTCAGCGGACCGGACATCCGCCTAACGGACTTCACGCTCGATCCAGCACTTGGCTCGAGCTAGCCCGTGCTTCCAGCCGACTCACGCACGCGCTAGGCTGAGAGACGAGCCGCTCGTTCGCGGCTGAAGCGCATACACGTTGGACCGAGCCTCAACGCCTTGGTCGTGGGGTTACTTCGTTCGCAGGCAACTTCTCCGATCGGAGCCAAGCATGGAACACTCAGTCCCTCGAGAAGACCAGGTCGCTCGCAAGCAGCTGAAGATTCCAGGAGACCGTCTTCAGGTAATCCTGGACGACCTCGTAGAACGTAAGAAGCTCCCACACGCAACCTTGGGCGTCGAAACAGTCGATGGCTCCGTCAGCTGGAATGGCTCTGCGGGAATCGCCTATCCGGATGGCACACCGATGAGTCCCGACATCCCGTACTTCATAGCCAGCGTCGACAAGCTCTACACGGCGACAGCGATTCTCAAGCTCGTTGAGAAGGGAAGCATCAGCCTCGACACGCCAATCTCCGAGCACCTACCGCCGGAGTTGACAGATCGGATTCATGTGAGAGAGGGGGTTGACCACAGCGACCAGATCACGGTCGGACACCTCCTCAGCCACACCTCAGGGCTGGCGGACTACCTTGAGGACCGCCCGCGAGGCGGCAAGAGCCTCATAGAACTGCTACTCGAGGGTGGCGAGGACCGCGAACTGAACGTCACGACTGCCATGAGTGTCGTCCGCAACGACCTGGCGCCCCATTTCCCGCCGCAGAACCCGGAATCCGAGCGCTCGAAGGTGCGCTACTGCGACACCAACTACCTGTTGCTGATCGCGATTATCGAGGCGCTCTACCAGCGGGGGCTGCGCGAGGTGTTCAGCGATTTCATATTCACGCCTGCAGGCATGCAGCAGACGTACTTCCTTGGGGTGTCAGAGCCACTCGTCCCTGCGCGTGAACCTGCCGCACTGTGGTCCGGCGCCCAGGCGCTCGACATTCCCAAGGTCCTCGTGTCATTGAGGAGCATCTACAGCACAGTCGGTGACCAGATCGCGTCGCTTCGCGCTCTGTTGAGAGGCCAGCTCTTTGATGACCCCACCACCCTCGGCCTCATGCAGCGCTCCTGGAAGCGCTTCGGTATGCCTCTCGACTCGGCTGCTCTGCGCGCGCCAAGCTCGCCAATCGAGTACGGGTTCGGGATGATGCGCTTCGCTCTGCCACGAATGTACACGCCGTTCCGTCCGATTCCGCCAGTACTCGGACATACAGGGTCGACTGGGTCATGGCTGTTCCACTGCCCGCGCTATGGACTGCTGTTCGCCGGTACCGTGGATGAAGCCTCGGCGGGGGCGATTCCCTTCCGAACCATCGTGCCAAGGGTGTTGCGGGCTATTGAGAATGCAAACAGAGGTTGGTGAAACGGTGACTCAGTCTTAGCCAAGTGCAAGCGCCGCGAAAAAGACGAGCCGGTCCAACCCGCGCATCCACACAGACAGCGCGCCGCGTGGCGTAGACTTGAGTGCAAGACGCACGCTGGCGCGCTGCTGGCGATGCGCAAACACGTTGGACAGCCGGTCAAGTGACAGGTGTCGGTGCGACTAGTCCGAGAGCGACTCGTCGAGGATTCGCCTCAGCCCATCAAGGATGATTTCGAGCCCGAATTCGAAGTCCGCGTCGGCGTCGTAGCCGACCTTCATCGCGTGTGACGCCATCCGGTGCAGGTATGGGTATTCCTCGGCGGGAATGTACGCGAGGATAGCCTCAGCCGTCTCCTCCGTTGAGGCCCCGTCTGCGGCCGAGAAGTTCACCTGCTGGATGCCGAATCCGTAGATGTAGCTGTCGAGCAGCGAGAACGCACGTTGCGCGCCGTCTATTGAGAAGCCGGCTCGCACCAGCGCGCCCAGGATCGAGTCGAGGTAGCGCAGTCTCGTCGGACCGCTCGACTCACGCGAATCAAGGAGCGCTGGCACCCAAGGATGGCGATCGAACACGTCGCGGGCGGAGATCGCTCGACGGCGCATCGCCTCGCGCCAGTCGTCGGCGTCTGCAGGAATGTCGAGCTGTCCGACCACGAGGTCGACCATTCCGTCGAGGATGTCGTCCTTGTTCGCGACGTGATTGTAGAGAGACATCGCCTCCACGCCCAGCCTCGACCCCACCTCACGCATGGTGACCGCCGCGACCCCGCGCTCGTCGGCGATCTCTGTCGCCGTGACGAGGATTCTGTCTCGACTCAATGGAAGGCGTGATCCCCGTTGCCCGGAGCTGTTTGGGTTCTTCTCGGCCATTCTCACCTCTAGGCTTGACAGACTTACTTAGTAAGTACGATACTGCGCTTGCCTACTTACTTAGTAAGTATACAGTCAATGGCCGATCACGCAAGCGTGCCGCGGCCCGCAAGAAGGAGGACGGAAATGGAAAGGTTGGCTCACCATGACGCAAGTGGACAGAAGGCAGGAGGCATGGCGGCACTCTACCTCGCGCTCGCCTATCTCGCTGCTATGCCCTACTTCCTGGTCGTGGTCGACTATCCGGGTGCACCGTCGCTGACAAGGTGGCGCTCGTTGTCGGCAACTACTCGAGCATGTACGCAATGTACCTGGCCACCTACGTGTTCTTCGGAATCGTGCTCGGCGTGTTGGTGTTCGCGCTGTACGACAGACTGCGGGCCTTCGCGCCATCTACCATGCGTATTGCCACCGCGGTCGGCCTCCTGTGGTCGTTCGCCCTCGTGACGAGCGGGATGGTGTTCAACTACGGGATGACCACCATCGTGAGCCTTGCCGACACCGATCTCACGCAGGCCCGGGTCGCATGGCAGGCGATCGAGCCGGTCGCGCAGGGGCTCGGCGGCGCCGGCGGCGAGATCCTCGGCGGTGTGTGGGTGTTGCTGGTGAGTTGGGTAGCGCTGCGAAGCGGCGCACTGTCGAAGGTACTCGGCTGGCTCGGCATAGCCGTTGGCACGATGGGCCTCATTTCGATCGTGCCCCCGCTGCACGAGGCCGCCTACGCGTTCGGACTGCTCCAGATCGTGTGGTTTGTATGGCTCGGTGTGACCATGGCGAGGAAGCCAGTGGCGGCCGAGGCAGGATGGATCCCGAGCGCGAGCGCGGTGGAGCTGTAGCTACCTGGGGCGGACGGCGGGGGGCGCGCTACGACCGCTGGTGGGTGCTGTCACACCTGGGCGCGTCTTCCCGCACTCAGCTGCTATCCAACAAGCACTTCCAGCAGATGGTGCGCCTCGTCAGGTATCCTCAGCTAGGGAACGCGCGGGGGCGCTTCAGCTGAAGCGCAAACACGTTGGACCGAAGAGGCAGCAGGGTGCCTTCGACGGGACTGTGGTAGATACAGAATGAAGTCCCATGCTCTCGTCGAGGAGGATCCATGGCGGTCGAGACTCCCGAGTACGAGGTTCTCAGGCACGATGGCCCTTTCGAACTACGTCGCTACGCAGGCTACCTGACGGCAAACGTGCGCGTGACTGCGGGCGACTACCGTCGAGCTATGAATGCGGGCTTCAACCCCCTTGCCGACTACATCTTCGGAAACAACCATGTCGCGGATCGCATCTCGATGACAGCGCCGGTGACTGCAGGCAGGGCCTGCTGCCAGAAGATCTCGATGACCGCGCCAGTGACGGCACAGCAATCCGAAGACGAGTACGTCGTCAGCTTCACGATGCCGTCTGGCTATTCAACGGACAACCTTCCGCGGCCAAACAACGCGGCGGTATCAATCGAGTCGGTAGATGCCCACCTAGCTGCTGTTGCGCGGTTCGGCGGCAACTTCTCCGGGAGCAAGGCAGCCCAGGCCCAGGCCCAGCTGGAATCGTGGATCAGTGAGCAGGGTCTGACGGCGGTCGGCGAATCGATCGTGGCCCAGTACGACCCTCCGTGGAAGCCGGGGTTCGCTCGGCGCAACGAAATCATGATCGTCGTCGAGCAAGTCTGAGAACGGCTCCGATGGCTGCATCGTGCTGAGTCCGGAGCCGCTGGAGTGGGGGGACACTCGTGGGAGACGCAGCACCAGCACATCCCGACTCACTGTCAGCGGAGTTGATCGCTCCCTGTGGGATGAACTGCGGGATCTGCATCGGTCATCTTAGGGATCGCAACACTTGTCCTGGCTGCAACGCCCCGGATGACTCCACGAAGGCCCATCACTGTTCCGCATGCGTGATCAAGCGGTGCGAGCACCTTGCTCAAGGCTCGGCGACATTCTGCGGGGACTGCGCCAAGTATCCGTGCGCGCGCCTTCGGCAGCTGGACAAGCGCTACCGCACCAAGTACCGCATGAGTATGATCGAGAACCTGGGAGAGCTGCACAGAATCGGCGCGGAAGCATTCGTTGAGCTCGAGCGCACCCGATGGGCTTGCCCGCACTGCGGGGCGCTGGTGTCCGTACACAGAACAGCCTGCCTGGCCTGTGGCGAGTCCGTAGAGGATACTCGCGGCACCGGTCTAGCCCGCGCTTTCACCTGACTCAAGACAACGCTAGGCTGAAGAGAGGCGCTTCTTTCGCAGCTGAAGCGCAAACACGTTCGACAGATGACTCGACGGTGGGCAGAGGGATGCAAATGAGACGAATCGCGGTTGTCCTGCTTCTTCTGGGTGCGCTCGCGATTGCGGCTTGCTCGTCCAACGAGAGCATCGACTCCTCATCGCCGGAGGGTGCCGGCCCCGAGCAGGAGGCATGGTCCGAGTACGTGCTGGACGAGGATGTGACCTTCTCGCACCCGGCCGGCTGGGAGTACTGGACCGATGGTGCCACGGGCATCCACTACGCGGGTCTCCGTGACGGTGAGGAGTACCTCGGACTGTACTGGTACGACATCCACGATGGATACGATGATGCTCGTTTCGAGGAGCTTGTCGATGCGACCAACGTGCACAATCTGGCTCGAGACGATGTCGAGGAATTTGAACCGCTCGTACCTAGGAGCATCGTCGATGGTGCCAAGCGCTGCTACGAGTCGGCGAACATGCTGGAGACGAACGGCAAGCGCGGACGATACCTGATGCTGTTGACGGAGGATGGTCGCGTCGTAACCCTCGGGTACGTGGAGACCGCGAACGCGCCCTCCGCGGACTGGGACTTGGGTATGCGTGCGCTCAAGACGCTGACCGTCGAGGTGAAGGACTAGCACACGGCTCCAATGGAGAGGTCCCGGCACTGTCGAACCAGCGGATGGAGCAGACGCGCATAGCGTGCGAAAATCACGGTGAGCGAGTCAGCGCGCAGCCCATCCGCTCAACGCACGTACGTTCTGCTCACGTTCAGCTGAATGGAACCGAGGGGGACCACCGCAGGTTTTGCCGTGCGGCGTAGGAGAAATGCTGAAGAGGAAAGGGGAAGTGGCCGATGCACGCTAAGCACCGTAGTATCTTGCCGCTGCAGCTGAGTGCGTGTCTACTGGCAGGCGCGCTGCTCCTGACGGGCTGCAGTACCTACAAAGATGCACCGGCGGGAGTAGTGAAAGGCGTAGTGATCGACAGCAACGGAGACGCCGTTGCGCAGTGCAGCGTAAGCCTCATGGCAACGCAAGGTACAGGCAAGGACCAGAGAAGCACCTCGGTAGACAGCACCGACAGCGACTCATCGGGGGCGTTTACTTTCGAGAATGTGGAGTCCGGCAAGTACAGCCTGGGAGTTGTCACGAGTTCAGGCTCAGCGCATTTCCCTGGTTCCGTCTTCACCGTGCGAGATGGCAAAGGGGTCGACTTGGGCGAGCTGCGACTCAAGTAGCAGGTATCTCGATTGTCGGGACTCCGGGTGCGAAGAGACGCTAGGCGCGCAATGCTGAGGTCATCGAACGGAGCCGAACAAGCGCGTCGAGCAGACAAACCAAGGCCGGGAGAGCTAGGCTCTCCCCGAGGCCGCCGGGCGGCCTCGTCTTGCAGCTCACGCGCAAACACGCTGGGCACACAACTGAACCAGGAGCAACAGTGAGCCATCTCTCCTCGAGACTCTCATCCCTCTCCAGTGGCAGGCTGGCGCTCGCTGCACTAGCTCTGTTCGTCCTCTTCATGATCTTCGTGCTACCGGCCCAGGCAGAGGTGTCGAGTCGGCAACTTGCTGGTGCCGGCTCGCCGGACATGTCACTCATCTACTCGGCTGACGACATCCATGGGTGGGCCGAAGCGTACGGTGCAGATGGCAGAGAAGCCTACCTACGGGTGCGATGGTCATTCGACCTGGCTTGGCCCATCGTCTACGGCCTCTTTCTTGTCACGGCGGTCAGCTGGGTCGGTCGACGTGCCTACCGCGCTGAGAGCTGGGCCAACCTTCTGAACCTGGTCCCGATCGCGGCAGTGTTGCTCGATTACACGGAAAACGTCTTGACCTCTATGGTCATGCTCCGATACCCGAACGAGTCCGTGGTCGCAGCCACTCTTGCCTCGCCGGTGACCGCAGTGAAGTGGCTCTGCGTAGGTGGCAGTTTCATCGCGCTCCTTGCAGGCGTTCTCGCATGGATCTGGAGACTGCTGCGAGGCACAGGCTCCCCGGATGGTCAACTCCGGTCGTCCGGCGAAGTCAACGCCAGTGCCCAACAGGCGCTTGGACCTGACAAGACTCGGCAGTGAGAGCTACGCTCTCCCAAGACGAGGCGGTGCTTCGTCTTGCAGATCAAGCGCAGCAACGTTAGGCCGAACTCTTTCTAGGGAGAGGGGATCCCCATGAAGTACGGAGCCCGCAACATGGTCGTTGGCGAGGTCAAGTCGGTTCAGAAGGGCGACATCATGTCGCTCGTGAAGTTCGACGTGGCTCCCTGTGAGATGGCGTCCGTTCTCACGACCGAGTCGCTTGAGGAGATGGACCTGCAAGTCGGCGACAAGGTGAGTTTGGTCGTCAAGGCGGTCAACGTTCTGCCCGTCAAGGAGTAGCCCCGTCGTCGACCCAGCCAAGGCTTCGAGCAGAACGCCGCAAGGCTACAGTCAACGGAAGGCGCTGAGCGCCTGCTCAAGCCTAGACACGCTGGGCCGTCGAAGGATTGCGAATCATGGACACATGGAAGTTCTATGACATCACTCACCGCGAGCATGTGGTATGCAATCCCACGAGCGAGGAGAAACTGGCGCATCTCGTGGAGCTTCTGCGCCTGCCGACCAACGCTCAGGTGGTTGACATTGCGTGTGGCAAAGGCGAGTTCCTGATCCGCTTGGCCGAAGCCTATGGTGCTCGTGGCATGGGCATCGACCTCTCTCCGTTCCACGTCGCCGATGCAGCGAGAAGGCTGGAGGCGCGGGCATCGAGCGCCCGCATCACCTTCACTCAGATGGATGGTGCGGAATTCAAGGTAGACGAGCCGCACAGCTTGGATCTGGCGTCATGTATCGGCGCCAGTTGGGTATTCGGGGGGCATGCCAATACTCTCGAAGCGCTGATCAGCATGGTGAGGCCCGGCGGCTGGGTGATCGTGGGAGAGCCATACTGGCAGCAGGAGCCGTCAGGGGATTACTTGGAGGCATCCGGCTGCTCGCGAGAGGACTTCGGGAGCCACTCCTCGAATGCAGAAGCCGGAGAGAGGCTGGGAACGGAGCTCGTTCACACCATCGTGAGCAGCAAGGACGACTGGGACAGGTATGAGGGCCTCCAATGGTTCGCGACAGCCGAATACGCTCGCGCCCATCCAAATGATCCGGACCTGGCCGAGGTGGTTGAGCGCGTGCGCAAGGCGAGGGCGGCATACCTGCGTTGGGGGCGCGACACACTTGGCTGGGCGATCTACATGTTCAGATCGCCCTCTGCGGCCTGAAGTACGGTCGGACCGGCATCCATCAGCCAGAGTCTCATGACAAGCGTTACAGTTGGTCAGGTGACATCTCGTCCAATGCAATGGGGGGGTCTTGAGTATGAGGGTTGATTTCAAGATCTTCACAGGCACGTTCGAGCCTCAGGACGCTCTGTGCAAGAAGGCGGCCGAATTCGCCGCAGAGGTGGGGCAAGAGAGGTTGATCAACATCTCTCAGTCCTTCGCCCATACCAGGGCCACAGTCACCGTCTGGTACTGGAGTGCTCCATAGTACCGCCGATCGTCGGCGACAATCCTTCGCAACAAGCGCCTGAGATCTATCTTGACGTGGCAGCGAGCGCTTGATGGACCCCGAAACGGGGACAACGCCGAACCAGCGGATTGAGCAGACTCTTGCGCTTGCAGCGGTAGACTAGCTAGCAGGAGGAGCGCTGCGGCCGGCAGCTCATCCGCAACGCGTTGGCCAGGCTCTTCTCCGCTACGCCCGTGGCCGATATCGCTTGTTGTCTCGATCCTAGCCGGCGTCTACCAAGAGGCGCTCCTCCGTGGGCTGATAGACTTGCGGCATGCAGCCCGCACAGCAGAACACTTGGCATGTGGCGCGTGGTGGTCAGACCTATGGCCCATACACGTGGGAGCAGATAGTCGAGCACACCAGCGGTGGCCGTATCGGTCGCCGCGACAAGATACTCGATCCGCGCACCGGTACGTGGGCCAAACCCTCACAGGTCCCCGGTCTCTTGGGGTCCGGCGGTGCGGCTGTGATTCCAGCAGGTCTATCGGTGGCAGCCAAGGTCGCCGTGGGGGTAATCCTGGGCCTGGCTATCGTGCTCGGTGTTGTTACCAGCATCAGATACATGCCTACATCGCTCGATGAGGTCAAGATGTGGTTCGATACGGGCTCAGGGATCGTCGCCCAAAACGACACTCCTATCACAGCTGCCACAGCCGTGGTGCCGCCGGAGGGACTCGCCTTCAAGGGCACGTTCCACTATCAGACGGCTGAGAGGGACGCCCCCGGCGGCGCTCTGCAGTGGGACGACCCATGCTACCTGTGGATATACATGTACGACGATGGCACGTGCGCGTCGTTTGACTTTGGCACCGTCGACGGCTGGCCCGTGTACCTGTTGACGCAGGCCGGATCACACTACGTGTTCGAGAGCTCAAAGGACTCCATGGTCGAACGGGTGAGGGTCGTGGTCGACATCACCGACACGAGCATGTCGGGGACGGTCACCAACATCACTCCAGAGATCAGTTCCTTCATGGATGGGACCTTCACCGGTCAGGCAATCACCTACGAGCAGTACAAGGCCGAGCGCCCATGATTCGTCATCGCCGGAATGTATCCGCTACTTCTCGGCGCTCCTGTCGGCACCAACTGGCTCGTGGACGCAGCATCCTTTGTGCCGGCGTGCTTGGGGCATGGGGTCCAGACAGTCGGCTCAACGTGGGGCCGTTCGTTCAGCTCGGCGAACCAGCGCGTCAACCAGACGCGCCGAGGGTAGCGGTATCCTGAGAATTGCAGGGCGCGCAGGTTATGCGCACCACGTTGGGCAGATTGACCCTGAGGGTGAGGATGCTATGCCGGACTTCGAGATCGTGAAGGGCTACGTGCCCGGAGCCCTCGGGAGAATCGTCTCGCTGCACGGGTCCTACTACCACGAGCACTGGGGTTTCGACCTGTTCTTCGAGGCGAAGGTCGCGACGGAACTCGCGTCCTTCCTTCGGGAGTACGATCCGACTCGCGACGGTTTGTGGCTCGCTACGGCAGACGGCCGCATCGAGGGATGTGTTGCCATCGACGGCAGCCGAGCCTCCTCGGACGGCGCCCATCTGCGTTGGTTCATCGTCTCGGACTCACTGCGAGGCAACGGAGTCGGCGGACTGCTCCTCCGCAACGCCATGGACTTCTGCCGGCAGCGGGACTATCCCAGGGTTTGTCTGTACACGTTCGCTGGACTCGACGCGGCCAGGCAGCTCTACGAGCGGGAAGGCTTCGAACTCGTGAAGGAGCATCGCGGAGCGCAATGGGGCACCGAGGTTCTTGAGCAAAGGTTCGAGTGTCCTGTGAGCGGCACTGCCTAGCCACGGCATCGAGCGAGCGGCGCGAGATAGAATCAACATTCCATGCTCCGTCTCCACGGCAAACACACTGTCGCCAGCCTCGATATGCAGTCTGTCGGCCATGTCCTTGGGCAGCGTTGCTGCTATCGAGCCGCCCGCCTTCCGGAGCTTCAGTCCTCGCGTCACGACTCCTCCTAGCGGTCAGGATGTGTCGGCGCATGGTAGCGCAGGAGTGCTACTTTCGGGAGAGCCAGCGCGTGGGCAGACAAGGCAAGACCGGAGAGCTACGCTCTCTCAAGACGAGGCAAAGGCGGCCTCGTCTTGCAGCTCACGCGCAACACGTCAGGAGTACCGCGCCAACCGGAGAATCGAGTCATATGACTGAGTATCGGATAGACAAGGTGTCCGACGGCGTGAAGATCGAGGTCGACGGCGTGGAGCCCCAGCAGCAGGCTGAGCTGCTCGCAGCTTTCGACGAATGCCAGCAGGGCGATTGAAGCTGCCCGACTTCCGAGTATCGGAAGCTTGAGGCGCTCGACGTCGAACCCGGAGCGGACAACATCACGCTGCGCCTGCACGCCAAGGACGGCGCCGAGATCGACGCTGCCGAGATCCAGAAGTGTCTCGACTACACTGTCAGCCAGGTCGGCAAGGACTCGGTGGACTCCTAGCAAGCACATCAGCAGCTACTCGTCGGGAAGGGTGACGTGGTGTCCGGAGTGGATGAAGCGCGGTCCGCGGATCGAGCTTGGCGCAGCATGTACGTCATCGGCGCGATTGCTGCGATTCTCGCGTTGTCGGGCACGATAGCCGACATCGCCATCACCTCAATTCCCGGTTGGGAGGCTTCGACCGTGCCGACCTCCATCGTGGGGTGGTTCGCGCAGTTTCAGGCGAATCCCCTGCTCGGTTTGCGGAATCTCGATCTTCTGAACGTTGCGATCGCAGTGATTGCAGTCCCCATGTACGTCGCTGTGTACGGTGTCCACCGCCGAGTGAGCCAAGGGTTTGCCGCTCTCGCGCTGGTCTTGGTCACTCTTGGAACGTCCGTCTTCGTCGCCGGCAATGCTGCGCTTCCCATGCTCGACCTCAGCCGCCAGTTCTCGCTCGCGACGACCGACTCCCAGCGTCTCGCGTTGCAGGGAGCCGCTCAGGCCATCCTCGCCACGGGGGCGCATGGCAGCATGGGGGCGTTTGCCGGATTCTTCTTGTCGAGCGTGGGCACCCTCTTGATGGCCGTTGCGATGCTAGAGGGAGGAGTCTTCCGTCGCCTTGCCTCATGGACTGGCATCGCCGGCATGTCGCTTCTGCTCGTCTACGTCGTGGGGACCGCGTTTGCGCTCGCCCCAGCAGGCGTTCTCATGATTGTCGCGATGCCAGGGGGACTAATGATGATCGCGTGGTACGTGATGGTCGCCAGGAAGCTGTTCCAGCTCGCGTTGACGGAGTAGGTGCCCAGCCCCGGCTTCCACCTGAGCGCGTCTCCCCGCACATGGCTGGTGTCCCGTCCCCCGCTCCGGGGAACCCCTATCGGTATATCTTCCCAACAGTCGGAACCTTATGTATGGTTAACAGCGAGTGGGGTTTGGCCTGCTTGCGAGGACAGCGTGCCGGTGAGTGATTCATCTGGCCGAGAGCGCGATGTCCTCCCTGCGCCGAGTGGAGGGAATCGCCATGCCCGGCACATGGTTTCGATCGGCGGGCATCCGTGTCGCTGCGAGTCTCGCTCCGGTGGGGATGGTTGTGCTCGTTCTTGGGGCATCTGGGGGTGCCGCATTCGCGGACTATCAGATTCCCCGCATTGCGCGCTTGCCAGCACACGACGGCGTGGCTAGCGACAATCTGGGCGAGTCCATCGACATCGATGGCGTCACCGTGATCGCGGGGGCCCCTGATGAGGATTCGGGCGGTTCCAGCTCCGGTGCGGCGTACATCTTCATCCACAACGGTACGCGGTGGGCCGAACAAGCCAAGCTCACGCACTCGAGTTCGCAGGCTAACGACCGCTTCGGCGTGGCCGTGGCTGTCAGTGGGAACAACGCCATCGTAGGCGCGGACGGCGATGATGGTTCCGGCTCCAATGCGGGCACGGCGTACGCATTCGTACGCTCCGGCGCATCGTGGAGCACGGGAGCCGCCCTGACTCCGTCCGATCCGCTCGCCGGCGATCGGTTCGGACTCTCCGTTGCTGTCTCCGGTGACACGGCAGTCGTCGGCGCTGCCCACAAGAACGGGGACTCCTCGCCCGGAGCCGTGTATGTATTCACGAAGTCAGGTTCGGACTGGACGCAGCAGCAGAAGCTCGCCGCCTCGGACGGCTTCGCGGGCGACCTGTTCGGTGCCTCGGTCGCCATCGACGGCGACACGATCCTCGTGGGCACGCCCAACGACAACGACAGCGGTGCGGCCTCCGGCTCTGCGTACGTGTTCACGCGCTCGGCAGGGGTCTGGACGCAGCGCGCGAAGCTGACGAACGCGAGCACGCTTGCCGGAGATGAGTTCGGCACGGACGTGGCGTTGGACGGGACCACCATCGCGATCGGCGCTCCGTTCCATGATGACCCCTGGAGTGACGGGGGAGCGATCTACGTGTACTCGGGTTCGGGGGCATCGTGGTCCGGCCCGACGAAGCTCTCCAGTCCTGTAGGAGGATGGGTCGGCAACGGGTTGGGCCGGTCCGTCGACTTGGACGGCGGGAAGATCGTCGCCCCCAAGGCCGCCTCGACGCAGTCCTTCGCGTGGGCGGGATCCGGACTCTCGTGGACAGCATATCCTCCTGTGAACACCGGGTACGGTCCGGGAATCTCCGTCTCAGGAGACGTGATCGCGAGCGGGTGGCAGGGCAGCACGCTCGGAGTCGTGATCCACGAGTTCCCAGCTGGCAGCAGTCCGCTGACATACTGGGACGGCGCAGTGAGTCTCACGTTCAGTTCGCTGGTGGAACCCGCCTACAGTGACAACGACCCTGCGCTGAGGGCGACGCTCCGTATGGAGTCGGTCAACCCCGCCCCGGTCGGCTACGTAGTGACAGAACAGACGCTCTATGACCTGTGGACAGCCGCGAGCTACGCAGGGACTTTCACGGTTGGCATCACGTACCACGACAGCAACGTCCCTAACTGGCGCAACTTGGACGGTCCTGTCGCGGAGGCTGATCTGAAGATGCTGCACTGGAACGGCGCTGCGTGGGAGGACATCACGACCTCGGTCGACACCGTGGGCAACCGTGTGTACGGGACCGCCAGCTCCATGTCAGAGTTCGTGATCGTTGAGACCGGAGAGGCAACCAGCAACCCGTACTGGGACTGGGATCCTGCCGGAGGGAACGCGGGTTCGCTCGGCACGCCACACAAGGACTACCGGCTGACGACCCAGAAGTGTGCGGTGTGCCACGCCGTGCACAATGCGAACCCGAACGGGGAATTGCTGCTTCCGACGACCCGCGCGAACGCCTGCATCTACTGTCACATCACGACCACTCTCGGCGGCATCGTCATCTACGGTGGCGACCCTGATGCCTACCTCGTAGAGGACGATTACGGACACCAGTACGATGGTGGCGGCGGCGTCGCGTGCGCCGACTGTCACTCGGTGCACGGCGCCAACACGATAGGCGGCGATCAGGGCCTTGAAACGAAGATCCTGCGTGCCGGCGGCTACCAGACCGAACTCGTTGCCAACGCCTCTGCAGGGGACGAGGAGACCATCACGACAGGCGGCACCGCCGGCGCAAGTGACTGGGGACTACACTTCTGGGAGCGAGACCTGCAGCTGACAGCCTTCTGCACCAAGTGTCACCAGAACTACGCACACACGTCCACAGAGACCGTCAGCGCGACCGGGTATCGCACCCACCCCATGCGGATCGGGTTCGACGGCGGGTCGTTCGTCCCCCCCGACTACCCCGATCGTTTCGGACTCGGGGTAGCCTACGCGTGGATGCCGTCTTCAGGGTGCAACGACTGCCACTCCGCCTGGTACGACAACTCCCTTCCTGCGCGAGGAGCGGTCGGTATCCACGTGCAGAGCTTCCCGCACAGCAACCCCGGCTACTCCAAGCTCCTCAGGGCGGTGGAGGAGATGGAGGATGTCTGGACCGGCATCCCCGCCAAGGACCCGTCGTCGGACGACGTCTGCTCCGTGTGCCACATCTGGGACGCGGACGAGGGCACGGGAAGGACGTACTAGAACCATCGCGCCTCACAGCATTGCGGGTGGGTGCATCGCGCGGCAGCACCGCATGAAAGGAGCGGGTCGGTGGCAGCCACCGACGACGTGACTTCGCAGCAGCTCTAACACGGTACACGGGCTGACCTGAAACCCGGAGACTTGATCGAGGCCGGCCACACCTCAAACTTCGGCAAGAGGAATACGACGACCTACGTCTACCTGACCGGCACCCTGGATGCAGCCACCTGGGGGGCGGAGCTGGCCATCGGCGAGGGACCCGGCAGAATCTACGTGGTGGAACCGACCGGCCCGATCATGGACGACCCCAATCTGACGAACACAAGGTACCCGGGCAATCCGACGAAGTCTGGCGGCACAGTCAACCGCGGCCCGCACGACTGACCGTGCGACAATAGACAGCAGAATCCGGCTACAGGGAGATGACATGCCCCGCGTCCCTCGTTGCATGAGCACGCAGCACCCGGACAACGCCACCGTTCCGTTCTTCGCCACGTCGTCCGTGCTTGCTGGTGAAGACGAAATTCGTGAGGCGTTCTACGCCTACTCCCACCTGGGGTGCGACGAACAGATGTGGGATGTCGAGGGCAAGGAGATCGACACCTACGTCGTCAAGAAACTGCTGTCGTTCTACCCGGAGTACTTCAAGGACAACGTGCTCGGCGAAGACCTTCGGCTGACACTGCGGGTGCCCAACCCGACCGTAGAGACCACAGAGGCCAAGGTTCTGCTCGAGACCCTGGAGAGCATACCCCGGTCCTACGACGCCGCTCGGCTGTTCTACGGTCGCGACGTTGCGCCGATCTTCGAAGTCATCTTGCCGATGGCGACCTCGGCGCGATGTATCGACCGCATCTATCGCTACTACGCGGACCACATCGTCGGGCGCCAACACACCAGCTTCGGCAATGACGACATCACCATCGCCGAGTGGATCGGCGAGTTCCGCCCGGAGCACGTCGACGTGATCCCGCTGTTCGAGGATGTGCCGACGATGCTGCTCACGGCGGAGATCGTCGAGGAGTATCTCCGAGACAAGGACGTCGAGGATCAGCGGGTGTTCCTGGCGCGCTCCGATACCGCGATGAACTACGGCCTGGTGCCCGCCGCGCTCTCGAACAAGATCGCACTCGCGGGATTGGGTGAGTTGTCCGAACGCACGGGTGTGCGGCTGCACCCGATCCTCGGCATGGGTTCGGCCCCGTTTCGTGGAGGTCTGTCGCCCCTCACGGCCGAACGCGTCGGAAAAGAGTACCCGAGCGTGGTGACATTCAGCATTCAGTCGGCGTTCAAGTTCGACTACCCCTCGGACCAGGTCAAGGCTGCATGCGATCACCTGAAGGAACGGGAGATCGGATCCCCGACGCCTGTTGACGTCGAGCGAGCCTTGCCGATCATCGAACGCTACAGCGAGGCGTATCGCAAGCGAATCGTCGAGTTGGCCCCTCACATCAATCGCATGGCGAAGTACGTGCCTGCGCGGCGCGCCCGCAAGCTGCATATAGGTCTGTTCGGGTACGCCCGCGAACTCGGCGAAGTGACGCTGCCGAGAGCGATTTCGTTCACCTGTGCGCTGTACTCGTTCGGTCTGCCACCGGAGCTCATCGGCTTTGACGCGTTGACGGACAGTGACCTCGCCTTGGTGCATGAGGTCTACCCTTCGTTCGAGGCAAAGATCAGCGAAGCACTGTGCTTCACCGATTTCGATGGACCCCTGATGACGGATTCGCTGCGAAACGCTCTGGACCGAGCAGGATTCGGCTTCTCCCAAGACGCGGTACACCTTGACCTCGTGCGCAAGATGCACCGCGCGCTCCGCGACGAGGAGACATCGCAGATGAGTGACCTCGTGACTCAGGCGGCGCTACGCAGGCGCTTCCTCGGGTAGTCTCATCGTGAAGCAGAGCAGTGCCGCATGGTTACAATGACAAGGAAGCGCTGAGCGTCTGCTCAAGCGCTACAAGCCAGGCAACACGACAGAAGGACCGTCTGGATGTGGAACCCATTCGATCGCAAGGGCGATTCACCCCAGGTGCGGCAGACTTCGCCGTTTCCGATGTCGCTCACCGAGGTCTACTCGGCGCTCGAACCCTACATGAACCAGGAGAAGCCGATGGACTTCTTCTTCGAGTTCTACATCATGGATGTGATTGGCATGCTGCCGCGGGAGACCGTCGATGCACTCGGCGAGTTCGTACTGGAGAACGCGGAGGCGTTCGAGACGGGCGACTGGCGCTCGGAGGTCATTGTCGGATTCGAACTCTCTGACACCATCGAAGTAGCCATCCTGGACCGCTGGCTCCAGAAAGACGGCCCCGCTCGCCTTGAGATCGACGCGTACTACGGTCTGCGCTTCGCAACCGAGTTCTCAGCGGAGTACTTCTCGTACGATGGCGAGGTCGACGAGTGGTCCGACGAGTCGCTCGCAGCGGCGAAGGCCCGTATCGCTGCGCACGTGGACACTCCAACTGATCGAGGCCCAATCAGCTAGCGTCGTGATCTCGTGCGCAGCTGAAGCACAAGCTCGGTTCGACGTACTTGACTGGTAGTCGCATCCTCGATTGGGGATTCGTGTTGCTGCACCTGACGCTACTCGCTGGCCAGTTCGCCATATGCCGCCTGCCCGCGGGTAGCGCGCTTCCTGAGTGGGCCACCACAGGTTCGTTCTCGTCGGTTTCCTCGACTGCGGACGAAACCTCCGTCGTATGCGAGCAGCGGGCGGTTCCGGATGGAGTCAGGTCGGACCCTGGGTGGCGCGCCCTCAAGGTTGCTGGCCCCATGGATTTCAGTCTCACCGGAATCTTGCTGTCGATCGCCGAGCCACTGGCAGATGCGGATATCGGGATCTTCGCCGTTTCGACGTTCGATACGGACTACGTTCTCGTCAAAGAGAACTCGCTGGATGCGGCCATCGCGTCGTTGACGGAGTTCGGGCACTCGGTTATCCGCGGAGCTGGTGCAGCGCGCCCTCGTCGAGCGTGAGGTTCGCCTTGTCGGTGAGGCCAAACGTCATGTACTTGTCCGCGCGGAAGAAGCAGACGACCTTGCCGTCCTTTGCGTACGCCGGCATGCCATACCACGTGGTCGGCTGGAGCACGGGCGCGCTGCGCAGGATGAGCGCGTGGAGGCGCTCGCCCATGGCGCGATAGGGTTCCGGCATCGCGGCGATCTTCGCAAGCGCTACGGCCTCGCCGTCGGTCTTCTTCGCAGCTGGCTTCGCGGCCTTCTTCGGCGTCGCCCCTTTGCCCGCCTTGCGCTCAGCCATAGATGCTCCTGCCTCCCGTGTCTTGCCCTTCGTGGGCTCGAGTCCGACCGCCGCGCGGACTGTCGATTGAGTCCGGCTACCCCACGCATTCGTGCATCTTGCCCGAGCGCCTCAGTGTCCAAACCGCCACACGCTCGGAGTCTCACGGCACGCCGGCGGCCACCCACCGGGCGCAGCCGCGCCGGTCCCAGAGGACTCGCGGCGCCCGCTTTGGGGTAGGACGCATCTAGAGCACCGTTGGTCAACCACAGCTCCAGTTGGAATCGGCACGACGACTGTTGCCTCTATTCGTCAAAGCCTCGGGACTAGGGAAGAACAATGAGCGTGGAGAAGAGCGGGTCGCATGGAAGCAAGTCTCCTACTGAGCTGATAGACGAGAGGGTCGCGGAGCTAGGCGACTGGCGGGGTGAAATGCTCAGCCAGCTCCGTACCGTGGTCAAGGACGCCGACCCCGAAGTCGTCGAGGAGTGGAAATGGCGAGGCGTTCCAGCGTGGTATCACGACGGACTGATCTGCACAGGCGAGACCTACAAGGACCACGTGAAGACGACCTTCGCCAAAGGGGCGGCCCTGAAGGATCCTTCGGGCCTCTTCAACTCCAGTCTTGACGGGAACACAAGGCGTGCCATCGACTTCCACGAGGGCGAGAAGATGGACGAGGAGGCGCTGAAATCCCTCGTTCGCGCCGCCGTGACCCTGAACAAGTCCAAAGCCAAGAGCTAGTCTTCATCATGCTACTCACCGAGGATGGCGCGTGGAACCCGTCGGCTGCCGTGAGACCGCCGACGAGCCATCGGCTGACTGGGAGACTGGCGTGAGCGTGCTAGATTCGTTGCAGCTCAACTAGATGGGTGCCGATCGCACGTTGAAGCTGGAAACGCCGTCATGCGTTGGCCGTCGCCAACTGCGATACCTTGGTGGGGAGTCCGTCGGAGTGAGAATCGCATGACGAAGTACGCATTCGCGCTGATCCTCCTCGTGACGCTGCTGGCTGGCTGCGCGCAGCCCGACATGGCGCAGGAATCCGAGCGATCTGGCGACCAGGACGCTGCGAGCGCCTACCAGGAGCAAGAGAGCGGCGTGCAGTTGACCGGCGTCGGCATAGTGACTCGAATCCTTGAGGACGACAGCGACGGTGCCCGTCATCAGCGCTTCATCCTGGCCCTCTCCTCCGGGCAGACCCTGCTGATCGCCCACAACATCGATGTCGCGCCGCGGCTTGCATCGCTGCGGACTGGGGATTCCGTTGAGTTCAGCGGCGTATACGAATGGAACGACGAAGGTGGTGTCGTTCACTGGACGCACCACGACCCGGACGGCGTGCACCAGCCGGGGTGGCTCAAACACGGTGGCAAGGTCTATCAGTAGGCAAGCATGACGGGATGCTCGAAGCATCAGGGGGATCAGTGCGCGAGCCCGTCCGGCTGCCGATGTGTCATGGGCCGTCGGCGACGATCCTGGTCGCCAACCGGGTTTCCCGGCGTTCCAGACCTCCATGCCGGCGAGCAAGGCGCCCGCGGACGTGACCAACCACGCCGCGTAGCACGAACGAGAGTGCCCCGGCTATCATCAGCCAGGTGCCCGACTTCCTGCGTAGGAACGACTCGCGCGGGGCGACGATCGCGTGTCCCATCACCAAGCACATACATGCCGAAGCAAGAAGCGATGCAAGCGCCAGTGTATATATGGAACTCCGGTGCGCAGTCCGATGGCCGCTGGCGCGGACAAGTGTAGTCCCGTCGCGAGGCGCGAGCGACAACCCGGCAGACAACGGCCGACGGGAGCGCTACCCTCGACAAGACAGGGCGGATGCGAATCCGTCTTCCGGCAGGCGCTATCGACGGGCGGTTGGGGACGTCATGGCTTCATCGGAACCAGTGGACGGCCAACGAGACTGGCATGCACTCGCCCTCAAAGCGCTGGGTATCCTGTTCGTGGTATTCATCGTCCTCGTGTTCCTCGTCCTCACCGGCATAATCGCCGAGCCCGAGACGGTGCTCGAGAACATCGTCAGAACGCTGTCCGGCACGTAGCGTCCGCCGGCAGCAACGAGACTCACGGAAACGTGGAGACTAGGGACATGTCTTCGGCAATCACACAGATCGAGCTGCGCTATCTGTTCAGCGTGAACTGCTACCTCATCGAGTCGGGCGGCGGGTTCGTCCTGGTGGACACGGGGCTCTCGCCTCGCCGGAAGGAGCTGGTCGCGCGCCTGCAGAGCGCCGGCTGCGAACCCGGCAAGCTCCGGCTCATCGTGCTGACCCACGCGCACACCGACCACGCAGGCAACTGCGCCTACCTGCACGCGGAGTTCGGCGCCCCCATCGCGATGCACGCGGACGAT